>CBDUDB010000018.1:0-26313 GCA_965365795.1 uncultured bacterium | reverse complement strand
GTCGGGCGCGTTTACCGTCCGAGGTGGGTTCGATTCCCACACATTCCCGCCACTTTTTTTGCTTTCCCCCATCGCCTCCCGGAGCGTAGCGTGAGCCGTCTGCTCGTGATCGCCAATCCCTATTCGGGCAATTCCCGCATGCGGTTCGATCCGGGCCTGGCCGTCAGTCGTATCAAGGAGATGGGGCACGAGGTCACGCTCCATCTGACCACCGGTCCCGGCGACGCCACCATCCAGGCGGCCCGGGCCCCCGAGCGTTTTGATATGGTGGTGGCCTTGGGGGGCGACGGCACCGTTCACGAGACCGCCACCGGTGTGGCCGGAACCGGCTGTCCCATGGCGGTGTTGCCCTCAGGGAGCGGCAACGATTTCGCCGTCGGGGTGAATTGCCCCACCCCTGAAGCAGGGCTTGCCGCCATTGCCTCGGGCAAGGAGAGGGCCCTTGATGTCTGCGCCCTGGACGGGGAAAAATTCGTCAACTCCGTCGGCCTGTTGGCAAGCGGGTTGGTTTCCGAACGGGCGTCGCATTTGTGGCGCTGGCTGGGCGGCGTCCGGTACACCATGGCCGCCGTCGGCACGCTCCTGAAATACCGGGGACAGGATGTGGTGTGGGAGGTCGGCGGACCGGATGGGCGCGAGGATATTTCGGGGCGGTTCTTTTTCGCGGAAATCTGCAACGGGCCCCTGACGGGGGGCGGTTTCCGTTTTGCTCCGGATGCCCGGTTCGACGACGGACTCATGGACGCCTGTCTGATCCGGCCCATTAATCCGGTGACCGGTTTGAAACTGTTGCCGGCGGCTTCGAGTGGGAAGCGGATGGACCACGAAGCCATCAGCGTGATCCAGTGTTCGACCCTGGCCTTCACCAGCGATCAACCGGTGGCCGTTCATCTGGACGGCGAACCGAAAGTGGTGTCGGCCGGCCGGCATGTTATCGAAGTTCTGGAAGAGAAACTTCTGGTCCGTATGGGAATAGAAGGAAAATGATACTTCGGCAAACAGTAATCAGTGGATCGCGGCCGCAGCCCTTGGGCCCGGTGGTCGTGGTGCTGTGCTGCTGGCTGACCGCCGGCCTCGCTGCTGGCCAGACCATCGCCGACATTCCCGATTCGACGGCCCTTTCCGAGGCGGTTGGGAAACTGGCCGACGATCTCCCCGAAGATCTTCCCGAGCCCAACGCCGCGGCCCTCGAGGTCCCGGAAGTCAACATGTGGGACTCCGGCGTCAGCGCCACCGGGGCGGTTCTGGCGACACCGGTTTTCCCCGGCTGGGGCCAGCTTTATTCGGACAACTTCTGGAAGGCGGGCCTGGGATTCGGGGTCCAGATGTACTTCTGGACCAACATCCTGAACCGGGACCGACAGGCGGTGCGGGCGCGGGATTTCGCCTATACCTTTCCCGTGGACGATCCCAACTACGACCTGTACAACGGCATCTCGGCCGAGAGCTGGGAACAGATGCGGGATTTTGTCTGGTGGTCCGGCGGGATCCTGTTGATCATCGCGCTGGACGCCTACGTGGACGCCCACCTGTTCAATTTTGATCAGGACCCTGTGCCGGTTCCGGACCGCTGGGACGACACCTTTGGCCCGGTCGGCGAAAGCGTCGGATTCAGCGATCCCGGACCCACGCTGACGGTTTTCCAGTGGCGAAAGAAGTTCTGAGCCCTATCTTTGGTGGCTGTCCCCTCTTTTTACGTGAATCCTGTCCCAATAGCGGAGTGGTGTCGAAGCAGCATGGCCTTCAATCGGGAAAAAACGCGCAATTTCTGCATCATTGCCCATATCGACCACGGTAAGAGCACGCTTGCCGACCGCCTGCTTGAATACACCGGGACGGTCATGGGCAAGGCCATGCAGGAACAGGTTCTGGATTCCATGGACCTGGAGCGCGAGCGCGGGATCACCATCAAAAGCCACCCCATCCGCATGGACTATACCGATACCAAGGGCGAGGCCTGGACCCTCAACCTGATCGACACACCCGGCCACGTGGATTTCCACTACGAGGTCAGCCGTAGCCTGGCCGCCTGCGAAGGCGCCTTGCTGGTGGTCGATGCGGTGCAGGGAGTGCAGGCCCAGACGATCAACAACATGTACCTGGCCGTGGAGCATGATCTTTCCATCATTCCGGTCATCAACAAGATCGATCTGCCCGCCGCCCGGGTGGACTACGTGACCGAACAGTTTATCGACCTGCTGGGTTGCGACCCCGACGACATCCTCAAGGTCAGCGCCAAGACGGGTGAGGGACTGGAGTTGTTGCTGGATGCGATCGTGGACGAGGTGCCCGCCCCGACCGGAGATCCGGACGCCGCGCCCCGAGCCCTGATCTTCGACTCCATCTTCGACTCCTACGTGGGGGCGGTGGCCTACATCAGGATGTTCGACGGCACGATCAAGAAGGGCGAGAAGATCAAGGTCTTCGGCAACGACAAGCAGTTCGAGGTGGGGGATATCGGCTGGTTTCGGCTGGACCGCATCTCCCAGAAATCCCTGACCGCAGGCGAGGTCGGCTACATCGCCACCGGGGCGAAAGACGTCCGCCACGTGCGCGTGGGGGACACGATTTCCCTGGCGGAAAATTCCTGCGCCGAAGCCTGGCCCGGATACACCGAAGCCAAACCCATGGTCTTTTCGGGGATGTATCCCACAGACAACGACCAGTACGACGAGCTTTTCGAAGCCCTGCAAAAGCTCCAGATGAACGACGCCTCGTTGACCTGGGAAAAGGAGACCTCGGCCGCCTTGGGGTTCGGTTTCCGTTGCGGGTTCTTGGGGCTGCTGCACATGGAAATCATCCAGGAAAGACTCGAACGCGAGTACGGGTTGAACCTGATCGCCACGTTGCCCAACGTGGAATACGAAGTGCTGCTCAGGGATGGGGCGGTCGAACGCTGCGAAAATCCCGCGCTGTTGCCTGAAGCGAAATACATCGAGGAGATCCGGGAACCCATCGTGCGGGCTTCGGTCATCACGCCCAAGGAATATGTCGGGCCGGTGATCCAGATTTCGCTGGACAGGCGGGGTGTTCAGACCAAGATGGAATATCTCGACACCGAGCGGGTGAACATCGAGTTTGATCTTCCCCTGAACGAACTGGTGGTGGATTATTACGACAAGTTGAAGTCGGTTACCCGCGGGTATGCATCCCTGGATTATGAATATCTGACCCATCGCAAGGACGACCTGACGCGGTTGGACATCATGATCAACGGCGATCCGGTGGACGCTTTGACCTGCATCGTGCACCGGGACAACGCCTACAACTGGGGACTGAAACTTTGCCAGAAGTTGAAGGAACTCATTCCCCGGCAGATGTTCGTCGTGGCTATCCAGGCGGCCGTCGGGACGCGGGTGCTGGCCCGGACCACGGTCAAAGCCTTCCGCAAGAATGTGACTGCCAAGTGTTACGGCGGTGACATCTCGCGCAAGCGGAAGCTGCTCGAGAAACAGAAGGAAGGCAAGAAGCGCATGAAACAGGTGGGCTCGGTGGAAATTCCGCAGGAAGCCTTCCTGGCGGTTCTCAAGGTCGAGCGCTGATTCGAACAAACGATCAATCGGGAGTGGAAATGGGCAAGAAATCCAAGAGTCGCCAGCAGGAAAACGCCAACGAAACGCAAAAAACCGGCAAGGCCAAGGGCCCCAGGTCGCTGAAGCAGACGGTCATTGAATACGCCAAGGCCATCGGCACCGCCCTGGTGATCGCGCTGGTGTTGCGCCAGTTCATATTTCAGGCGTTCCGCATCCCCACCGGGTCCATGCTGGACACTCTGCAGATCGGCGATTTTTTGTTCGTGAACAAGTTCCTGTACGGTGCCAAGACTCCCGAACGCATACGGATCGGCAAGGCCACCCTGATCGATGGACTGCCGGTGCTCAAGCTTCCCGCCATTCGCGAACCGCGCCAGGGGGACATCATCGTTTTCGAATATCCCAATGACCGGAACCTCGATTACATCAAACGCTGCGTGGCCGTGGAGGGCGACACGATTTTGGTGGAGGACGGCATCCTGAAGGTCAACGGTGAAATCTACGAATCCAATTTCGCCGATCGCGACGGGGATCATTCCTGTGTGCCTTCGTGGGCCGATCCGGAAAACTGTCCCCCGCCCCGGACCCGGCACGACCAGGCGGCCTTCGTGCGCAACAAACGCAATCATGAGTGGCCCTGGCCCGGCATGCCCGAGACCTTTGTGGTGCCCGAGGGCCACATCTTCATGATGGGCGACAACCGGTACAACAGCATGGACAGCCGGTACTGGGGGGCGCTGGACAAAAAACTCATCAAGGGCAAAGCCATGTTCCTCTACTGGTCCTGGAACGGGGAAAAGCATTTGCCCCGAATCAACAGGATCGGCGACTTGATTCGCTGAGGCCTTTGCCGCCGGAGCCGTCATGGGTCTGTACATTCACGTGCCATTCTGCGGTTCCATCTGCTCCTATTGCCATTTTGCCCGGACGGCCGAACATGGTTACCAGGATCGCCGCCGATTTGTGGACGGGGTCCTGGCGGAGTTCGAACTCCGTCGGCAGAGGTGCGGGGTCCTTTCGTCGGGCCGTCGACTTCTGCAAACCTGTTACCTGGGCGGCGGCACTCCTTCCCAGCTGGAACCCGATCTCATGGCTCGTCTTCTGGAGGGAACGGTGGGCCGTCTGCCGTTGGCCGAGGATTTCGAGCTGACCGCCGAAGCCAATCCCGAAACCCTGACCGAAGATCTGGCCGGCTGCTGGGCGGAGCTGGGGATCGGTCGGGTCAGTCTCGGGGTGCAGAGCCTGGACCCGGCTGTCCTGAAACTGCTGGGGCGGGCCTGTGATCCGGCCACCGCCCGCGAAGCCCTGGCCCTGGCCTGCCGCAAATTCCGGCGGGTTTCCGCCGACTGGATTCTCGGGCCCGGACTGCACGAAGACGCCCTGCTGGCAGAGTTGACCGAAGCGGCGCAGCTGGGTGTGGAGCATTTTTCGGTCTACATCCTGGAACTGCATGCCGGGACGCCGTTGGCGGCTCTGGCTTCCCAGGGGGCATGGAAGCCGGCTCCCGACCACGAAACCGAACGTCTGTATCTGGCGGTGATCGACCACCTGGCTTCCCTGGGGGTCATCCAGTACGAGGTGGCCAATTTCGCCCGGCCCGGAGCTGAGTCCCGTCACAATCGCAACTACTGGCAGCATCGCCCCTGGTTGGGGTTGGGGCCGGGGGCCCACGGTTTCTGGGGCCGACGCCGGTACGCCAATTTCGACAATCAGGCAGATTGGCTGAATGCGCTGGGGAACGGGCGTCTGCCCGAGGCGGCGGTCGATCCCCTGGATCGGGCGGCCCGACGTCTGGAAAGGCTGGTTCTGACCCTGAGGACAAAACGTGGCGTCCCCCTGGAATGGCTGCCGCGACAGGGATGGGACCTGGATCAAGGGGTCCGTGAAGGACTCTGGGAGATCCGGGACGAACGGTTGTTCCTGACCGGTCGGGGGTTTCTGCGGATCGACACCATCGAGGACCGGTTGGCCAGGTTGACACCCTGAATTGCCATTGATTACCTTGGGCGCGTTATGCGGCCCGAAATGACGGCTGCTGGGCTTTTTTATCAGGTGGGGACATGAACCGGACCGGTCGTAAAACCAGGTTGGACCCGCGGGCGCTCGATATTCTCGATGCCATCGTCCGGCTGAACATTGAAACCGGCCGGCCGGTTAGTTCCGGCCTGGTGGAGCGGTTCATGAGGCGACCGGTGTCTTCGGCTACCATCCGTTCGGTCATGAAGATCCTGGAGCAGGACGGTTTTCTGGAACAGCCTCACACCTCGGCCGGGCGGCTGCCAACCGATGCGGGTTTTCGCGCCTTTGTTGACAGATTGCTTGCCGGTTGGTCCCTTAAGCGTCACGAAACGCCGCCGGGTCTGCGCCGGTTGGCCGACCAGGGTCTGAAGCAGGGGATCGACACCCGGGAACGGTTGAAATCTCTGGCCCACCTGTTGAGCCGACTGACGGACAACATCAGCATTATCGTTGGTCCGACCCTGGAGTCGGTTCGGGCGGTTCGCATCGAATTTTATCCGCGTTCGGCACGGCGGGTGCTGATGGTTGTCGTACTGGAAAACGCCGAGGTCAGGACCGGTCTGGTGGATCTGCCCGAAGACACGCCGGCGACGGTGATCTCAGAGGCCGCGCGGCTTCTTTCGGATCGGGTCAAAGGAAGAACCGTGGGCGAAATCCGGAAGGGTGTCCTGGGAGCGGTTGATCTGGTCGGTACCCCTGTTACGCGTTGTGCGGCGACCCTGGCCAGACGGGGAGGAGATCTGTTCCGTGACTCGGCCGATGTCCAGATCGAATTCGAAGGCGTCAGTAATATCCTGGAAGAACCCGAATTCCACGATCCGGAACCGTTGAAGGCCCTGCTCCGTTTCATGGAATCGCCTGGACATATCCGCGAGTCCTTGAACATGCTGGAACCCGCATCGGCCGACGGGTTCAGGGTCTGGATCGGACGCGAAAATCCCCTGGGAGAACTCCGGCGGTTTTCCCTCATGACCGGTCGATATGATCTTGGCGGCCGGCAGGGGCTTCTGGTGGTGCTCGGGCCCCGGAGAATGTCTTACCAGAGGGCCTTCCACGGGATGGAAATCCTGCGGAGGGTTATCGTGGAAACCCAGGGATCTGTCGCCAGTTGAAACGTACTACACTCCGGTTCGGATGATTCGGACAGGCCGGGTCGACCGGCCGGCGTTTGTTTGAACCAAGAAGGAAGAGATATATGACCGCACCCCGGGAACAGGAAATGGACCCGCGTCCCGAAGACCAGACCGCCGAAGAGACCACCGGTCGCTCTGAGGAAGAACCGGTCGCGGACCAGAGGCCTTCTGTCGATGAGGAGGCCGCCGACGGTGAGCAGCCGGCTGAGGAAATTGAGGAGCCCACCCTCGAGGAAACCCTGCGGGCCGAGCGGGACGCCTTCGAGCAGAAGTGGTTGCGGGTCGTCGCCGAACTGGACAATGTCCGCAAGCGGTCGCGCCGGGAAGTTCAGGATACGCGGCGTTTCACCCAAGCCGATATCCTGCGTTCTCTGCTGGAGTTTCAGGACAACTTTGAAAGAGCCTTGCAATCGGCTGGGGATAAATCGGATACTGACGGGTCGGACGGCTTCCGCGACGGGGTCGAACTGATTTACCAGAAGTTGCTCGGTTTGCTGAAGGAAAAGGGTGTCGAGCCCATGGAAGCGCTGGGCGCTGAATTCGATCCCAACTTCCATGAAGCGGTAGGTCAGCTCGCCCGGGAAGATACCGAACCGGGCATCGTTATCGAGGTCGTCCAGCAGGGATTCCACTACGGGGATCTGGTGTTGCGCCCGGCCCGTGTCATCATCTCCAGTTAAGAGGATCGAATGAGCACCAAACGGGATTATTATGAAATTCTGGGCGTGGGGCGCGATGCCGACAAGGGGGACATCAAGAAGTCCTACCGGAAACTGGCGATCCAGTTTCACCCTGACAAAAATCCCGACGATCCCACCGCCGCGGAAAAATTTCGCGAGGCCACCGAGGCCTATGAGGTTCTGAAGGATCCTCAGAAAAAAGCCCAGTACGACCAGTTCGGCCACATGGATCAGAACGCCGGTTTCGGCGGGGCCGGTGGTTTCGGCGGTGCCGGTTTCAACGTCGATCTGAACGATGCTTTGGAAAGTTTCCTGCGCAATTTCGGCATGGGCGGCATGGGCGGCGGTTTTGGCGGGGGTTTTGGCGGTGGTGGCGGGGGATCCCGGAACCGGGGCCGCAGCCTGCAACTGGAACTCAAGGTATCTCTACTCGAGGCGGCCAAGGGCGCCAAAAAAACCGTCAAGCTGAACAAGCAGGTGCCCTGTGCGGATTGCGACGGAACCGGGGCCGCCGCCGGCAGCAAGCCGGTGACCTGTTCCCAGTGTCGGGGCCAGGGTCGGGTGCGGCAGGTGCGGCAATCCCTGTTGGGTCAGATGATGACCGAGGCCGTCTGCCCCCAGTGCCAGGGCGTCGGTACGGTGGTCGAGGATCCCTGCGCTTCGTGCCGGGGGACCGGTACCATCCGCGGCGAAGAAACCCTGACCATCAAGGTCCCCGCGGGCGTGAGCACAGGCAACTACATGGAGCTCAGCGGCAAGGGTGACGCCGGCCACGGTGGAGCCGGCGCGGGCGATCTGAGGGTGGTCTTTGAAGTCGAGGACGACGATTTGTTTCAGCGCCACGGCGATGATCTGCTTATCGACGTGCCCCTGTCGCCGGTGGACCTCATGCTCGGCACCAAGGTGAACGTGCCCACCCTGGAGGGCAAAGTTGCCCTGAAGGTTCCGGCGGGCACCCAGAGCCACAAGATCTTTCGCATGAGGAACAAGGGGATTCCCCACGTCAACCGGCCCGGCTCCGGCGATCAACTTGTCCGTGTCCTGGCCTGGACCCCCGAGGATCTGGACAAGGATCTGAAAATGAGACTGGAAGCAATACGAGAGGATCTCGCCAGTCGGATGCCCGCCCCGGGCAAGCACCTTTACGATTGAAGTCTTGACGACTGAGGTCCTGGTTTTTTCCTGACCGGAGATGTCGTGCGCCAGTTCTATCTGGAAACCGATCCTGAACATCTACCTCGGCCCGGGGATTCCGTTACCCTCGATCAGGCCGAAAGCCATCATCTCTTCACGGTTCTGCGCGGAGGACGGGATCCTCAACTGGATCTGGTCGACGGCCGCGGTCATAGACTGACCGGCCTGCCCACCGGCAAGGAGGGCAAACGGGCCCAGGTGAAAATCCTCACCTGTGAAACCGATGCCACAGAATTCCTGGAGCCCCGGCTGGTCTTGGCCTGCGCCGTGGTCAAGGGCCGGCGTTTCGAGTGGGCCCTGGAAAAAGCAGTGGAGCTGGGCGCCCATGAGATCCTTCCTTTGGTGACGGACCTGGGGGTCATTGATCCGCGGCCGGGCAAGCTGGATAGGTGGCGGTCCCTGATGATCGCCGCCCTCAAACAAAGCCGGCGTTCCTGGCTTCCGCTCCTGGCCGAGCCAATGACGGTCAACCGGGTTTTGCAGTGGCACCCGGATGGCCGGGCTTTTTTCGGGGCGACGGCCGACGATACCGAAAACGGCGCCCAGCCGGTCGAGATCGGGACCATCCTGGCACAAAAAAACGTGCGGGAAATTCCGACGACCTTGACCTGGCTGATCGGACCGGAAGGGGGCTGGTCACCAGCCGAAATTTCCCTGCTCTCGGAGTCTGGGACTCGGCCTGTCTCCCTGGGACCCCATGTCCTGCGAACCGAAACGGCCGCGGTCTGTGGTTTGGCCTTTTTGCAGGCGCTACGGGGACATTGGTCAGGGTGAATTACTCCTGATCCGTGTTACAATGACTTCGATTGCGCCCGGTCCAGCTCTTGACAGGGCGCTGGCCGGGACCTTTCATGGAAGGGTTGGAAACTCTCCCGGAAAAATGGCCCATCGGTATGTGGAATTGCCAGGAAGGACAAGCGTATGGCCAAGAGTGAAATCGCGGCGAAACTTCAGCAGGATGTCATCGTCGCCATGAAGGCCAAGGACAAGGATCGGCTCGGGGTGTTGCGGATGCTGCAGGCGGCCCTCAAGCAGGTCGAAGTGGACCAGCGGAAGGAACTTGAGGACGCGGATGTGCTTAAGATCCTGACTTCATATGGCCGGAAGGTCAAGGATCAGATCACCAGTTATGGGGACGCCGGCCGGGACGAATTGAGGCAGGCCGCGGAAACCGAACTGGAGATCGTCGCCGAATATTTGCCTGAGGAAATGAGTGACGAGGAACTGACCACCATCATCGCCGCCGCCGTGGCCGAAACCGGCGCGGTCGGTCCCCAGGACATGGGCAAGGTCATGAAAGCGGTTCTTGCCCAGACCAGCGGCCGGGCCGATGGTGGTCGGGTGAGTACTCTGGTTAAAAAAAGTCTGGTGGGTTGACCATGGATATTCCGGTTCTGATCGCCTTGGGCGTGATCATCGTTTTCGGTATCCTGGGTTTTCGGGACGGCGTGGTCAAACGCCTGCTGGAAATTGCCGGGGTGCTGGTCAGTCTGATTCTCACCGCCCGATTCGCTTCGGCGGCTCAGCCCTGGATCCAGGACAAGACAGGCATGGAGGAGGGGGCTTCCCTGCTGGTGACCTGGGCGGTCCTGTTCTTTGTCGGACTGGTCTTGAGCCGGTTGCTGGCAAAAATGATCAGCAAGGCCCTGCACCTGACGGTCCTGGGTTGGCTGGACCGGTGGGGTGGTTTCCTGGTGGGCATCGCCCTGGGTACCTTGGTGACCAGCGTCGTCCTGGTGGCGGCCAGCCAGGTATCGGCCGGGCAATCCATCCAGGAAGCCTACCAGAAGAACAAGCTGGGCCAGTTCATCTTCTATGCGGCCCCGACTTTTTACGAGCAAGCCCGGCGTCTGTCCGGCGGGCAGGTGGAAGAGGTCTGGGATCGGGTCATGAAAGAGGCCAAAAAATCCGGGGAACAGGCCAAGGAAGAAGTGGAAGAGGCCGTCCGCGAGGCCACATCTGAATGATCAATCTTCTCGAGCGCATGGCCGCGGTCCAGGATTCCGGTCAGGAGGTCCTGGGCACTCGCGCCGGTGACCTTTTGGAATGGAGCCGGGTAAAAGGTCAGGTCGCGTCGTTTTGCCTCAACGCCCATGCGGCCGCCGCGGTCCTGGCCCGCTTGCCCTTCAGTTCCCTCGAACCGATCACCCTGCAGCATTCCCTTGCCGATGAACTTCGCACCGCCGGTGATGCCGACCAGTGGCCCCCTCTGGCGGATGTCACGCTGGCCCTGGAGCTGGTACGGCAGCCTCCGCCCGTCCGCCTGGAGGGAGGGGACCTGGTTCATCTGGCTGGAATCGCGGAACAGCTGGACCAGTTGCGGGCCTATTTCATGGCCGGTCGTTCCCGGTACGCCTTGTGGGGGGAGGCGGCTGTCCAGATGGCGGACTTCAGCGGCCTGAGCGGGGCCATTCGCCGCGCCCTGGACCGCGACGGCAGCATTCTGGATGCGGCCAGCCCCCTGCTGGCCCGTTTGCGCCGCGCCGTGGCGGGTCAGGAGCGGGCCGTCCGGCAGGCCGTTGGTCAGGAGATGAGCCGGGCCCGGGCTCAGGGCTGGACCACGGCCGATGAAGTGACCCTGCGGGCAGACCGGTTCTGTCTTCCCCTGCGATCGGGTGACAGCCGCAGGATCGAGGGTATCGTTCACGACCGCTCCGCAACGGGGGCGACCCTGTTCGTCGAGCCCGCCGGTGTGGTTCGTCTGGCCAACGAACTGACGTCGACCCGCCTGGAAATCGCCACCGAGGAAGCGCGCATCCTGTTCGAATTGAATCGGGCCGTCGATCGGGCGGCCGGGGCTCTTGACCAGGCGTGCGAAGTGATGATCCTGCTGGATACGGTGCGGGCGCCACTATTGTGGAGTCGACAGGTGCGGGGCCATCGCCCCCGGATTTCTACTCAAGGGGAACTGCGGATTTGCGGAGGACGGCACCCTTTGTTGATGGAGGCCCTGGGTGAAGGTGACCGGGTCGCCGGACGCGATCTGGTCGTGCCCTTGGATCTGGAAATGCCCCCCGATACTCGCACCCTGGTCATCAGCGGGCCCAACGCCGGCGGCAAGTCGGTGGCCCTGAAATCAGTGGGCGTTTTTTGCCTTCTGGCCCAGTGCGGTTGGGATATTCCCGCCCGGGAAGATACCATCCTGCCCCTGACCACCCGACTGTTGGTGGATCTGGGGGACGATCAGTCCATCGCCGAGTCCCTGAGCAGTTTTTCCGCCCACTTGCATCATCTAGGTCGATTTATTGCCGAGGCACAGCCGGGCACCCTGGTTCTATGTGACGAAATCGGCAGCGGCACCGATCCGCAGGAAGGCACCGCTCTGGCCTTTGGGGTTTTGGCCCACCTGACCCGCAGCGGTGCGCAGGTCCTGGCATCCACCCACTTCGGTCTGCTCAAGGCGGCGGTTCACGACCACCCGCGCATGGTCAACGCCGCCATGGATTACGACGAGCGCGACCTGCGGCCGTTGTTCACCTTCCGGGTGGGCGACCCGGGGACCAGCCACGCGTTCGACATCGCCGCGCGCATGGGATTCCCCGCCGACCTGCTAGATAGCGCCCGCAAGATGGCGGGGGAAGAAAGGGTTCAGGTGGAAAATCTTCTGGCGGATCTGGATCGCCGCGCGCGCCAGCTGATTTCCGCCCAGGAAGAGATGGACACCGAGACCGGGAAGGCCCGCACACTCGGCCGGGAACTGGAAGAACGCCTTCGCGGCCTGAAGAAGGAACGGCGGGATCTCATGCGAGAGGTCTCCCGTCAGGGGGAGGACCTGGTGCGGCAGGGGCGGCGGGCCATCGAACAGGCCGTCAAGGACATCAAGACATCCGGGGCGGAACCGGCGGTGGTCAAATCGGCGCGCCGGCGGCTGGATCGGCTGGACCGGCGGCTGGACCCCGGTCAGGAAGAAACACCGCCGGCGTTCGCCATCGAGCCGGGTCAGCGGGTGCGGATACCCCATCTGGGACTGATCGGCAAAGTGGTCGAGGTGCGGGGCGACCGGATCACCGCCACCGCCGACGGTCTGCGTCTGACCCTGACCAAGGCCGCGGTGCGGCCCTTGGAAGATACCCAAGCGGGGACGGATTCCTCCGAAGACAGCCCGGCGGCGCCGAGTCAGGGAAATTGGGCCTGGCACGGGGACGTGGGCGGCGCGGAGCCCGAAATCGATCTGAGGGGTGAAACCGGAGAGGAAGGCTGGGCCCGTCTGGACCGGCTCATCGACCGCGCCATCCCCGCGGGCCTGGAGACCATCAACGTGATCCACGGTTTCGGAACCGGGCGTTTGCGGGATCATCTTTACGAGCGATTGAAGCAGGATCCGCGCGTGGCTTCCTTTCGCGAAGCTGGCCCCGGGCGGGGCGGTGGAGGGGCCACCCTGGTGTATTTGGCCGGTTAAAGCCCGCAGGGCCTGAAAAAACTTCCCGCCGATTAGTTGCTGTTGAGGGGTATATGTTCCTATCTTAAACCGTTCCCTTTGTTTCCGTGTCCACACCGTCTCGCCGGCGGGGGAACCGATGCAGCTTGGTCTGGGGCCCAAAAAATAATGACACCTGCTTTTTCTCCGGACATCATCGCCCGCGTCAAGGACGAGACCGACATCGTCGAGGTGGTGCGGCAGCACGTCAGCCTCAAACCCGCCGGTTCCGTCTACAAGGGTCTGTGCCCTTTCCACAAGGAAAAAACCCCCAGTTTTATCGTGACTCCCGCTCGAGGGCGCTACCACTGTTTCGGGTGCGCGACCGGCGGCGACGTCATTTCATTCACCATGGAAATCGAAGGGGTGACTTTTCCCGAAGCGGTGGAAATCCTTGCCCGGCCCCTGGACATCGATCTTTCTGCCTGGCTCAGGGACGACGAATCCGAAGGCGAACGCCGCGCCTTCCACCGGGCCAACGAGGTGGCCATGAACCTGTGGCGTGACGCCTTCTGGGATTCCCAACTTGGTCGTCAGGCGCTGGATTACCTGAAGGATCGGGGGTTTCGGGACAAAGCACTGCGGGATTTCGATGTGGGCTGGGCTCCCCCGGGATCCGATTGGCTGGCCGCCGGTTTGAAAAAAGGGGGCGTGGATGAGGATCTGGCCCAGCGGGCGGATCTGATGCGCACCAGCGATCGCGGCGGCGCTCCATTTGCCTATTTCCGGAGCCGGATTATATTTCCCATCAAGAACATTTCCCGGCAGGTCGCGGGTTTCGGCGGCAGGGTGATTGACCAGGGTGAACCAAAATACCTGAATTCCTCTGACAGCTCCTATTTTTCCAAGGGGAAGCTTCTCTACGGTTTTGAAGCGTCCCGGATGGCGATTGCCCGGGAAAAGTCGGCCATTCTGGTGGAGGGTTACCTGGATCTGCTGGCTCTGGCCCAGGCCGGGATCGTCAACGTGGTGGCCACCTGTGGCACTGCCTTTACGCCCGACCAGGCCAGGCTGATCCGGCGTGGGGCCCCGAACGTGGTTCTGTTGTTCGACGGGGACAAGGCCGGCCTGAAGGCGGCCGTCCGGTCGGCGGACATCGCGTTGCGGCACGGCATGGAACCGAAAATCGTGGTCCTGCCCGACGGCAAGGACCCGGCCGACGTCGTGATCGGCGACGGGGACGACGCCATGCACGAGGCCTTGAAAGGGGCGGTCGGTTACATCCCCTTTTTGAAGAGGCTGGCCGATGAGCGCGGTGGTGATCGCGAAGTCAGTGAACGAGCCCTGCGCCAGGCGCTGGGAACGGTCGCGGGCATCGCTGACAACCTGCGCCGGGAATATGTCCTGCAGGAGGCGGCCGATGCCTTCGGCCTGCAGGCGGATCTGCTTCGCGAGACGGTCGCCGCCGAAGCGGCAGGACTCAAGCAGAAACAGAAATACGTGAACAGGAATCCCGACCCCGGGGCCTTGGGCCCGACCGGGGGACCGGTTCTTGAAATGAAACAGGCCGGGGGCACGCCCGGACCCGATGAGGCTGCTACAACTCAACAGCGCCGGACCGGACCACAGGTCAGGCGCTCCTTGGCGAAAGTCAATGCGGAGCCCATCGAGGCCGACATGCTCTCACATATCCTGATGGACGACTCGGGTGAGGCCGCCCGGGTTTTTCTGGCTGACTGCGGCGGACTGGAACTCCGCCGACCCGAAGCCCGTATTCTGGCGGAGGAGATTGCCGCCTGGAGGACCGAAGGTGGGGCGGGACGCCCCCTCCGGGACTTTGTCCTGGACCGTTGGAATTCCGTCGGCGACAAGGGATACCGCGGCTATGTCAGCCAGTTGATCAGCAAGGAGGACCGCCCGGAAAGCACCGATTTCATCAAGGTCATCAAGGATTGTCTCGAGCGGCTGAGGCAGGAAGCCAGGTCGTCCGGTACTCCACGGGGTTCAGTGCACACGGGGGAATAAGGCTCATATGGAAAAGAAACAGTTCAACGCCATCATCAGCAAGATCCGCAAGGAAGCCACGGCCAAGGGTGGATACATTCTGCACGGCCAGATCAATGACATGCTGGGCGACGAATTCGATGTCGGCCAGATCGAGCGCATCTTCGAGAAGCTCGGTGAACTTAAGATCGACTACTACGACACCGAGGCTGAGGCCAAGGAAAAGCTTTCCCGGCGCAAGAAAAAGGAAAAGAAGAAAATGGCCGCGGCCCGCAAGGTATCGCGGACCAACGTCAAGTATGACGATCCGGTTCGCATGTACCTGCGCGAGATGGGACGTGTTCCCCTGTTGACCCGTCAGGGCGAGGTCAACCTGGCCCGTCGCATGGAGGACGGACGCATCGCCATCATCGAAGCCACGCTGCGATCCAGCCACGCTCTGGGGGAACTCCGTCAGACCGCCAATCAGTTGTTGGGCGAGGCGGTGCACGTGGATGAGGTCATTCAGCACGACACCAGCACCTGGAACGTTCATCTTTCGGCCAAGAAGGAAGCCAAGCGCATCCTGCGGACGCTGGAGAAGATTGAAACCTGGCAGAAGGAAAAGCGCGAGGAGGCCGCCGAGCTGGAGACCTGTACCAACGGGACACGTGTTTCCACCTTGACGCGCATGGTCCAGGCCCGGGAAAAGAAGATTCTCGATTCTTTCATGGACCTTCACCTGGCGCCGGCGCAGGTCGAACAGTTGGCCAACAAGCTCATGCTCGTCCACGGGAAGGTATGCGATCTTCACACGCGCATCGCCCTGGCCGAAGAGGAAGTCGGCTTGTCCTTGGCCGAGATGAACACCTCCCTGAAAAACAAGAACCTCAAGAAGGGGCGGAAGGAAAATATCGAGGAGGCCTACCAGGTCATCCGCAGCCTGCGCAAACGGGCTCAGGATATTGAGCGGGAAATCGGTTTGGTGGGCGACCAGCTCAGCCGGATCGGCACCGAGATCGTGATGGGCAAGCAGCAGGTGGATACGGCCCAGCGCGAGATGATCGAAGCCAATGTCCGACTCGTGATCAGCATCGCCAAAAGGTACACCAACCGGGGTCTGGAATTCCTGGACCTGATCCAGGAAGGCAACAGTGGCCTGATGCGCGCGGTCGAGAAATTCGATTACCGCAAGGGCTACAAGTTCTCGACCTACGCCACCTGGTGGATCCGGCAGGCCATCACCCGGGCCATCGCCGACCAGGCGCGGACCATCCGCGTTCCGGTGCACATGATCGAGGCCATCAACAAGGTGAACCGGGCCAACCGGCATCTGCTGCAGGAACTGGGCCGGGATCCCAAGCCGGAGGAAGTGGCCACCTTCCTGGAGATGCCCCTGGAAAAAGTCCAGGGTGTTCTGCAGGCTTCCATGGAGCCGGTCAGTCTTGACCGCCCCATCGGGGAAGACGAGGACAGCAACCTGAGCGATTTTATCGAGGACGACAGCGCTCCCTCGCCGGCCCGCATGGCGGCTCATAGCATGCTCAAGGATCAGATGCAGCGCGTCCTGAGCACTCTGACCCGTCGCGAGGAGAAAGTTATCCGTCTGCGCTTCGGGCTGGGGGACGGAACGCCGCGGACCCTGGAGGAAGTGGGCACCATCTTCAAGGTGACGCGCGAACGCGTTCGCCAGATCGAGGCCAAGGCCCTGAGGAAACTGCGCCACCCCAGTCGGAGCCGTAAACTCAAGGGCTACGGCGAAATGGTTTGACCCGTTCGGGGGGATCAATTATCTTGCCCTCCCGGTCATGGGCCTATAGCTCAGTTGGTTAGAGCAGCCGGCTCATAACCGGCCGGTCCCTGGTTCAAGTCCAGGTAGGCCCACCATCGCCCTTATGTCCTTGCGAGCCTGGGGTTGGATGAGATACGGATGGGCGATTAGCTCAGCTGGCTAGAGCGCTCGCCTCACACGCGAGAGGTCACTGGTTCGAGTCCAGTATCGCCCACCATCCGCCAACCAGATTCCGGTTTTTCCACGGAGGCCTGAACCGCTTTCAGAATTCGGAAACATTCGGAAGCATTCGGAAAAAAGGCGCCCCGGCGTCTTTTTTTTTGACCGCGGCCATACCATGGCGACCGCTGGATCCCTGCTTGATCCTTGGCAGGGTCCGTGAGCTGGTGGTAGAATTGGCGTTGACGTCACCGGGAGGTCAACGGTTGGAACCAGAAATACTACTGAACCTGATGGTGGAGCTGGCCGGCCTCGAAGAGGAGCTGGCCACAGCCCGGGCTACCGTGGCTCACCACACCCGGCGCGATCTACATTTGCGCGAGTTGCAGGAAGAATACGAGGCGGATGCCGCCCAGGCCGAAGCCGATGGCCTCAAGGCCGCGGTAACCCTGAAGGGAGCCGAGGGCAGGATACGGGATATCGAGTCGGCCCTGACGGCCAAACGGGACCAGGTGATCGGGATCTCCGACCGCCGCCAGTACAAGGCCCTCCAGAAGGAAATAAGGGCTCTGGAAATGGAACTGGACCGTTTGGAAACCGAGGCCATCGGGCTTTTGGAGGAAACCGACGGCCAGGATCAACATCTGGGGCAGGCCGAGGACGAAAGGGATTCCCAGGCGGCCAAGGGATCCGTCGAACGGTCCAAAATGGGTGCGGAAACCGCCCAGGCCCGGGCGGCCGAAGTGGAAATCAGCGGCGAAATCGAACGGCTGGTCGGGATGTTGCCGGCCCGGATCTCGCGGCACGTGGTGCGCCTGAGAAACCAGTATCCTCAGGCGGTGGTCCGCGTGCAGGACGGGACTTGCGGCGGCTGTTTCAGCTTGTTGCCTGCCCAGCAAGGCATTGACGCCGCCCAAGGTCGGGCCCTGGTCCAATGTTCTTCCTGTGCCCGGTACGTGGTGCGCAAGCCGTGGAAGTGAACGTCGAAACGTTACCGAAACCGAAGGATTGATCCCCAGGATGACCACCAGGAAACCGGAAACTCTCACGGAACTTCTGAAAACTTTAGAACGTAGCGGCGACCTCCGTTCCCTGGCCCGCGAATGCGGGCTTTCGGTGCGGGAGCTGAGGCGGCGTCTGTCCATCTGGCGGCGGGAACTTGTCGAGGATGAGTCCCAAGAGGTCGTGGCAGCTCCCAAAGAGCCCAGGGAAATGTCCAAGCAACGCCCCGAATCGGCCAAGAAATCCGCAGGGACCGACCCGTGGCCCGAGTTGCCGGCCGCGTCATCGCTGGCCCAATCGCCGCTGCCGACCAAGGGCCGTCCGGTCCTGGAAATTTTTACCGACGGCGCCAGCCGCGGCAACCCCGGCCCGGCATCCATCGGCATCGTGTTCAAGATGAAGGACGGCCTGGAACTCGCCGAATACTGCGAGGCCATTGGCCGGGCCACCAACAACGTGGCCGAGTATCGGGCCGTGGTCGCGGCCCTCGAACACTGCCAGCGGTGGCGGATCAAACGTGTGCACCTGAATATGGACAGCGAACTGATTGTCCGGCAACTTCATGGGACCTATCGGGTCAAGAGCCCGGATCTGCGCCCTCTGTATCAGCAAGTCGTTTTCCTGAGCAAGGGTCTGGAAGAATTTCGTGTCCGGCACATCAAGCGCGGTCTGAATGGACATGCCGATGCCCTGGCCAACCGGGCGTTGGACGAGGGGTAGTCGGCCCCTTCCCGCCAAGCGGCCTTCCCCTACCAGGATCCGCACCCACCGGGCGATTTATTCCGGTGACAAGGAACCAGAAACCGATTATCATGACTGGGTGAGAAGTCGGGGAGGCAGTCGCGTGCCTTCCAAATCTTTGATTCGGGAGGTTCGAGGAAAGTCCGAGCTCCAAAGGGCAGGGTGCTGGTTAACGGCCAGGGGGAGTGATCCCACGGAAAGTGCCACAGAAAATATACCGCCATCGAATCGGTACGTCCGGATCGAGGTAAGGGTGAAATGGTGAGGTAAGAGCTCACCGCGCTTCTGGTGACAGGAGCGGCAGGGTAAACCCCACCTGGAGCAAGACCAAATAGCGGAGGATGAGGTAGCCCGCCTCGCCACACTCCCGGGTAGGTCGCTTGAGGTCGTCGGTAACGGCGATCCGAGATACATGATTGTCGCTGTCGTTGCTTTCGGGCATCGTCGGTAACAGGACTCGGCTTACGACCGGCTTCTCACGTCACACCGCAGGATCCGGAACCATTTCCGGCAAAGACTCTTGCCCACCGGGCAGGGTAAGGCGCGGAAGGCGTGCAGATTTTGGCTCAACCAGTCGACAGTTCCCTCCATTCCGGTATCCTTTCAGGGCGTCCCTGGCGTCTGTCTTCGGTCGTGTCCGCAGATCAAGTTAGCCTGATCCGCCCCAAGGTTCCCCTCGATTTCCAGGTTTCCGATTGTTTGCTGCAGGTACTTGTCGGCCGTGGCGTGACGAAGATCCGTGACATGGAACAGTTTTTCTATCCCTCCTTGGAGGCTCTTCACGACCCCTTTCTGCTGACCGAAATGGACCGGGCCGTGGAACGCACCTTCCAGGCCGCGAGGGATGGGGAACGGGTGGCCGTGCACGGGGATTTCGACGTGGACGGGATCACCGGCAGCGCCCTGCTTTTCGAGACGATCAGCGCCCTCCGGGTCGATGGGTCCCGGATCCTGGCAGAAACGCCTTTTATTCCCGACCGCGCCACCGATGGATACGGGGTGGCCAGCCGGATGGTCCGCGAGTGGGCCGACCTGGGCGTGACCCTGCTGATCACCGTCGATACGGGAGCTGCCGCGGTGACCGAAATATCCTTGGCCCGCGACCTGGGCATGGATGTCATCGTCCTGGACCATCACATCTTCGACGAGCGCCCGCCCGCCACGGCGCTGGTCAATCCGCGCCGGGACGGTGGGACTTATCCCAATGACGAGCTTTGCGGTGTGGCGGTTGCCTTCAAGTTCGCCCAGGCTCTCAAACTGAAAATTCCGGACTGTCTGCCCGGTGATTTCCTGGGGAGCGTTCTGGACCTGGTGGCCCTGGGTCTGGTGGCCGACCAGATGGCCCTGGTCGGGGAAAACCGGATCCTGGTCAAGAAGGGCCTGGAAAGATTCAATGACCGGTCGAACATCCGGCCCGGGCTGGCGGCCCTGCTGGAAGTCAGCGGGCTGGACCGGGGTTTCCCCGTTACTACGGGAGACTTTGCCTACCAGCTGGCGCCCCGCATCAATGCCTGCGGGCGCATCGGTCGTGTCATGTCGGCTCTGGAACTATTGTTGACCCGCGATCCGGCCACCGCTCGCGCCCTTGCCGAAGAGGCGGACCGCACCAACACGCGGCGTAAGGAGCAGGATCTCCTGTTGAAGGAAGAGGCCATCGACATGGCCCTGCCCTACGTCAAGCGCGGCGATCCGGGCCTGGTGCTGGCTTCGGGGTCCTGGCACAAAGGGATCATCGGGATCGGGGCCGCCCGCCTGGTGGAGCAGTACCAGTTGCCGGTGATTCTGATCGCCGAGGAGGGGGGCGAGGCTCGCGGTTCGGCGCGCAGTGTCCCCAACGTCGACGTGAAGCTGGTTCTGGATCGATGCTCCGTTTTCCTGGCCCGTCACGGGGGACATTCCCAGGCCGCCGGGATGACCCTGCGTTCACGGGATATCGAAGCTTTCCGTGCGGCTTTTCTCGCGGAACTGGCCCGCGAACCCCATACCGGACCCGTGCCCGAGGGGTATGATCTGGACCTGAGCCTGGATACCATGGGGTCCACGGAGGTGGCCCGCCTGGTGGGCGAACTCGAGCATCTTGAACCCTTCGGGTCCGGCAACCGCAAACCCGTCTTTCGTTGCGAATGCCTGCGGCTGCAGAAGCCGCCCACCTATCTGAGTGGTGGCGCTCATCTGCGGTTCGCGTTTCGCGGTCCGTCCCGCGGCAACGGCAACGACACACCGGCCCTGAGTCGCGAGTTCGTATCCTTCGGCAGCGGCGACGCCTGGCGCCGGATGCTGGAAGCGGACAACCTCAATCCCCGGGATCTGCTGGAGCGCCAGTGGGACATCCTGTTCCAGATCGGCCGCAGCACCTTCCGACCCCGCAACGGAAACTACGATCCGGTGCAGCAACTCCTGGTCGATATCAGACCGGCGACCGACCAATGAGTCCCGGTGGTCAGACAGTGGATGTCGACCTTAAGGCCATGATGGAAACTTTGTGGGCCAAGGTGGAGGTCTACAATCCCCAGGCCGACGAGGACAAGCTCTGGTTCGGCTACCGGTTCGCCAAGGCTGCTCACGAGGGCCAGAAACGCAAGAGCGGTGAGCCCTTCTTCACCCACGCCATGACCGTGGCGACCATCCTGGCCGAACTGCGTTTGGACGTTGACACCTTGATTGCCGCCATGGTTCACGACGTGGTGGAGGACACCGAATACGAAATGGACGATATCCGCCAGCGCTTTGGCAAGGACGTCGCCCACATGGTCGACGGCGTGACCAAGATCAGCGGCATCCGGGCGGTGAACCAGGAAGCCCGCAAGGCGGAGACCTACCGCAAGCTCGTGCTGGCCATCGCCCAGGATCCCCGCACGGTCCTGATCAAGTTGGCCGACCGCCTGCACAACATGCGCACCCTCGGCTTCCTTCCCGAAGAACGACAGCAGGATATCGCCCAGGAAACCATGGATGTCTACGCGCCCCTGGCCAACCGGTTCGGCATCGCCAAGATCAAGTGGGAACTGGAAGATCTGGCCTTCAAGATTCTACAGCCCGAACGCTATTTCGAGATCGAAGCGGGCATCAACCAGACACGATCCGAACGGGAAAGGTTGATCCAGAAACTCGTCACCCCTTTGAAAAAATCTCTGGACGAAGCGGGGATCCAGCACCAGATCGCCGGGCGGCCCAAACATTTCTACTCCATCTACCGCAAGATGAAGGAGCAGGAAATCGGTCTGGACCGGGTGTACGACCTGTTGGCCCTGCGGATCATCGTCGACAACAAGACCGACTGTTACCATGCCCTCGGCGTTTTACACAGCCAGCTGCCTCCCCTGGCCGATCGAATCAAGGATTACATCGCCACGCCCAAAGCCAACATGTACCAAAGCATCCACTCCACGGTGAGGGTACCCGGTGGCAAAAACATCGAAGTTCAGATCCGCACCGGGGACATGCACGACCGGGCCGAACTGGGCATCGCCGCCCACTGGCGCTACAAGGAAGGCGGCGGGGCCGATCAGACGGACCTGGCTGAGATGGTCAAGTGGCTGCGGCAGATCATGGTGTGGGAAGAGGACGTGGCCGACGCCGAAGAGTTCATGGAAACCCTCAAGGTCGATTTTTTCCGGGACGAGGTTTTTGTGTTCAGCCCGGGGGGCGACGTTTTTCAGATGCCCCGCGGGGCCACGCCTCTGGACTTCGCCTTCCGCATTCACAGCGAGGTGGGATTCCGCTGTATCGGGGCCAAGGTCAACGGCCGCATCGCTACCCTGCGCAGTGAACTGCAGAACGGCGACACGATTGAGATCCTCACCAGCAAGATGCCCAACCCCAGCGCCAGCTGGCTGGAGGTCGTCAAGACCAGCCGCGCCAAGCACCACATCCGGCGCTGGGTCAAAGCGACGCAATTCCAGGAGAGCGTCAAGCTGGGCCGTGAGATCCTCGAGAAGGAGTTGAAGCGGGCCCACCTCAAGACCAAGGTGGATGACCTGCTGGATGTGGCCCAGCAGATGGGCTATTCCGAACTGGACAAGCTGCTGGCCGCCGTGGGCCGGGGTGATGTCACGCATATGAAGGTCGTGGGCCGGGTCATGCCGGATCCGGAGTCGGCCGCCGAAAAGGTCATCGCCAAGGGTAAGGAAATCTACGAATCCCTGCTGGGCCGTTCCACCTCGGGGGTCAAGGTGGCTGGGGTGGACAACCTGATGGTCTCTTTCGCCCGCTGCTGCGAGCCGATTCCCGGCGACGGCATCGTGGGGATCATCACCCGCGGGCGCGGGGTTTCGGTCCACCGGGCGGGGTGTTCCAACCTGAATGATCCCAACCTGGGCCCCGAACGGCTGATCGAGGTTTCCTGGGATTCGGCGCGCGATCAAACATTCATGGTCAAGCTCATCATCCAGGCTGAGGATCGGAAAAACCTGCTGATGGACATCAGCAATACGCTCAGCCAGACCAGCACCAACATCGCCAGCGGCGAATTCGCCGCGGAGGACGACCTGGCCAAGGTCACTCTCGTGGTCGAGGTGCGGAATCTGAACAGCTTGGAAAAGATCCTCAAGGTCCTGGGCAAGGTGCGTGGGGTCCAGGCCATCGAGCGTTTCCAGCTGGGCGGAAGCTCACCCTGACGGACGGGAGAATTTTTGCGCTGTGTCGTCCAGAGAAGCGGGCCCGCGTCGGTTGCCGTGGGTGGGAAAATCCTGGGAAGCATCGACCGGGGACTGGTGGTTCTGGCGGCTTTCGGACCGGCCGACACGTCCGGTGAACTGGCCTGGATGGCCCGCAAACTTCCTCGCCTTCGCATCTTCAATGACTCCGAAGGCAAGATGAACCTGTCCCTGACCGAGACCGGGGGCGGCATCCTGCTGGTGTCCCAGTTCACCCTTTACGGAAATTGCCGCAAGGGCATGCGACCGAGTTTCATCGGTTCGGCCGCGCCGGAGCTGGCCAGGAGTCTATATGAGGAATTCGGCGGCCTGTTGCGCCAGGAATGGCCCACCCTCAGTGAGGGTGAATTCGGGGCGATGATGGAGGTTTCCCTGGTCAACGACGGACCGGTAACCCTGATCATCGACCGGGAAGCTCCGGCTCGAGGTGGGTCCGATGATTGATCCGCGGCACGTTTCCCCTTTTCTGAATTGGCCCGACGACCTGGTGCTGGTGCTGGCCTCCCGCTCCCCGCGCCGCGCCGACCTGCTGAAAACCGCGGGCATTCCCTTCGAGGTCATTCTGCCGGGGCAGGTGGAAGAGGATCTGGCCGGATCCCTGGTCGATTTACACGCAGATCCGGCCGCCTATGCCCGGACGCTGGCCGAGGCCAAGGCCCGGGAAGTTTCTGGGCGGTGGTCCGGGCGCCTGGTGCTCGGGGCCGACACGGTGGTGGTTCTGGATGGTGATATCCTGGAAAAACCCCGCGATGAAGCCGAAGCCGTACGCCTTTTGACACGTCTGGCGGGCCGGTGCCATACTGTCGTGTCCGCCATCGCGCTGGTCGGGGGGGCTGCGGGTAATGCCGGGGTTTGCGCCCATGAAGAAACAGAGGTCGACTTCCTTCCCGTGGACACCACTTCCATCGAACGGTATGTGGCCACCGGAGAGCCCATGGACAAGGCCGGCGCCTACGGAATCCAGGGGTATGGAGCCTTGATGGTTCAGGGTGTCCGGGGATGTTATTTTAATGTGATGGGTTTGCCCCTGGCCAAGCTGGGGGAGTTGCTGAAGGATGTGCTGACATGAGTTCCCTGCCATTTCCCTTTCCGGTAGTTTCATGGGATGACGGCGAAGTCGTGCTGATCGACCAGACGGTCTTGCCGGACCAGCTCGCCTGGCGCCGGTGCGGTGACATTCCCTCCCTGTGCCGGGCCATCGAGGAACTGGCGGTCCGGGGTGCTCCGGCGATCGGGGTGGCCGCGGCTTACGGTCTGGCCCTGGCCTGGCGCCTGGCGTCCCAGCAGGGTGGCGACACGGCGGCCATGCTTCAGCGGTTTGAAAACGACCGCCGTCACCTGGCGGCCACGCGCCCCACCGCGGTCAATCTTTTCTGGGCCCTGGACCGGTTGGCCAAGGTGGCCCGCGATCGGGTCGCCGCCGGAGGCGAATCCGAGGAGATTGCGACCGCTCTTCTGGCGGAAGCCCGCCTGGTTCTGGACGAGGACATCGCCATGTGCCGCGCCCTCGGCAGGGCGGGCGCCGAACTCCTGCCGGATTTTGCCACCGTCCTGACCCACTGCAATGCCGGCGGCCTGGCTACCGGCGGTTACGGGACCGCCCTGGGTGTGATCTACGGAGCCAAAGAAGCGGGCAAGACCATACGCGTTTTTGCCGACGAAACCCGCCCCCTGTTGCAGGGGTCCCGGTTGACGGCCTGGGAGCTGGCTGATCAAGGTGTCGACGTGACCGTCATCTGCGATTCGGCCGCCGCGACCGTTTTGCGCCAAGGTAAGATCGACGCGGTTATCACCGGGGCCGATCGCATCGCCGCCAACGGGGATGCCGCCAACAAAATCGGCACCTATCCGTTGGCCGTGCTGGCCAAGAGACATGGCGTTCCTTTCTACGTGGCCGCACCGGCCTCGACTTTCGATCCTGACACTGCTTGCGGCGAGGGCATTCGTATCGAGGAGCGCGATCCGGTGGAAGTGCACCGCTGGGGCACCGTGCGGGTCACCGCCGAAAAGGCCGACGCCTGGAATCCGGCCTTTGACGTGACCCCGGCCGAGTTGATCACAGGATTCATCACCGAACACGGCGTTCTGAGGCCCCCTTTCCAGGACAGCCTGAGCCCGGTATTGGCCCGCCCCTGACCAGGGCACCAAACCCTGTGAGGACCGGATTTTCAGGCTTTTGCGGGGTCCGGATTCCTTGACAAAGCTCTTTCCCTTGACTAGTTTACCCGTCCTGCAGTGGCCGGATTTTCCCGATTCATCCGACCAGACAATTCTCTTCGGAACTCGTTCCGGAATGTCCTAATGGCGCCGAGAAATTGTGGAATTTCGGCTCTTTTTGTTGCAGCAAAACAGGTTACGCGATCGCTGAAAATGGCCGACGCGCTGGCGTAGCCGTGTGTTCAGTGGTTTTGATTAGCATGGGCCAAGCCCCAAGACCGGCATTTCGAGGAGATGATCCGTGAAGACCTACAGTATGAAACTGGATGAAATCGAAAAGGACTGGCTGCTGGTCGATGCCGATGACATCGCTCTGGGCCGGCTGGCAACCCGGGTGGCCACTTTCCTGAGGGGCAAGCACAAGCCCACCTTCACGGCCAACCTGGACATGGGCGACAACGTCATCGTCCTGAACGCCGCCAAGGTGAAGATTACCGGCCAGAAGCGTGAGCAGAAGGTTTACCTGAGCCACTCCGGTTACATGGGCGGCCAGAAGGTGACCACGATGAAGAAACTGATGGAAAAGCATCCCGAGGATGTCATCCTGCGCGCGGTCAAGGGCATGCTGCCCAAGACCCGTCTCGGACGCAAGCAGCTGACCAATCTGAGGGTGTACGCGGGCGGGGAACATCCCCACGGTCCGCAGCAACCCAAGACTGTCGAACTGTAGGGACCCCCGCAGGGAATGTCCCGTTAGACCTGAGCGACGGCCCGCGGGCTGCGTTCCTTTGGAGGAAAAAAGTTGGAAGAAAGATATTACGCCACCGGACGCCGGAAGACCGCCGTCGCTCGTGTCTGGGTCACCCAGGGCTCGGGGCAGATCAAGGTCAACAACCGGACCGTGGAGG
>CBDUDB010000017.1:0-26595 GCA_965365795.1 uncultured bacterium | reverse complement strand
GGGCTATCAAAACAAAGCGCCTCCACCCGATCGGCTGGAGGCGTTTTATTTTGGGATTTGGCAAACCCCAATCCCAAGGCCGGTCCGGAAAAACCTCATTTAATCAACGTCATCCTCCGCGTCTGCACTGAATTCCCGGCCTCGAAGCGATATAGATATACCCCGGCCGATGCGGTACGGCCCGAGTCATCGCGTCCATTCCAGGTCACGTTGTGGCGCCCGGCATTGCGCTGGCCGTCAAGCAGGGTGCGGATCAACCGGCCTGAGGCATCGTAGATACTCAGGCGCGCGTGGCCGGCGGCGGCCATCTCGAAGGATATCTCGGTGGCCGGATTGAAGGGGTTCGGCACGGCTGCGTACAGCAGGTTGGGAGAGGCGGGCAAGTCATCCACGGCCGAAATGGTACCATCGAACTCCCACCAGTTGCCCACCGCGAGAGGGAAGTAGCCCGAGCCGCCTACGATGTTGAAATCGGTAACTTCATCGACAACCTGATCGTTGGGGAAATATTCGCGAATCAGGCCCGTACCGGAGGAAAAATGCGCAATCTCGTTGATTGAACCATTCACAATGAAGCGAGCGACGCACTGAGCGCTGCTGAAAGAACCGGCCGGCGTCGTGATGCTTTCGAATGCTTGAATCGTGGCAATCTGGTCACCGAGATCGTCGGGCAGGAAATTCCAACTATAGCCCACTGTGGCCCCTTCGGGTGGCGTCAGGAACCTCACTTCGGATGGATCGGTCTCCCAGGTTGATCCAGCTTCTCGGGATGCGTAAAAACGGACCTGGCCGGATTCCATGAAGAAGAACAGCTCCTCGACCGGCTCAGGGGGTTCGTCCACGCTGGCGACAAAACCAAAGTGGCCGTCCACAGTATCGGTGGATACGATGTCGATGCGAAATGAGTAGGCGGAGGCCGAAGCGCCAAAGCCACTGGTCATGACCAAGGCAAGAGCAAAGATATGAAGCGTTTTCATCGAAAGTCCCTTCCAGGGTGACTGAATGACCCGGGGAATCGTGAAATCTCAAGACTGAAGCTAGATAGTCTTGAATTAAGGATAATTATTGTCCAGTATAGCATGGTCATGCCGTGATCGGGAATAGGGTAAAATCAAATAATCCGAAATATGTTCAACGACGGGTAAGTGGTTGATGGCGCTAATCCGATAAATTCCAGCCAAATGATATAATGCAGAAAAGAGGGTCCCCCGGGGGCCCCGCTTTTTGATGAATGGACCCGCTTCAATGGCATGCACAATTTCGGAGGAACAACCCAATCTAAAAGCAACGAAATATCCGTGTCTGATTATTGAACCGTCAGGGCGGCGAAGGTGTTTTTTGTGGAGTCGGTACTGCATCCCCCTTAGATTGCAGGGGGAGGATGCCATGAGTGCCAATCTTTTTTTCCGCCTGATTCTGCTCACCGCCTTGGGTTTTTGCCTCGGGAGCTGCACGCAGCCACGCATCCAGATTCTTCCGCCGGGAGGGATGTCGAGCCCAGACCCCGCCCTGGCTGACTCGGTAGCTTTCGCCGAGGAACTCGCCGGTTTTTATTCATTTCCCTCAGAAGAACGTGCGTCCCGGCGGGGCCTCGCCGCGGATGCCCTGTCTGCTTGGCGGGGTTTCGAGGAGATGGCCGCCAAGCGCCGAGATCGTCGGGAGCGTCCCTTTTTGTACGAGGGTCTTCCGCCCGACCGTCGTGGCTTACTGACGGGTTTGGCCGGGGCCTTGGACCGCCTGGAGGAGGTATCCGAACTGGACCCCTCCGATGCGACGGCCTGGGCGGCTTTGGGGCACCTCTATCTCGAGATCGGCGAGCTGAACTCGGCTCGGGGTTGCCTGGAAAGGTCGCTTTGGGCCGTGGGGTCTCAGGCCATCACCAGCGAGGCGGTCGACCCGGGCCTGTTGCTAGGGATCCACCGCGACCGGGGCTGGGTCTTGCGGGACCTGGGGTTCTGGGAGGAAGGTCTGGCCGCGGTACAGGAAGGTCTGGAGCACGAGCCCGGTGATCCGGATCTGTTGCTGATCAAGGGCCTGTTGCTGGCCGGCGCCGGCCGAACCAGTGAGGCGCTGTCCCTGGCCGCAGTCATGCCCCCACGAAAAATCCGCGACGCCTCGGGCCAATACGCGACGGGTTTGTATATGCGGCCGTCCGACTACGCGAACCAGTGGATCCGGTCCCAGGCCTACTTGGCGGTCGGCGATATCGAAATGGCCTTTCACGTCTTCGGCGAATGGAGACGGTCTGACGAACCTCTTTCCATCATTAGAGGTAACCTCGACACCAAGGCCGGCCTTACACGTCTTCCTCACCAGCGGCGCTTTTGGAACGATGTGGGCCTGGTTGCCGAACTGCGTGGTGACCCGGGCGCCTTGGACTACTATGTGGCCGGATTCCGGGGCCTTGAATACCAGGGTTACTACCCGACGGCTGCCGACGCGCGTGGTCCCCTGGTTCTGGACGTTCCCGACTCGCATGCGCCCTTCTTTGTCAGTTTCGGCCATCGCCACTACCTGCTGGGCTCGCGCTTCGGGTACGTGGCTTACCAGATGAACGCCATGTCCCTTGCCCTCTTCCCGGAAAGACTTCGGCATTCGGCCGCGGAAGCCCTGGCCGTGCTCGACATTCTCGAACGATACCAGGTCCGGATCGATATCTGCCAGGCCCTTCGCGGCAGGATCTACTTCCGTCTCGAGCGCTTCGATGAGGCCCGGTCCGAATTGAAAGAGGCCCGCGACAGCTTCGCCCTGAAGGACCAGGTCGACGCCCGGACGAGCTTGTATTTGGGTATGATCGAGTTGCGCGAAAATCGCTTCGACGCGGCTTGCGGCTATCTGGAAGAATCCCTGCGTGCGGATTCCGAGTCACCGGTGACCTGGCGCATGCTCGGGGTTGTTTATGCAAATCTCGAGCGGGTGGACGATGCCGTGGCTGCCATGGATTGGGCCGTGGCCCTGGAGCCGCGCTCGCTTGTTGGCCACTACAACCGGGGTCTGCTCAATCTGCAGCTTCACCGTTGCACCCAAGCCCTGCCGGATCTCGAGATCGCCTGGCGCCTGGACCCGGGGAACGAGGATGTACAGCGTCTGCTTCAGGTGACAACGGCCTGCATCCAGGCCGAGGACGACGAACCACGCCTGCCGGTGGACCTGGATCCCGCCGAGCCCATGGTGCGGGTGAAGGGTGCGGAGGTTCCCCACTTCGAGGCCGACCCGTCGTTGCTGCTGGATCACCTATCCACGGAGCTCGAGGTCTTTTTCACGCCCCCGGACAGCCTCCGCGCCGCCCTGGCCGGCAGGACCGCCCGCCTCGACAGTGCCGTGACCGTCGGCTCCGGGGACGCCCAATTGCGCAAGACCGCAGCCCTGGCCTGGCTGGACCTGGGTGAACCCGCGCGCGCCCGTGCCCTGCTGGCTCCGTGGTGGGGGACCGGTCTGTCTGCCCTGGAGGAGGTCATGCTTCTCCGGGCAGATATGGCCCTAGCCGACAACAACCGAATCGGTGAGTTGACTGGAAAGGCGTTGAACGACAGTCTGGCCACTAGCAATCCCTACGTGTGGCGGATGATCGTCAGGGAGATCCGGCGGGATCCCGACGCCTGGGGTCCCAACGCCGAGGAGCGTGCCCTGGCCCACTGGTTCGACCACATGAACGAGTTCAGCGGCAACTCAGTGCGCTACTGGGCCGAGAGCCTGCGGCAGGAACTAGCGGTGGCGCGCCAAGAAAACGTGGGAATAGGGGACTGACTCTGGAATTCCGCCCATCGATTGATGGCTGGCCAACTGGAAATGAATGTTCAATCGCCGATTCCCGTTAAACTAGTTGGGGGAAGAGCCGAAATTTGACCAGGAACCCCAGAGCAACTAGAATTGTATAGTGAACGCGATCCTGATACTCGATCATTACGGAGATCATGAAGTCATCCAGGGAAATTTCAATCCTCCTGCTCGTGGCCATGGGCCTGGCCTTGTTGCCGGCTCCCCTGGAGGCGGCCTGCGACATGATCTCCCATCCCGACGTCGATCCCTGCGACACCTATCTGGCCGCAACCTGTGATGACGAGACCTGCGAGGGGCATCCGGGCCACGGTGACGACGACTGCTGCGAGACCGGTTGCCAGCACTGCAGTCTGCCCTGCTGCTCCGGAACCGTCATGATTCCTCCCGTCGCGCAGGTGTTGCATGCCGTCCCGACCGCGGACGGCCGCCTGGCCGCCACCCGTGCCGATGTGACCCAGATCGATGCCGACCCTCTCTACCATCCCCCCCGGGGCTAGCCCAACTTTCCCGTATTCCTGAAAAACATGGTCGGCGGCAAGGACCGTCCGGCCCCATGAATCACCGACCATCCGAAGGGATCGTGCGTGATGAAGTTTTTGTGGTACCTGCCGCTGCTGGTCCTGTCCTGGGGCACCGCCTCGGCGGCGGAAAACGACCGGCAGGCGGCCTCCCAGGCGGAGATCCGCCAGGAGATAGAGGGGATCCTGGTCCGACCCGAGATCGGACTGGCGGACCTGTTCCGGATCGCCGAGCTGGCGAATCCCGATCTGGCCCTGGCCCGGATCGAGGTCCAGGCCAGGACGGGGCGCATGCGACAGGCGGGGTTGTACCCCAATCCCGAACTCGCCTTCGAGGTCGAGGAGATGTCGGTGGATGACCCCTCCTTCAACAAGCAGAAGGTGGGATTGTCGCAGGCGTTGCTGATCGGCGGACGGCGGGGGGCGGCTGTGGATGCGGCCCGGGCCGAAGTCGACCAGGCGACGGAATACGCTCTCCGGGCGCGCCGAATGGCCCTCGGCGGGATCCACAAGTGGTGGGCCGACCAGATCCACTTCCGCGAGGTGGAAGAGGTCTTCGACATGCTGATGGCCGAGGCCGAACGGAACCTGGCCATCGCCCAGGCCCGATTCGAGGCCAAGGCCGTCCCCGAGGCCCACGTGACCCGCGCCATGCTGGAGGTGTACGACCTCGAGGTGGCCCGGCAGGAGTTCGAACGCAGGCGGGCGCGGAGCACCGCGGAGATGAAGGTCCTACTCGGAGGAATAGAGTTGCCGGTCGACCGGCTCACCGGCAGTCTCGATCCGAACCCCGACACCGACCACCTGCTGCCGGATACCGAAGCGGATATGGACGATCATCCGTCCTTGCAGGCAGCGCGCCTGGGGGTGGAGGCCGCCGAGGCCATGCTGACCGCCGCGAAAAAGGAACGTATTCCGGACCTGAACCTGTTCGTGGCTTACGGCAGCGCCCGTCCCGACGAGGGCAACTTCGTGGAAGGCGGGATCAGTCTGCCTCTGCCCATCTTCCATCGCAATCAGGGTCGGGTTGCCGAGACCGCCTCTCAGGTGGCCAGGGCCCGCCACCTGGAGCGGATGGCCGGCCAGGAACTCGAGGTCGCCCTGGCCACGGCCCGTTTGAATCACCGCACGGCCCATGAGCAGATGGACCAGCTGGCCGAACGGATCACACCGGCGGCCGAGCGGGCTCTGGATCAGGCCCAGGAGGCTTACCGGTCAGGGCGCCTCATGTTTCTGGAGCTGGTGGACGCCCAGCGAACTTTCAAGGACGTTCTTCTGCGAACGATGGAATTACGCCGGGACCTGGCCCTGGCCGAGGCCGACCTCATGAGTCTGCTCGGCATCGGTCCCTACGCTGACAATGGAGAAGAAAGATGAACATGCTGACGAAGATACTTGTGTTAACCATAGCCCTACTGGCCGTCGTGGTAGCAGGGTGTGGAGACGGATCCACCGACACGGTGGCCGTGGATGAGCACTCAGGCCACGACCATGGGTCTGGTGAACATGGCAAAGCAGCAAGCGCCGGCGAAGTTGTCGGGCACGGCGAAGGTGACTGGTGCGCCGAACACGCAATCGCCGAATCGGCCTGCCCCTTCTGCAATCCCGGCCTTATCGAGGAAATGGGCTGGTGCGCCGGCCACGACGTGGCCGAGGCCCTGTGCTGGATCTGCAACCCGGACGTTATCGCTGCCTACAAGGCGGTCGGCGACTGGTGCGCCGGGCACGGCCTGCCCGAATCCCGCTGCCTTGACTGCAATCCCTCCCTCGCCGAAGTGGCCACCGGTCCGGACGTGATAGACCGGGAGCAAGGCGTCTCGGAGCCACGATACCGACGCCCTCCCTCGGTCACGTGCACCAAGCAGCTCCTGACGGTATCCTTCGAGCGTGAGACGGTCGCCCAGGAAGCGGGATTGGAATTCGCGGAGGTGACGGTACAGCCCGTGTCGCGGACCATCGAGTGCAATGCGGTTCTCGATTACGACGGCAACCGCTTCGCCCGTCTGGCGCCCCAGGTCGGAGGCCTAGTCCAGTCGGTGGAGAAAGACCTGGGAGACCGGGTGGAATCGGGCGAGATCCTGGCGGTGATCGTCTCGCCGGCCTTCGGCGCGGCCAAAGCCGCCTTTCTCCAGGCTCAGGCATCCGAGGCGCTTTGGGCCAAGAATCACACACGGGAAAAGGACCTCCTGACCCGGGGGGTGTCCACCGAACGGGATCTCCTGGAAGCCGAGTCCCGCCTGGCGGAAAGCCGCATCGCCAAATCCCGAGCGGAGCAGGAGCTCATGGGCCTTGGCCTTTCCACCGACCAGATCACCGAGGTGGCGCGCACCGGGGACACCACCAACGAGTACCGGGTGACAGCCCCCTTCTCCGGGGTCGTGGTCGATCGCCGGGCCTCGGTGGGTGAGCTCAGCGACCCCTCGGCTGCGCTGTTCGCCGTGGCGGACGTTTCCCGGATGTGGGCCCGTTTGGACGTCTACGAAACGGACATCCAGGATATCCGGACCGATCAGCCCGTGATCCTGCACGTGGAAGGGTTGCCCGGGGATGCGGTCGCCGGCCGGATCACCTGGGTCAGCGCCCAACTCGATCCGCGAACGCGGACCCTGCAGGCCCGGGCCGATTTGGACAACCCTGACGGGATCCTGCGCGCCAACATGTTCGCCCGGGCCGTCGTGACGGTACGAGACGCCCGGCCCACCGTGATGGTCCCCCGGGCCGCCGTCCAGTGGGAGGGCTGTTGCAACGTGGTCTTCGTGAAGGATTCGTTGACCAGATTCCATCCCGTGAAGGTACACCTCGGTCCTGCGGCGGGATCGATGGTCGAGGTCAGACGCGGATTGAAGGGCGGCGAGACGGTTGTCACCCAGGGGAGTTTCCTACTCAAGACCGAGATCCTCAAGGGGAGTATCGGCGCCGGTTGCTGTGAAGCGCAACCGGGAACGTAGGGGGTCGCGCCATGCTCGACGCAATCATTACCTGGTCGTTGAACCACCGATTCATGGTGATCGCCCTGACGCTGGTGATGGCCGGCCTGGGGGTTCACAATGTACTGAACCTGCCTATCGACGCTTTCCCGGACACGACCCCTGTCCAGGTGCAGATCAATACAACCGCGCTTTCGCTCTCGCCCATCGAGATCGAACAGCAGATCACTTTTCCCGTCGAACGGGCGGTCGCCGGCCTGCCTGACCTGGAGGGGGTGCGGTCGATATCCAAGTTCGGGCTGAGCCAGGTGACCGCCACCTTCCATGACGGCACCGATATCTACTTTGCCCGGCAACTCATCATGGAACGTCTGCAGACGGTTGAACTGCCGGCGGGCATTGCTCGTCCCGAAATGGGGCCGGTGGCCACCGGCCTGGGTGAGGTCTACCACTACATCATGACCAGCGATGAGCACTCGCTCCAGGAGCTGACCACCCTTCACAACTGGGTCGTCAAGCCCCGCCTTCAATCGGTGGCCGGAGTCGCGGAGGTCAATACCTGGGGTGGCGAGAGCAAGCAGTACCAGGTCCTGGCCGACCCGGACAAGCTGGTCAAGTTCGGGCTTACGCTCGACGACGTCTTCACCGCATTGTCGCAAAACAACATGAACGTCGGCGGCGGCTATGTTGTCGAGGCCGGTGAACTGCACCTGGTGCAGGGCATCAGTCTGGTCCGCAACGTGGGCGATATTGCCGCCATCGTGATCGCCGCACACGACGGGGTCCCTGTCCGGATCGGGGACGTGGGCGAGGTGGTCGAAGGCCACGAAATTCGCCGGGGTGCCGCCACGGCTTCGGGCAAGGGCGAAGTTGTCCTTGGCCTGGGCTTCATGCTGATGGGAGAAAACAGCCACGAAGTCACCGGTCGTATGCGCGAACGCATGGAGGAGATCAAGTCTTCCCTGCCCGATGGGGTGAAAATCGAGGCGGTCTACGACCGGACGGAGTTGGTGGACCAGGTCCTCGAAACCGTTCAGGAAAATCTGTTCGAAGGCGCGATCCTGGTGGTGGCGGTTCTCTTCGTTTTCCTGGGCAACCTGCGCGCAGGAATGATCGTGGCCCTGGCCATCCCCCTGTCCATGATGTTCGCGGCACAGGGCATGATGCGGTTCGGCATCGCAGGATCCCTGATGAGCCTCGGCGCCATCGATTTCGGGCTGATCGTGGACAGTTCAGTGATCATGGTCGAAAACAGTGTGCGGCGCCTGCAGGACCCTGGCCGGAAGGGCACCGTTCTGGAAACGGTCCACGACGCCGCGCTCGAGGTCCGCAGGCCGACCATGTTCGGTGAATTGATCATCGCTATCGTGTTCCTTCCGGTTCTGGCCCTCGAGGGAATCGAAGGCAAGCTGTTCCAGCCCATGGCCCTGACCCTGATGTTTGCCCTGGCCGGATCCCTGATCCTGTCGTTGACCCTGATGCCGGTCCTGGCCAGTTTCGTCCTGCGCGGAAAGCCGCGGGAAAAAGAGAATCGTCTGGTTGTCTGGCTCGAGCGGGTCTACCGGCCGGTGGTCCATTTCGCTCTGGGGCGCCGGAAGCTGGTCCTGGTTTCGACATTGGGTCTGCTGGCCCTGGGAGGAGTTGTGGGCCTGACCATCGGGTCGGAGTTCATACCGCGCCTGTCAGAGGGAAGCCTGGCCATCAACACCGTGCGTCTGGCAGGCGCTTCGCTGGAGGAGTCGGTTCGTTACGGCACACAGATTGAGAAGGTGATCCTCGCGAAGTTTCCCGACGAGGTCCGCCACATCTGGTCCCGGACCGGCACGGCTGAGGTGGCCACCGACCCCATGGGGATCGAGCTGACCGACATCTACCTTAACCTGCAACCACGGAAGCAGTGGACAAAGGCCCGGACCCAGAGCGAACTGGTCGAGGTCATGAACGCCGAGATATCGGGGCTGCCCGGCATGCGGGTGGTCTTCACGCAGCCCATCGAGATGCGCCTCAACGAGATGATCGCCGGCATCCGGACCGACGTGGGCGTCAAGATTTTCGGGGATGACCTCGAAATTCTCCGGGAATCCGCAGCGGAAGTGGGAAAGGTCCTCGAATCGATCCGCGGCGCGGCCGATCTCTACGTCGAGCAGGTCACCGGTCAACCGATATTGGAAATCCGAGTCGACCAGGAGGCCATAGCGCGCCACGGGGTTCCGGCCCAGCACGTCCTCGAACTGGTCGAAGCGGTGGGCGGGGTCACGGTCGGGGAGGTTCGCGAGGACCAGCGGAGCTTCGATCTGGCCGTCCGTTTGCCCGAACACATCCGGAACGATCCGGAAAAACTGCGCCGGATGCCGGTTTCCACGGCGACCGGGGCGCAGATCCCACTCCAGCACCTTGCCACCATCGAACTGGTCGAGGGGCCCTCGACCATCACCCGCGAGTGGCAGCGCCGCCGCATCGTCGCCCAGTGCAACGTGCGCGGACGGGACGTCGGCAGTTTCGTGGCCGAAGCCCGCGAGCGGATCGCGGCGGAGATAGAACTGCCCGCGGGTTACTACCTGGAGTTCGCCGGCCAGTTCGAGCACATGGAAAGGGCCCGTCTGCGCCTGGCAGTGGTCGTCCCCATAGCCCTGGCCCTGATCCTGTTCCTGCTCTACTCGAGCACCCATTCCTGGCGGGACGCCCTGATCATCTTCATGGCGGCCCCGTTCGCCACCCTGGGAGGAATCCTGGCCCTGTGGATTCGCGGCATGCCTTACACGGTATCGGCGGGGATCGGGTTCGTGGCGGTCTCGGGCGTGGCCATGCTGGCGGGGTTGGTGATGGTGTCGACCATGCAGCGTTTGCTTAGTGAGGGACGCTCTCTGGACGACGCAATCGAGAGCAGTGCGCTAATGCGGTTGCGGCCGGTCCTGATGACCACCCTCGTGGCCGCCCTCGGGTTCGTTCCCATGGCCCTGAACACAGGGGTGGGCGCCGAGGTGCAGCGGCCCCTGGCGACCGTCGTCATCGGAGGCGTCCTGTCGGCCAATGCCCTTACGCTTGTCGTTCTGCCCGCCCTCTACCGGACATTTGGACGGGAGGGGAACCAGACTACGGACTGACAGAGATCAATCCCTGACCTTCTTCATCTTCGGGTCATACATGGGTCGGCCGGGTAGGCCCACGTCCAGGGGGTAGCGTTTGCCGGCGATATCGATTTCCCATTGGCCCTCTTTTATGAAGGCCTTGTTGATGGGCTCGCCGGCTTCGATCATGGCCAGACCAACGGCGCCCCCGAGGGTGAAACCGTAACTCGCCGCCCGGACATAACCCACAGCCTGGTTGTTGCGGTAGATGACCTCGGCGTGATAGAGCAGGGGCTGGGGGTCCTTGACCAGGACCTGAAGGAGACGCTGTTGGTAGGCCGGCCCTTGCGCTTTCTTTTCGACGCAATATTCCTTGCCGAGAAAGTCCGGCTTGTCCAGGTCCACGAAGAAACCCAGACCGGTTTCATAGGCGTCGTCGGTGTTGTCGATGTCGTGACCGTAATCGCGGTAGGCCTTTTCCATACGCAGGCTGCCCAGGGCTCTGAGGCCCGCATGGCGCAGGCCCAGGCTTTGGCCCGCCTCGATCACCCGGTCGTAGACGTACACGGCTTGCTCCGCGGGGATGTTCAGCTCGTAACCGAGTTCGCCCACGTAGGTAATTCGGTTGCACTGGACGCGTGCGAACCCGATATCGATCTCGCGCGAAGTGCGGAACCCGAAGGCCTGGTCGGACATATCCGCCGAGGTGACCGATTGCAGGAGTTCGCGCGATTTGGGGCCTTGCACATTGAGCTGGCCGATGCCGCCGGTGATGTCGGAAACGAAACAGTGGGCGTCGTCGGGGATGTGCCGCCTGATCCAGGTCTCGACGTGACGGTGCATGGTGTCGGTGGCTACCACGATAAAGCGATCTTCGGTCTGCTTGGAAACCGTGACGTCGGCTTCCAGCAGGCCGCGTTCGTTGAGGAACTGGGTGTAGGTGATGGTCTCGACGGGGCCGTTGACGCTGTTGGCGGATATGTGGTCCAGCACCTTGCCGGCGTCGCGGCCCTGCACCAGGAATTTCCCCATGAAGGACATGTCCATGGCGATGACCCCCTCGCGGCAGGCCTTGTGCTCGGCTTCCCAGTAGGGGAACCAGTTCTGCCGTCCCCACGAAAGTTTATCGACCTCGGGTTCCTTACCTTCCGGCGCAAACCAGGCCGGGCTTTCCCAGCCGCTCACGTCGGTAAAATAGGCCCGCTGATCCTTCAGGCGATCGTGGAAGGGCGAGCGCTTGCAGTCGCGGGCGGTCTGGGGCACGCGGGTGGGGTAGTGGCGTCGGTAAACCATTCCCAGGGTTTCGACCACTCGCGTTTTGCGGTACTCGGGATTGCACTGGTAAGGGTGGAAACGATCCACGTTGATGCCGGTGATGTCCGCGCCAGGATCGCCGGTGGTGATCCACTGTGCCATGACCTTGCCAAGACCCCCGGCGGTGATGATCCCGATGGAATTGAGTCCCGCGGCGACGAAGTAGTTCTGAATCTCGGGCGTCTCGCCAAAAACCGGGCCCATGTCGGGAGTGAAACTCTCGGGGCCGCAGAAGAATTTCAGGAGGCCGGCTTCCTTCGAGATGGGGACGCGGCTCATGGCCTTTTCCACGAAGGGCGTCATGCGCTCCCAGTCGGGCTGAATCTCGCCAAAGGAAAAATCGTCCGGGACGCCGTCCACTTTCCAAGGGGCGCAGACCGGCTCGAACAGGCCGATCATCAGTCCGCCGCCTTCTTCCCGGTAGTAGCCGTGACAGGAGGGGTCCTCGATGATGGGGAGGTGTCGCGACATGCCCTCGATAGGTTCGGTGATGAGATAGTAGTGCTCGGTCGACTGGTTGGGGATGCTCACGCCATTGAGGGCGCCGAGCTGCCGGGCCCACATGCCGGCGCAATTGACCACGAATTCGGCCTTGATGTCGCCCTGGGTGGTGGTCACCCCCGTGGCACGGCCGTTCCGGGTGGTGACACCGGTGACCGACACGTCCTCGATGATCTTCACGCCCTTTTGACGCGCGCCCTTGGCCAGGGCCATGGTCGCGTCCACGGGATTGACGCGCCCGTCCTGCTTTAAATAAAAGCCCGCCTGGATGTCGTCTACTCTGGCCAGGGGGAAGAGCTTCTTGATCTCGTCGGGGCCGATCTCCTCGACATCGTTGCCGCAAAAACGGTTGAATGCCGCCACACGACGGTACTCTTCCATGCGGTCCCTGTCCGCGGCCAGCTCGATGAAGCCGATGGGTTCGAAGCCGGTGCTGAGCTCGGTCTCCGCCTCGAGGCGCCCGTAAAGTTCGCGCGTGTACTTGCGCATTTCGACCGAGGTCTCCGAGGTGGAACCGAAGGTGGTCATCAGACCCGCGGCGTGCCACGTGGTGCCCGAGGTGAGACGGTCCCGTTCGATAAGGGCCACGTCGCTCCAGCCCAGGTGGCCGAGGTGGTAGGCGATCGAACAACCGATGACGCCGCCCCCGATGATGACAACGCGGGCGCTTTCGGGAACTTGAGCTGTTGACATGGGACCTCCAGTGATCGAGATCGATTCCAAAAAGGATTGCCCGCTATCTAGTGAGACCCTTGATCCTTTCGACCGCACTGACGCAGTCGAAGGCATAGGCATCTGCGCCGATCTCTTGAGCGTATTCCGACGAGAGGGGGGCGCCGCCGATGATGGTCTTCAGCTTACCATCCAGGCCCCGCTCCTTGATCAAATCCACGACCCTCTTCATGACCGGCATGGTGGTCGTCAGCAGCGCGGACATTCCGATAACCTGTGCGCCGGATTCCACGGCGGTGTCGACGAATTGTTCCGGGGAGACATCGCTGCCGAGGTCGATCACCTCGAAGCCCGCACCTTTCAGCATGATGCCGACCAGGTTCTTGCCGATGTCGTGCTGGTCCCCCTGCACACTGCCGATGACGGCCTTGCCGGCCATGGTCGCGCCCTGAGCCAGGAGCAAGGGCTCCAGCAGGTCGAGGCCGGCGTACATGGCACGGGCCGCAAGCAGGACGTGGGGCAGGAAGATCTCGTGCTTGCGAAACTTTTCGCCGATCCCGTTCATGCCGGCGATCAGGCCGTCGTCGAGAATCTCCTTGGCCGTCAACTTCATCTCGATGGCTTGGCCGGTCAACTCGGCGACCCGCACCTGGTCACCTCCGTCCAAGGCCGTGGCGATCTGCTTCATGATGTCCATACTTGAACCTCGGTCTGATGGTTTACGTGACTGGGGGTGAAAGGGACATTCTCTCTCATTACTCTCGCGACGGCAGATGGTCAAGGCCGTGCCGACCCGCCTCGGCCGCCATCAGCTTGACAAGGTCGGACCTGGCGCTTTCGGGCAGCCTGGTCGGCGGCGCTTCACAGATCAACCTCTCCACCTCTGCGTGCGCGCGCTCACCCAGCGTCAACGACCCTTCCTCGCGCCAGCGCGAAAGGTTGGCCCGAACGATCGCCGGGCCCGGGAAGTAGTGCTCCTGGGGGAGGTGCTCCATGGTGTGCGGCGAGATCAGCAGGTGCTTGTCCCGGATCAGTTCCTCGAACCGCGGCTGGGCTGGAAAATCCTCGCGAGGCTCGATGCCGCGCACCATGCGCAGCGCCATGCTGGCAATCTCATTGTCCACCACCAGCTTTTCCAGGCTCACGCAAGTGATGAAGTCAAGCAGTCCGGGACCGGAGATGCTGTTGACGCCGGACAGTGCAGCCATCATGGCCCCGGAGGCGGATTCGAGTCCCGCCTGGGCATCGAGGGCCTTGGCGTCGCTCAGTCCGATGTATGCCTGGGTCGGCAGCCCCAGAAACTTGCCGATCTCGTTGTAGGCGCAGTCGACCATCTGGGTCTCGATGGCGCCCATGGGCGTGGTCTCGTAGCGGATGTCGAACGCGGAGGGACAGCCACCGTAAAGGGCCGGCGTTCCGGGTCTGCGAAGCTGGCTCAACACGATACCGCTGAGGGTTTCAGCGGTATGGTGAACCAGGGTCCCCACGAGTGTCACCGGTGCCATGAATCCGCTCAAGGGCATCGAGATGTATTCTACGGGGATCCCGTGGTCCGCGCAGTCGAGTAGGTTCTGGGAGGTGACGTCGGACCACTTGAGCGGGGCCGTCGGGCAACAGGAGAAGATGGCCAGCGGCTTCTCGCGCAAGGCCTGCGCCGAGCCGCGCACGGCCAGCTGGAGGTTTTTCATCAGCTCGAACGACTCGATGGTGAAGGCGCCCGTTACCACGGGCTTCTCTCCGTCCAGGAGGGAAAGGAACAGCCGGTAGCTGTCGGACACGCCCTCGGGCACGTCCGACGGGATGAAGGCGGTGCTTTGCGCCGCGAGGCCGTCCAGCTGCCCGACCAGTTTCACGTAGCGCATGTAGTCGGCCGTGACGGGACGGCGAATCTCGCCCGTCTGGTGATCCAGGATGTGGATGGCCGCCGAGCCGGGTGTGAAATGGACATTGCCGCCGGAGAAATCGTGCGTCCGCTCGCCGAGAACGTTGAACAGCTCGAAGCCGGCCGGGGCGGTCGCGAGGGCGCGGTCGATCAGGTCGGCGGGAAAAAGCACTTTGTGTTTGGCCAGGTCGATCTCGGCGCCATGGTCGCTAAGCAGCTTCAGGGCCTCTTCGTTGTGGATGGTCATGCCGAGGCGAGCCAGGAGGCCGCGGGCCTCGTCTATGATTTGCGTGATCAGCGCGTCATCCAGAAAACGCAGGTTGGGACGCAAGGATGACTCCTTTACTGTGTTTGGAGACTTCAGGCAGACTCGCTGAGAGCCGACGGCCTGGATGGGCCAAACCGGAAACGGATCGGCGCGGAACGCGGATCCGTTGGTCTGAGAACTAACCATTCCCGAAAACTATACCACGGGTAACTGGAAGTGACCAGAGGGTCTCGGCTGACTGTCCTGGAAGGTCTGGTATATCTACAGCTACAGCGCGAGTGCCACGATAAGAGGCAACCGGAGCGTTGGTCTTTTCATGGCGCTCCCCTTCGGCGGGATCTGCCCCAATGGCTAATGAGCCACGACAATTTTCCGCACCTGGGTTTCCAGCTTTCCGTCAATATTTACCTTTAACTGGCCGAAGTAGGTCCCGGCGGGGACACTTTTTCCTTCCCGGTCCCGCCCGTCCCAGTCGACTATGTGGGAACCGACATCCCGTGTTCCATTCGCAAGACGACGGACCAAGCGGCCTCTGAGGTCATAGATGGTCAACTGGACATCAGCCTGAGCGGGCGTGGAAAACCGCAAGGACGTCCGTCCGTCCGAGGGATTCGGTCCCGCTCCAGCAAAGAAAATCCGCGAATGGGTGGTCCGGGTATCTTCGACTGGCGACGGGGCAGGGGTCAATAGAGTGAAATCATCACCGAATATGTAAAGGGCCTGTCCCACTTTGCCGTCAACCTCGCGAAATTCGAATTGAGTGAATCCGGTGACTCGCGTGTCGATCACACCAAAAAATCGATGCTCTCCTCCTACGATCCTGCCGCCGCCGAGGGGAGGTTCGCCGTCGAGTAGGATCATGACGTTGCCACCGTACGTGCCGGTAATGTACCCCCCGACGCCATTCAAGACACCGAGGCCGGGTTCCCGGATTCCCGAAAAACCATCGTAGTAGAGGCAATGAACCGGGGGGTTGTCGATGTCACATTCGGTCGGTGTCCCGGTGGCGTAGCCGTGATTGGGATCGAAGACACCCCACTGACCGGTTCTGGCCGGACCGGACCCGGTGGTGAGGTCATTAAAGGCGGGCGGTCCCGAGTGGTTGGTCATCCACTGGATACCCTGGCTGTTGACGACCGGTAACGCCATTGGGGATCGGGCGAGACCCCAGGCGGCATCATCTTCGAAACCCTCCTGGAAACTGGCCATACCCCATTCGGTCGCCTTGGCGAGGAAGGCTGTTTCATTCCAGCAGGTAAAAACATCAGGCCCACCGGAACAGGCGGACAGAGTGACGGTCGCCTGGTCCGATACGGCCGCGAAAACGGCGCGGTAGACGAAGCTGTCGGTTCCGTCAAAGGTTGCCCCGGGGGAGTAGTTGAAGGATCCATCGGGATTCAAGGTCAGGGAGCCGTGGATGACGTCTGAAACCAGCTCCGCCAGCGCCCCGCTTTCCCCGGCGGACTCACCGTCAAGGATGTCGTTGTCCAGGACCCCGTAGAATTCCACCACGAGAGGCTCCCCAAAGGGGATGCCGTAACTATCGTCGTTGGCCACGAGGACCTGCGCTGGAGTCGAACCTGCGCCGAAGAGGACCAGCAGCGCCAGGAATGCAAAAGCGCGAATCCTGATTGATGAGGAATTCCGAATTACCATAATTTCCCACCTCACTCCTACGGAAAAAAACGCGGTCATACCCTTGCCGTCTCGGCCATGGCTACTCGTTCATGGTATAGGACCCGCGTATTGAGTATACATGATCAAGCCAAACCCGATCAAACCGGCTCGTGTCAACGGCGGGTCGGCGCATTATCTGCCCACAGTGCCATTGCTGCAGCTTGGTTGCCGAAGGCTTGTCGCGCAGTTGCAGGGCGTAGGCGGAGAAATCACGCACCATGAACTCGAAAATCTGGTCGATGGTATCGTCGTCGATTTGGCAGATCCTGGCGTTTTCGATAATCAACTGCCCATAAACCACCAGGGTGAACATCTGTCCCAGCGCCAGCAGGAAATCGATGTCGCGCAGTTGATTCTTGCGTGGACGCGCCAGCAGGAGCATTCGCTTCAACACCGCGGTCTGTTTGCGGAATACACGAACATTGGGCAGAGGGCACCCGGCATAGGTCCGGCGGTAATCATGGAACCTCACCTTGCTCAGGCCGCGGGCGGGGCCCTGATTGAACAGGAACTCGTCGTCCGCTGCCTGGTCCTGGCGTCCAACTTCAGGAAAATCCGCCGACTTGAAGAAGTAGCTCGCCATGAACTTCATGATCAGGGCGATGTTGACGTGAACCGTGCCTTCCAGCTTGGGTAGAGCCCGGATGTCCCGTGCCGCCATTTCGAAGAAGGTGTCCTTTTCAAATCCCTTGGCGGCGATCACGTCCCAGAGCAGGTTGATGACTTGCTCCCCTTCGGTGGTGACCTTCATTTTGACAATGGCGTTGTACAGAAGATAGCGGCGGTCTTCGGCGGAGCCGACACGCATGTAGTCGGCGGCGCGAAGGGCGAAGAGGCGCATGGCGACCAGCCGCGCGTAGGCGTCGACGAACAGGTTTCGCACATGGGGGAAGTCGGTCACCGGCATGCCGTAGAGCACGCGTCCGGAGGCGTGGTTGATCGATTCATGGAACGCGTGGGTGCACATTCCGATCGACGCCCAGCCCAGGTTGTATTTGCCGATGTTGACCGTGTTCATCGCCGTATCCCAGGCCTGGTCACCCCGGGCAATGATATCAGCTTCGGTAACCGGGTAGTCGTGCAGGGCGAACTCGGCCACATAGTTCTGGCTGGCCACCACATTCTTGACCAGTTCGTATTTTTCGTGTTTGAAGTCCGCCGCGAAAAAAACGAACTCGCCGGTGTCGGCTATTTTACCGAGGGTAGAGACCAGCGGGGCCTCGTTGCCGTTGCCTATGTAGTACTTGGATCCATTGGCCAACCAGGTGCCGTCATTCTGGGGCGTCAAGGTCATTTCGGTTGAGTAGACATCGGCGCCATGATCCCGCTCCGACAGACCGAAGGCAAAGACCGCGCCATCGCGCAGAAGTTCCGCCGCACGCTGTTTCACCTCTTCATTCTCCGACATCCAGACCGGGCCCAAACCCAGAATCGAAACCTGCCAGGTGTACCAGTAGGCCAGGCCGTAGAAACCCAGGATTTCATTGAAGCGGGCAATCCGGTAGGTGTCCCAGCGCTGGGCGTCCTTCCCGTATGGGGAAGGGGTGAGCAGTGTGGAGAAGACGTCCTCGTTTTTCACGAATTCCAGGAAATCGGCATACCAGATCCGTTGCTGGTCGTCTTCCTTGATGCGGGCCTTGCCCTTCTCTTCAAAAAATTGGATGGTCTTGCGCAGGATCTGGTGAGAAGACTCATCAAGGTTTCCCGGGTCAAACTCTTGGGGATTGAACAGGAACATGAAAACTCCTTAACCCGGGTGGCACCTTTTGGGGTCGCCTGGCAGGGTTCAAGTCCAGGGATTATCTGAGACCAAGCGTCGTGAATTTTAGCATGTCTGCTCACTTCCCGGTATTTGATTGATCAGGGTCCGCCTGGAGTGTATAAAAACACAGAACCCAGCGTACCCCTGCCATCCCAAGGAGCCCACGATGAACAATATGATGTCCGACGAAAACCTGGCCGAGATGTTCACCAGCGCCGAATCCGAACAAGCGGTGAACGAGCCCTCCACCATGGAGCGTATCCAGGCCGATTTCGAGAAGTCTTTTGAAAGCGTCAAGGATAAACTCGGAGATTCCTGGGAAGATGTGCGTACCATCTACGACATGGCCCTTGATAAATCCTTTACCATGGAAAAGAAGGTGAAGATCGTGGTCATCGGCGCCCTGGCCTACCTCGTTTCTCCGGTGGACCTGTTGCCGGAAAGAGTGCTGGGCCCCATCGGACTGGCCGACGACGTGGCGGTTCTTTTCTTCGCCCTCAAGTATGCCCGTCCGGAAATTGAGCGATACCGGAAATTCAAGGCCACCGCCCAGTAGTATCTGCGGTACCCCAGGGGACCGGTCATTCGTTCTTCCGCTTGCGAACCGGTGACCGCTGATAATCCGTTCGTTGGAGAAAATTGTTGGGGTCGATGTCTTCCTGGTTGGTGTAGTAGACGTCCCCGCCGTCGGTTTTCCAGCGATAGCGAAAGGCATCGGTATCGACTTCGGTCTCGCCGGTGTGCGGGTTCACGAATTCCTCCTGTCCGGTCAGAACCAGGAAGTTGTCATTCATGATCTCTTCGCGGTTGACTCGCGATTTGGCCAGCATTTCCCGGTCGATGCGGTTGGACTCGTTGAACACCTTCATGATGAAGTCGGCCTGATCCCGCTGGTTGTTGGTCTCCTTGAGGACCCACGGCATGTTGAAACGAATCGAATACCGCATGACATCCATCACCGGCCGCCACCTGTCGAACTCGGCCGCCGGGGCGCGGAATTCAAGGGAGCGCGTGTTGTTCCAGGTCATGGCCGCCCGTTGGTTGACGATCCCAGTCGCCAGTACCGCTCGATACCGATCGGCACCTTCGGTATATTCCAGCACCACCGCGGCGGCATCGAACTGGGAGACCATACTCTGGCCTCCGATCTGGGCCAGCAGCTGATTGGAATACGCGCTGGCCTGGCGCAGCGCCTCGATTTCCCAGGGGAGTTGCCGGCTCTCGAGGACCTGAACATCCGAGGCCTGAGGGTGATGATAGTTGAAGAGTGACATCACGTGCTGCTCGGCGCTTTCCAGCTGCCTGACCACGGCGCCCTGATAGACGCTGCCCTCCTGCCAGAACCCGCCCCCGATGCCGACATGCGCATAGACGATGTCCGGCAGGATGTGAAACATCACCGAACCGTCCTGGCTGCTGAAGGTCAGATCACACTTGGCCACCAGAGCGTTCAGGGGACCGCCCATCTCGGCGGCGTTCACCCGAAAAATTCCGCCCTGGCTGTTCCAGCCGGTGGGAACCAGGATGGTGAAGGCGTTTTCGTTGGGTTCACGGGTTGGGGAAAATCCGATCCCCGATTCATCCGTGGAGCCGGCATTGCAGGCGACCAGCGGGATCAGGGCCGGAATTAGAAATAACCCGACAATATTTTTCCACATGTTGTACCCCCTACAAGGAATCAAGACACGTTCTTCCTCCACCCATTCATGGTGGATCCCGCCGATACTTGGCCGCAATAGTACCATATTGGAAATGCAAATTCATCTTGAAGGGCACATTTCAGATGACTTCCTTCAAGGAAATCCACATTGCGGATACCCTGCCTTCTTCATACAATTCCCTTCCCATTCCATTTCCCGGGAGGCAACATGCCCTTGAGTCATAGATTCTTTTTGTCGGCCCTTTTGCTGGCGATCTTCGTAAGCCTCGCGCTGGCCAAGGATGAACCGGTGTCGGTTCCCGGGCCCTGGTCCGCAGCGGATTTTGAGCTCTCGGATTTTGAAGGGCATGTCGTTCTGGTGGATTTCTGGGCCTCGTGGTGCAAGCCTTGCGCACAGGCCCTGCCGTGGCTGAACGCCATGCAACTGAAATACATGGACCAGGGGTTGCAGGTGGTCATGATCAATCTGGATAGGGATCCGAAGACGGCTGCGAAAATGTCCGCCGAAATTGACCCCGGTATTCGTCAATATCTGGACCCCGCCGGAGAACTCGCCACACGGTACAAGCTGGAGGGTATGCCCAGTTCCTTTCTGTACGCCAGGTCAGGCGAACTCATTTCCAGCCACGTGGGATTCTTGAAAGCCGAGGGAACGAAGCGGGAAAAAGCCATCCAAGCCGCCCTGGAAAGTGAGGCACCATGACCTGGATCAAAACCTGGAGCCGTCATCTGGGCCTGTCTGTTTTGGCGGGTCTGGCTCTTGGCGGTGCGACCGGTTGCGCCAACATGGGAGTTCAACCCTGGGAGCGTGACCTGCTGGCGGAGCCGGGGATGGAAGTCGATCCGGATGTGGTGGTGACCGCTCTGGACGAGCATATCTACTTCAGCAAGGAAGCCTCCACGGGCGGGCTGGGCACCGCCGGGGGTGGATGTGGCTGCAACTAGCGGCAACAATCCCGGGGGCGGGCAGGGGAAAACCGGTACCGTGCGCTCGGCCATCATGGGTGCCTGCGGCCTGCTGGGTTTGGCCGGCAGCCCTGCCGAAGCCACCGAAGTCAGGACTGCGATCCTGGGTTACACCGAACCTGACCGGGTGAGCGCCTTCGAAGCGATCATCGACGGCAATCATCAATTTTCAGATGGCAAAAACTTGAACTTCCGCTTCGTTTACGACGCCCTGACCGGGGCGTCGGCCAACGGAGCGACTCCAGCCTCCTTCACCCAGACTTTTACCCGTCCCTCAGGGGACGGATCCTACAAAACGGCTCCGGGGGACACCCCGCTGGATGATACCTTTCGGGATACCCGTCTGGCCCTGAGCGCGGGATTGAGCCTGCCGTTGAACCGCGTGACCAACTTCAATTTCGGGCTGTACGGATCAGCGGAGCATGATTATTCGTCCCTGGGCGGCAACCTGTCATTGACCCGTGACTTCAACCAGCGCAACACCACGCTCGCGGTGCGGGGCGCCTACTTTCACGATACTGTTTTCCCCGAAGGCGGTCGGCCGGAGCCGTTCAGTTCCATGCCGCCGGAAGGTGTGCAAAAGGTCAAACTGCCTGGTGACGGGACCAAGCAGGTGATGGACCTGGGACTGGGGGTGACCCAGGTACTCAATCGCAAAACGTTGCTTCACCTCAATTACACCTACAGCAACGTCAGCGGCTATCAGGCCGATCCCTACAAGTTGTTCAGCGTGGTGGACCCCGTCACCGGCGATCCGCGCGCGACTGATCCTTACCTGTACGAGGGGCGTCCGGACGCGCGAAACAAGCATGTCTTTTTCGGCCGCCTGGTCCGGCATCTGGGGCGAGACATTGTCCACCTGTCCTACCGCTACTTCACTGATGATTGGGGCATCAATTCCCACACCTTGGATATGACCTACCGGTGGAATTTCAGCAACGGCAAGTTCCTCAAACCCCATCTGCGTTACTACAGTCAATCGGAAGCGGACTTTTACCGTCGTTATCTGGTGGACGGGGAGGTTCTGCTCGACCAGGCCTCGGCGGATTACCGGCTGGGCGACATGCATGCGGTAACCTACGGCCTGACTTACGGCCAACTTGTCGGTGATGGGAATGAATGGACCCTGCGGCTTGAATACTATGCCCAGATGGGAGAAAGCCATCCGGCCGATGCCATCGGCAATCTGCAGAATTTCGATCTGTTTCCAACGGTCGATGCCTTCATCCTGCAGATCGGTTACAGCTTCAACCTTTTCAAGTGACGTCCATGGAAGTAACCAGGCAGGGGACATACTGGCAAGGCCGCTTCACGGCCATGGCTAGCCCTTGTGAGATTCTGCTGGAAACCGAACATGGAACCGAAGCCCGGTTGCTTTGTGAGGCGGCGGAAGCTGAAGCCCGTCGGATCGAAACCAAATTCAGCCGCTATCGCGATGACAACATCGTGCATGCCTTAAATAACGGCTCGGGGTTGGCGGTCACCGTGGATGCCGAGACCGGGGACCTGCTGGACTTCGCCCACCGCTGCCACGAGATCAGCGGCGGGCTGTTTGATGTCACCAGCGGAGTGCTGCGCCGGATCTGGAAGTTCGACGGCTCGGACAGGATGCCCTCGCGAAAGCAGGCCAAGGGCTTGTTGCCGCTGCTCGGCTGGCCGAAGATCACCTGGCGGCGCCCGGAAATCATCGTCCCGGAAGGCATGGAGATCGACCTCGGCGGGTTGGGAAAGGAATACGCCGTGGACAAGGTGGCCACCCTTCTGGCGGAGCGGACCCTCGCACCGGTGCTTGTGAATTTCGGCGGCGATTTGCGGGCGGTGGGCCGCCGGGCTGAAGGCCGCTGCTGGCAGGTGGGGGTGGAGTTGCCGGGTTCGGAAGACCAGGCTGGCCTGAAACTCGAACTGGGTATCGGTGCGTTGGCCACCAGCGGTGACGCCCGACGGTTTCTGCTGCGGGGCGGGGTTCGTTACCCGCACATCCTGAACCCGCGGACGGGCTGGCCGGTGATGCGAGCCCCGCGGTCGGTGACGGTGCTGGGGGATACCTGCACCGAGGCGGGATTGCTGGCCACCCTGGCCATGCTTCGCGGGGACAGGGCGGAGGTGTTTCTGACGGAGCAGGGAGTCCAGAACTGGGTCATTCGATGAGCGCCTATCACGTCGATCTGGAATGAGAAGGGCCGGGCCATCCAGGCCCGGCCTCATCGGCCACTCTATATCGGTATTTCTGATCAGAGTCCCACCTGGTACCCGATGGTCCATTCGAGGTTGTCCGCGCTGCCGAGTTCGTGGAAGCGGACATTCAACCCGGCAAACCACTCCTGGTAGAAGAACTGCCTGACACCCAGCCGCTGGTAGAAATCGGGCAGGCGGTTGGGCAGGTCTTTGCGGAAAATCTTGTAGCCCAGATGGATAATCAGGGTGGTGCGGTGGGCCTGGATCTCGTAACCGCCGAACAGGGCCAGCTCGAAATTGTCCCAGGAACTGGTGTCCGGCGTAGGTTGTCCGTTGTTGTAGGCGTCCAGCTTGGCCAGATCGCCCACCGATTCGTCATAACCCAGATCGAGACCGAAGGCATACCGTTATTTGTAGGAGAACCGCTTGCCCATGCCCACGGTCAGGTTGCCCATGAAGTAACTGCGATTCAGGGTTAGGGGAAAATCCGGATTGTTGGATTCATGATCCAGATTTCGTTTGCCACCCTAGCCGGTCACCGTCAGATCCCATCCCTTGGGGTATTCGTGGATATGGCGTCGTGCCGGGGGTGTCACGGGGGTGTCCGTATCGTATTTGACGAACAGCACCGGGCCGGCCTGGTTGAGCCCGTGGTTCGGCAGTTGGGTTCCTCCATTGGAGAAGTGAGTGAACGTCACGCCCAAGATCGCCGACCAGCGGTCAGCAAATCGATACTCGACATTAGGGCCGCCTTCGATATGAACGGAACGGCCTAGGCCGAAGGCAACGTTTTTCGGATTGGTCACCGGGTCGTAGGCCTGCCAATCGTTGGTGAAGCCGAAGGCGAGGTCGAAGTTGAGTCGCCAGCGCTCGCCGCGAACCAGAGGTCAATCGAAGAAACCGTACAGGGATGTGGGGGTGCCCAGTTCCTCGCCGTTGTTGAAATCCGCTCCGTAGAGGCCGATTCCGAAGGAAGGGAAATTGTAGGAGTGGTGCCAGTCCTTGGATCCGTCGGTTTGCCAGCCGAATTCCAGGCGAACCGACCGGAAACTCTCGATCGGTTCCCCTGACTGGTTGTCCCCCTTGAGAAAATCGTTGGTCTGCAGGACCGAACCGACCTGGAAGGCGCCTCGAAGGAAGTGGGAGGGGCCGGGAAAGCTGGCGTCCGGTTCTTCACCCGCATTTGCGGGGACGGCGAAAGAAGAACCTACCATAAGAGCAACGGTCAACAGGAGGCATGAACCAAAACGCATTGCTAAAACCTGCCAGTTTGGTGGAGAGGACCATCGGGGACAAGATCGAAAGAGAATTCCGGGTATTCTAGCAACCGGGTTCAGCAGGGGCAACCGCGAATTGGAGACAAGGCCACCGAATTTTTCCCCCAATTCTTCTCACCTCAGATCAAGTGATGGTTGTTTTTCTGGAACAAAAATGTAATCTATCCTTCCAGGTTCCGTCAAAGGAAGGCAAACCCGTGGGGATTCACAACACTGGGGTGTCATCAAATCCCCGGAAAAGAACAGTGAGGGATGATGTCGCGTAAAAATAGGATTTTCGCGGTTCTTTTTGTGACTCTGGCCTGGACCAATTTGGGTTGGGCGCAAACTGGGAATGAGGTGTCAGGGGTGACTCCGCCTCCTGGTGCTCTACCGGTTCCGGTTACGGTGGGTGTTTATCTCATCGACATCACCAATATCGACGAGACTCGCAACACCTTCGACGTGGAAATGGATGTGACGGTCAACTGGACCGATTCCCGGCTGGCCTTCGACCCCGCCGTCGCCGGCTCCGACCGGCGGATTCACGTGGGAGCGGAATCCGAAAACTTCCACAAGGGTATCTGGACCGCCCAGATAGGCGTGGCCAATCCGGTGGGGCAGCTGAGCATAGGCCAGGAGAAAATAACGGTTTTCTCTGATGGACGGGTTGCAGTCGAGGCCCGCGTGGGGGCCACCTGCCGGTCCAACCTCGATTTCCGGCATTTCCCCTTCGATTCCCAGGTGCTGCCCATCAACCTGGAGTCGTACGCCTGGAACAACGGTGTCGTGGCGTTGAAACCCGATCTGGATCGCAGCGGTTTCGCCCCCGAGTTCGTCCTTGCCGAGTGGGAGGTGCAATCCCTGTCCAAGACACAGGAGGATGTCCGGAGGGTCCGCGACCTCACACCGTTCTCCAATCTGAAATATGAAGTCCGGATCCAGCGGCAATCGGGCTATTACGTCTGGAAGATCTTCCTGACGGTGTTCATCATCGTGTGCCTGACCTTCGTGGTATTTTTCATGAGCGACGAACGCCTGGGGCGCCGCGCCGGAATTTCAAGCACGGGAATCCTCACGGTCATCGCCTACCAGTTCGTGACCACCTCCAGCCTGCCGCGGGTCAGTTACCTGACGGTGGCCGACCGGGTGATGACCGTTTCGATCATCACCATAGCGGCGACCATGGCCGTGAGCATCATCATCGATCGCATCAGTTATGAAAACATGGCCCTGAGATTGAGGATCGACAGGATCTGCCGGTGGGTTTTTCCGGTGGTCTTTCTGCTGGTGCTGGGTTTCGTGATCGGCCAGCACTGGGTTTCCTAGCACTCCGCCAATAAAACGAGCGGCCCCCGGCGTGAACCGGGGGCCGCTCATTTATTTCAAAAACCGTCTAGCGGTTACCGATCTTTCTCTTCACCCTCAGTTCCGGATCGGAACTGTAGTTGCGGTTGCCATCGGTGGCGGTCACCGAGAAGAAAAAGCAATCGTCGGCGCCGGTTGTGTTGGTGTCATTGACCAGGATGTTGTTGCCCTTGGCCGAAATGGCCACTTCGGCGCTTGGCTGAAGCGAGGGATTGCCGCGCTGCCAGGTTCCGACGGGAGTTCCCTTGGTGCTGCTGACATCCTGGAAAAGTTCCATGGATATGACCTGGGCGCTATTGCCGGTGAATCCAGTCCCCAGGGCTATCTCCAGGGTGACGTCATCGGAAATCTCCAGCACACCGGGTGTTCTCCCGTTCTGGGTAAAGGTGACAGTGCCGTTGCCGTCGTGGTTTATCTGAATCGTGGTGGTCGTTTTACTCATTGGGAATCTCCCTCTGGGTTGATGAGGACCTTTCGTAAATGCCTTTTTCCGCCAGGTCCAGGAAGCGGTAAAAGGTAAAAAACGAGGTGGCCGCTACTCGATGACCAGATCGAATTCGCGACACAAATCAAGGAAATCTGCGCGGGCATAATCCTGCCCGGCCAAACGGGAGGCGACCGCCTGCGACTCGACCCGATTGCCGGTAACGGCCATGAGGTGGCACCAGGCCAGCAGGTAACCCGCATTCTTTGAATCGGCTTTAAGGGGTTCCAGGATTTCACGGGCGGATTCCCAGTCGTCGGTTGCCCGCTCCCGTTGACCCATTCGCTCCAGGGCTACCCCGCGCATCAACAGGGTTT
>CBDUDB010000016.1:0-27078 GCA_965365795.1 uncultured bacterium | reverse complement strand
CATACGGAGATGTCATGCTGAAACGAAGTTTTGATTTCGTGGGGGCGGGGATCGGTCTGATCTGCTTTGCCCCTTTCTTGGCCATCATTGCCGTCGCGATCAAAATCACCAGCCCCGGCCCAGCCCTGTTCCGCCAGGAAAGGGTAGGTTTGGGCCGTCGCATCTTCCGCATCTACAAGTTCCGTTCCATGAGAACCGCATCTTCCCTGACCGGCTCCAGCGTCACTGCCGGCGACGATGCGCGCATCACCCCCCTTGGAGCCTTCCTGCGCAAACACAAGTTGGACGAACTGCCTCAGTTGATCAACGTAATCGTGGGGAACATGTCCCTGGTCGGCCCCCGGCCCGAGGTGAAGGAATTCGTCGATCTGTTTCCCCGGGAATATGAAAAGATCCTGACGGTGCTTCCAGGCATCACCCACCAGGGGACCCTCATGTTCCGCAACGAGGAAGAAATCCTGGCAGGCGCAAGTGATCCGCGCTCTCGGTATCTGCGGTTTGTCATGCCCTTGAAACTGAAGATCTACCAGGACCACCTGGTGCAGCCATATACCGTGGAGGTGAAAATCATCCTGGCCACCCTGTTCCCGACCTTGTGGCCCCATACCTACCCTGCCATCCAGTTGGACGAACCGGCCGTGGCCAACTTGGCGGAGTTCGCCCAGTTGAATTCCAGGCTCGCCACCCGCGGCGATAAAGCCATGGAAGAAATGGCCTGATCCAGAACCGCGTCCGAGGCGACGGTCTACCGGGCCCGGGCCGGCATGCCCACGGCGGTTACCCCGGCCGGCAACGATTTGGTCACCAGGGCCCCGGCGCCGACGATCGAATGATCTCCCACCTCCAGGTATTGGAGAATCTGGGCCCCCGTCCCCACCAGCACCCCCTTGCCGATGGTGACCCCGCCCGAAATATTGACGCTCGGGTTCAGGGTGCAGGACCGTTTCAGCACCGCTTCGTGGCCAAGAGTGCAGGATAGGTTGACCATGGCAAAGGGTTCGAAAACCAGGTTCACCGTGCCGATGACGTTGGCGCAAACCTGAACCCCATGGCCGACGCGGCAGCTGGCGCGGTCGAAATGTGCGGAGGGATGGATCAGGGCGGGCCAGCAATCGGGGCCGTGCTCGGCTTCGAGCTGGTCGGCCACTTTCAAGCGGGGCGCCGCGTTGCCGATGCCCATGGCCAGACAATCCCACCCGTCTGGGTTGTCCTTCAACCAGCCAAAATCGCCGAGGATCTCTTCGGCGCTGTCATGGGGACCCGGGTTGGACGGATCGCTGACCAGATATCCTGCGAACCGGTAATCGGCATCGCCGCCCGGATCCCTGGTGATATCCTCGGCTAGCATGCGCACCTCGCGGGCGAAACCGCCGGCTCCGATGATAACCAGCTTTTTGCTGTCCACGATATTCTCCTTGGCGGACCTGGCACCTGGCCAGGTTCGGACGGGGTTTCACTTGTATTTCCAGCTTGGCAGGAGCAGATTATGACGGATGGGGGATTCGCTGCAAGCATCTTCCCCGCTTTCGAATCTGGACCTGACCAACCGGGCGGCCAATGCTGAAACGGACGATAGATATTCTGGGCTCGGTGCTGGGGTTGGTGATCCTGGCCGTTCCCCTGGTCGTGCTGGCCCTGTTGGTGCGTCTGAATCTCGGTGCCCCGATCCTTTTTGTCCAGGAGCGGCCGGGGCTGCGGGGTCGCATCTTCAGGATTTACAAGTTCCGGACCATGATCGACAGCCGGACCCCAAACGGTCTTCCCCTGTCCGATGCCGCCCGTTTGACCAGCTTCGGCCGGTGGTTGCGCGCGTCCAGCCTGGACGAACTTCCCGAGCTGTTCAACGTGTTGACCGGGAAAATGAGTTTTGTCGGTCCCCGGCCTCTGCTTGTGGAATACTTGCCTCTGTACAGCCCGGAGCAGGCCCGACGTCACGAGGTGCGGCCCGGCATCACGGGCTGGAGTCAGGTGAACGGCCGCAACGCCGTTGACTGGGACCAGCGGTTGGCCATGGATGTCTGGTACGTTGACAACCGCTCGGTGTGGTTGGACCTGCGTATCCTGGTCATGACCGCTTTCAAGGTTGCCCGCCGGGAGGGAATCAGCCAGGAAGGGCAAGCCACAATGGAACGATTCCGTGGATCCGGTAGTTGAACACCCTTTTGGGGAGACATCGAGCCCTCCAGGCACTATTCTTTTCAGAAGAATGAGGGCGTTTCCAAGCAAGGAATCTGTGTTTGATGGAAGTAAAGTCCGTGCATCCGAATAGGTTGGCAATTGACGGCGGTGCGCCGGTAAGAAAAGAACCGCTTCCGTGGTGGCCTCTCTTCGATGCGGGCGACATCGAATCCGTATCTGCAGTTTTAAGGTCAGGCAAGGTCAACTACTGGACAGGCGACGAATGCCGCCAGTTCGAGGCCGAGTTTGCCCGACACTGCGGCCGCCGTTACGGCGTGGCCCTGGCCAATGGAACGTTAGCCCTGGAACTGGCCCTCGAAACCCTCGGCGTCACCAAGGCCGACGAAGTCATCGTTACCCCCCGTTCCTTCGTGGCTTCGGCGGGCGCCATCGTGTTGCGTGGCGCAAAAACCGTTTTTGCCGACGTTGATCCCGATACTCAGAACATCACCGCCGAAACCATCGCTCCTTTGATCACCTCCCGGACCAAGGCCATTCTCTGTGTTCACCTGGCCGGCATGCCCTGTGATATGGATCCCATCATGGATCTGGCCCAGGCCCACGGACTGTACGTGATCGAGGATTGCGCCCAGGCCCACGGAGCCCGGTACAAGGGGCGGCCTATCGGCAGCCATGGCCACGTGGCGGCGTTTTCCTTCTGCCAGGATAAGATCATGTCCATCGGCGGCGAGGGCGGCATGTTCGTAACCGACGACGAAGAGGTCTGGCGTCGCGCCTGGGCTTTCAAGGATCACGGCAAGAGTTACCGGACGGTCTATGAGGTGGAGCACAAGCCGGGCTTCGTCTACCTTCACGAATCCTTCGGCAGCAACTGGCGTCTGACGGAAATGCAGGCCGCCATCGGCCGTCGCCAGCTGGTCAAACTCCCCGAGTGGCACCGACAGCGGACCGAAAACGCCAGGGCGCTTCAAGATGGCCTGCGAGCGGTGTCCGCCATTCGGGTTCCCATCGTTCCGGGTGAGGTGAACCCCGCTTGGTACAAATTCTATGCCTTCATCGTGCCCGAGGCCCTCAAACCTGGTTGGGATCGCTACCGGGTCAAGGAAACCATCAGCGCCGAAGGCATTCCCTGCTACTCCGGATCGTGCCCGGAGATCTACATGGAAAAGGCCTTTGCCGGCACCGACCTGGCGCCCGCCCAGCGGCTGCCCCTGGCCAAGGAATTGGGGGAAACGAGCCTGATGTTCCTGGTTCATCCCACCCTGGGCCCCGCGGAGATGGCCGATTCCGTCGCCGCCGCGCGGAAGGTCTTAGCGGCGGCCACCCGATGAGCGGTTTTTCACCGCGTCATATCTCAATCTTCATTCCCACTCTTACCGGGGGCGGCGTCGAAAAGAACATGGTCCACCTGTCCCGGGGATTCGTGGACAGGGGATATACCGTGGACATGGTTCTGGCCAAGGCGGTGGGGCCTTTTCTGGACGAGCTGGATCCGCGGGTCCACCTGGTGGATCTGAAGTCCTCGCGGGTCCTGGCCGCGATTCCCGGCCTGGTTCGCTATTTGCGCCGCCGGCGGCCGGACATTCTTCTGGCCGGCATGGGGCATGCGAATATCGTGGCCCTGATCGCCCGGTGGGTCTCCCGGATATCCTGCCGGGTCGTCGTCAGTGTCCACACCGTTCTTTCGGTCCATAAAAAATATTCCGACAAAAAACTGACGGGCGCCATTCCGCTGCTGGCCCGGTTCTTCTATCCGGCCGCGGCGGGAATCATCGCGGTTTCGGACGATGTGGCGGCCGATCTGGTCAAGATTTCAGGCCTGGCGCCCGATTCCATCACCGTCATCGGCAATCCGGTGGTCACGCCTGAATTGCGGGCCGGTTACGACCAGCGGCCGCCTCACCGCTTTTTCGGCCCGGGCATGCCTCCGGTCGTGTTGTCCGTCGGCAGGATGGATGCCCAGAAAGCCTTTGACGTCCTGTTGGAAGCCCACGCGCTTCTGCTGAAACAGACGCCACATCATCTGTTGATTCTCGGGGACGGCCGGGATCGACTCAGGCTCGAAACCCAGGCCGCCGACCTGGGGGTGACCGACACGGTCGATATGCCCGGATTCGTGGAGCAGGTCCCCGGTTACATGGCGCAGTCGGCGGTTTTTGCCCTGGCCTCACGGTTCGAGGGATTTGGCAATGTTCTGGTCGAAGCCCTGGCCGGCGGTTTGCCGGTTGTAGCCACCCAGTGTTCTGGGGGCCCCTCGTTTATCCTCGAGGGCGGCCGCTTCGGCCGTCTGGTCCCGGTGGAGGATCCCCAGGCCCTGGCCGACGCCCTGGCGCAAGTCTTGGCCGACCCACCGGATACGGAGGAACTGGTCCGTCGGGCCGAGGATTTCTCCCTGGACAGTATCACCGAGGCCTATTTGGCGCTTTTTCAGGATATCTCCCCGGAAAACTGACACTCGCCGTGAAGGGAGATCTCCGTTCGCCGGCCTAACTGCCATTGATCTGTTTACCTGGAGGCGATACTCTTGCCACGTCGATTCACTATTAAAAGCGGGAAGGAACCAGCCACAGAGGCCCCATGAATAACCCAGCCAACGGCAGCGAAAGAAAGGGCGTCCGCAACTCCCTGCGCCGGACATTCGGCAAGATCCTGCGTGAGGAAGGCGGCTTGACGCGGAATGTCCGCGACCACCGTCTCCTGTTTACCCTGCTGTTCTTCGGGATTCTCTCGGCCATATCGGTGACCGGCTCCTTCCTGATCCGATTTGTGGTCCTGGAAAACGTTCTGGGCACCTCGATTCAGAACTGGCACATGTGGTGGCTGGCCATGCTGGTGGTCACGGTGCCCGTGAGGCTGGTCTTTTTCTGGGCCGCCGGCATTCACAGGACACCCTGGCGTTTCGCTTCTCTTGAGGACCTGCCGCCCCTGGTGCTGAGTGTCCTGTCCAGCTCGGCTCTCATCATCATCGCCCTGTGGATTTTCTGGACCAGCCCGGGGGGATTCCCGCTCTCTTCCCTGGCCATCGACATGGTGTTGTGCCTGACCCTGGTCACCATCGGCCGGTTTTCCTACCGGCTCATCGGTGGCCCGTCCGATCGCCTGGGCAATCGCACTCCGCGGCAACTGGCCATCGTCGTGGGCGCCGGCAATGCGGGCAATCTCACCATCGAAGCCATGCAGTCGCCGCGGCTCGGTGGTTTCAAACCCGTGGCCATCGTGGACGACAACCCCAAGGTCCAGGGGATGAAAATCCGGGGCGTGAAGATCATGGGCACCGTCGATGACATCGCTGCCGTGGCCGCCGATCGCAAGGCCCAGGTTGTGGTGCTGGCCATCCCCTCAGCATCGACTTCCCAGATGTACCGGGTTCTCAAACGCTGCCAGGAATCCGGTTTGCCACTGAAGTCGGTCCCCAGTTTCTGGGAGATCATGGAAAGCGACAAGCCGCGAATCCGGCGCGTGGAGGATTTCAGCACCGACAGCCTGCTCAGCCGGCGCCCCGTGGCCGGCGACCTTTCCGTGCTGACCCAGCTTCTGTCCGGGAAACGGGTGCTGGTTACCGGCGCGGCCGGCAGCATCGGTTCGGAACTATGCCGCCAGATCACCGAAAGCGGGGCCGCCTACCTGGCCTGCCTGGACAAGGATGAAAACGGACTGTTCCGGCTCGAACGCGAACTGCTGGACCCTCCCCGGGATACCCGTTTTAATTTCCTGCTCGGGGACATCAAGAACAAGACGCGGCTGGAGGCCTTTTTCAAGCAGGCCCGACCCGATATCGTTTTCCATGCGGCGGCCTACAAACACGTCCCCATCCTGCAATTCCATCCCGAGGAAGCGGTCGGCAATAACATTTTCGGCACCCGGCAACTGGTGGACATGGCCGTCCGGTATCAGGTGGAGCGGTTCGTGATGATCAGCACGGACAAGGCGGTCAACCCGACCAACGTCATGGGAGCCACGAAACAGGTGGCCGAGAAGGTCGTTCTGTCCGAGTCGGTCAGCGAGCGGGAAGGGCCCCAGTTCTCGATTATCCGCTTCGGCAATGTGCTGGGCAGCGCCGGTAGCGTGGTGGAGATGTTCCACCGGCAGATCGCCAAGGGCGGACCTGTGACCGTCACCCATCCCGAGATGGAACGTTTTTTCATGACCATCGCCGAGGCTGTGCAACTTGTTCTGTTCGCTGCCGCCATGGGTGTAGGGGGCGAGGTATTCATCCTGGAAATGGGAGACCAGGTGAAAATCGACGATCTGGCGCGGCAGATGATCCGCCTGTCCGGTCTGACTCCGGACGTGGATGTGCAGATCGAGTATATCGGTCTGCGCCCGGGTGAAAAACTCTTCGAGGAATTGTGGGCCGAGGGCGAGGAGCCCCGCAAGACCGACAACCCCGACATCCTCGTGGCCCGGCGGCAGGCCATCGATCCCGAAGCGGTCGAGGCGGGCGTGGGCCGCCTGGTGGTGGCCGCTTCCAGCGGGGAGCGCGATGCCCTGTGGCGCGAACTTCTGGCTCTGGTCCCCGACTTTCGGGGCCAAACCGGTTCGGCGGCCGAAAAACCGCCCAGCCACCCCGGGGTCACCGGATCCGGCAAGTCATGACCACCGGCCAACCTTCCTTGCGCCGCAACTTTTCCTGGACCTTTCTCGGCAACGCCGTATATGCCGCTTGCCTGTGGGGTATCCTGGCCGTCCTGACCAAACTGGGGACCCCGGACATGGTGGGTCGTTTTGCCCTGGGGTCGGCCATCGCCACCCCCGTGATCATGTTCGCCAACCTCCAGTTCCGGGTGGTTCTGGCCACGGACGCCCAGCAGTCCTATGAATTCCGAGACTATCTCGGGGTGCGGGTTTTGATGTTGCCGGCCGCCCTGCTGGTGGTTCTGGTAATCGCGGTGCTGGGTTACAACCTGGAGCAGGCCCTGGTCATCGGGGTGTTCGGCTTGATTCGGTGCGTGGAATCCTTCAGCGATCTCTTTTACGGTTTTGCCCAGAAACAAGAACGGATGGACCTGGTGGCCCGCTCCCTCTTCATCCGCGGGGTGTCGGCCCTGGTCCTTTTCGGCGGCGTGTTCTGGTTGACCGGAAACCTGGCGCTCAGCCTGGTCGCCAACGCCGTGGCCTGGTTGCTGACCGTTGCCTTTTTCGATTGGCCGCATCTGGCGGTCATGATCCGCCAGGCGGGGGAACTCACCTGGAAACCGCGGTGGACCCGGAAAACGGTCCGGGATCTGATCTGGCTGGCGGCCCCCTTGGGTGTGGTGATGATGCTCCTTTCCTTGCGCAACACCATCCCGCGGACCTTTCTGGAGAGGGCTTTCGGCGAGGACCAGCTGGGTGTCTTCTCGGCCATGGCCTACCTGGTAATCGCAGGATCCACGGTGATTTTGGCCCTGTCCCAATCGAGCCTCGCCCGCCTTTCCCGGTACTATGCCGAAGGACAACGGGATGCCTTCCGGTCGACCATCGTCAAGCTGCTCGGCTTCGGGGTTCTGATCGGACTGGGTGGGGTCCTGGTTGCCGCGGTGTTCGGGGAATTTCTGTTGGGAATCCTGTACTCGAGTGAATACGCCCGGCACAACGACGTGTTCGTTGTGATCATGATCGGCGGGGCGGTGCTGTACCTGGGCAACCTGCTGGGCGCGCCGGTCAGCGCCATGCGGCAATTCCGGGTCCAGCTGTGGGTCTACCTGATCAACGCCGTCCTCATGGTGACCTTGTGCTGGCTCCTCATTCCACGCCACGGCATGATGGGCACGGCGATCGTGATGGTGTGCTGCTCGGTCTGGGTGACTTCGGCCTATGGGTTTCTGGTCTGGCGCGGGATCGGTAAAATGACCACGCAAGAGGGAGGTGAGACCGGGTGAACGTGTGGGATTTCGTATGGCTGCCCGTGTTCGTGGGCCTGTTGTTCCTATCGGTCAATGTATCGCAGAGGATGTTCGGCCACTGGTTCACCCCCCTGAGTATTTTTGTAGGCATCAACAGCTTGTCCATGGCCGGTTATCACTTGCGGCTGCTGGAAATGCCCGATACTCCTCCGGTAGTCCATGCCCTGTTGCTGGCCGCCTTTTCCATGTTCACCCTCGGCGTATTTCTGGCCGTCGGCCGGCGCACCGACCGGTTACAACCGGTCACTCATTCGCAACTCGACATCACGGGTCTGGACACTTTTTTCTACATTACAGTGGCGCTGTCGACCATCGGCTGGCTGGCCCAGGGGCTCATGCTGGTTTCGAAGCTGGGCTTGATGACCTTGATCCGCAACATCTGGGTCCTGCAGGGCGAGTTCCAGGTTCAGTTCGTGGGGTATCTGAACATGATCGGGATCCTGGTGCTGCCGACTTTTGTCCTGCGGCTGGCCGTCGGTTCGGTAAAAAAGACGGACTATATTCTTGTGCTGGCCTCTGTGTTCGGGTTGCTGCTGGCGGGTATCAAGGGGTACATAGTCTATTCCGTTTTCGGCGGGGCTTATGTCTGGAGTGTGGCCCGGCCGGAAAAATTCCGCCTGGTCCATCTGGTCGGCGGCATGGCCGTCATCCTGGTTTTTTTCATTTTCTACGCGGCAAAGGTCGATATCTTCGCCAAGGAATTCTATGCGGGAACCGGCCTGATGAAACACCTGCCGGCCCTTCACATGCCCTATCTGTATTTTGTCGGCAGCTGGCCGTCTCTGGGCTTCATCGTCGACGGAACCGTCGCCGACTTGCCGCACCTGGGTACCTTTGTCTTGCAGCCCATGTGGAAAATCCTCGGGGCGATCGGGGTGATCGAATACAACCACCTGAGCCAGCCTTTCGTCAGCATCGGCAAGTTCACCTTCAACGTCTACGCTCTGGTCGGGGAGGTCTACTGGGATCTGAAATGGCCAGGAGTCCTGGGAGTCTCCTTTCTTCTGGGAGTGATCAACACCCGTTTGTATTTGCGTACCCGCAGTTCGAACTATTGGGGGCACATACTCATCTATGCCGTGGTGGTTCACGGACTGTTCGTTTCATTTTTCTCCTTCATCTACACTTTTAACGTCTATGTGTTGGTGCTGTACATCTTCCTGGTCGGATTCGTGCTGCCGCGGGGCGGCATTCTGATCAGGACCGGAAAGACCGGCGACGGCGAACCGGGACGGGGGACCTGAGGTGTGTGGATTCGCGGGATTCTGGGACCCGAAGGGCGTCTTTTCCGAGCCGGAGGAATGCCTGCTGCGGATGACCGATGTCCTGGATCACCGCGGGCCCGATGACCAGCAGGTCTATTTTGATTCCGAGGCGAGGCTGGGTCTGGGATTCCGGCGGCTGTCGATCATCGATCTTTCACCCGAGGGCCGTCAGCCCATGATTTCCGCGTCGGGCCGGTTCGTGATGGTGTTCAACGGCGAGGTCTACAATTTCGAATCCCTGCGGCCGGAACTGTTGAAGGCCGGGGCGGAATTCCGGGGGCATTCCGATACGGAGGTCATCCTGGCGGCGGTGGAGGCCTGGGGCCTGGAAGCGTCTGTTGAGCGTTTCAACGGCATGTTCGCCATGGCCCTGTGGGATCGCCGCGAGAGGGAACTGCATCTGGTCAGGGACCGGCTTGGCATCAAACCGCTTTATTACGGCAAGGTCGACCGGACGTTGGTCTTCGGCTCGGATCCAGCCAGTTTCCGGGAAGTCCCCGGCTTCACCGTCGACGTCGATCGGGGGGCCCTGAGCCTTTTCCTCAGGCACGGTTACGTGCCGGGGCCCTGGTGCATCCAGGCGGGCATCAAAAAACTATTGCCGGGCCATCGACTGGTCATTGGCGACATGGGGTCTGAGGAGTTGCCCGCGTCCCAGCCGTGGTGGAGCGCCCGCGAGGCCGTGGCCAGGGGTCTGGAAAACCCCTTCACCGGGACGGCCAACGAAGCGGTCGAGGGTTTGGAGGAGATCCTGGCCGACGCGGTCCGAAGCCGCATGGTGGCTGACGTGCCCCTGGGTGCCTTCTTGTCCGGGGGCGTGGACTCCTCCACCGTGGTAGCCCTGATGCAGGCGGGTCACGGGTCACCCGTGCGAACCTTCAGCATCGGATTCGAGGATACCGAATTCAACGAGGCGGGATACGCCGCCGAGGTGGCGGCCCACCTGGGTACTCAGCACACCGAACTCTACGTTTCACCCCAGGACTGCCTGGATGTCATCCCCAAGCTTCCACGGATTTTCAGCGAACCCTTCGCCGATTCCTCCCAGATTCCCACCTACCTGGTATCCCGACTGGCCCGTGCGGATGTGACGGTTTCCCTGTCGGGCGATGGGGGCGATGAACTGTTCGCCGGCTATCACAACTACGCTTTCGGGCGCGCCCTCTGGCAGCGAGCCGGTGGTCTGCCTGCCTGGTTGAGGAGCCCCGCAATGGCGGTGACGAAGGGGATTCCCACTGGAACCTGGGATGTGCTGCTCGGCCTGGTGCGGCCGTTCAATTCCGGGGGGCGGGAATTTGCCGTGACGGGGGACCGGGTGCACAAGCTGGCCGATGTCCTGGGCCAGAAGGATTTCCGCTCCATGTACCGGGCCCTTGTTTCCGGTTGGAAAAACCCGACCAAAGTGGTGGCTGGCGGTTACGAACCACCCAGTCTGTTGCAGGGGCTCGACCCGGACCCGCCGATGTCCGATCCGGTCGCCCGCATGATGTACTGGGACTTGATGACCTATCTGCCGGACGACATCCTGACCAAGGTCGACCGCTCCAGTATGGCCGTCAGCCTGGAGGCCCGGGTGCCGCTGCTCGACCACCGGGTGGTCGAGTTCGCCTGGCGGCTGCCCCTGGATTACAAGATCCGCGCCGGACAATCCAAATGGGTTTTGCGCGGGGTTCTGGACCGGCACGTGCCCCGCAGCTTGATCGACCGTCCCAAGCGCGGTTTCGGGGTGCCCTTGGCCAGCTGGTTGCGGGGGCCGTTGCGCGAGTGGGCCGAAACCCTCCTGGCGTCCGACCGCCTGGCCGCCGAGGGATTTTTCCGTCCGCGGGTCATCCGCAGGACCTGGCGCGATTTCCTGGCCGGCAAACGGCAGTGGCAGGGCAACCTCTGGACCATCCTCATGTTCCAGGCCTGGCTCGAAGGGCAAGCGGATGCGTCGGGGAAAGGCCGATCATGAAGGTGGTTCATATCATCACCGGCCTGCATGTCGGCGGCGCCGAAATGATGCTTCACAAGCTCCTGGCCACCATGGACCGGTCCCAGTTCGAGCCGACAGTCATTTCCCTTATTCCCGGCGGCGAATGCCGAGCCCTGATCGAAGCCGAGGGCGTTCGGGTCCACGACCTGGACATGAAAGCGGGGATGCCTTCAGTCGGACAGATTAAAAAATTGCGTCAACTGGCCAGGGAACTTCGGCCGGATCTGGTTCAGGGCTGGATGTACCATGGCAACGTGATCGCTTCGGTGTTCGTGAAATTCGTTCCCGGCAATCCGCGGCTGTTGTGGAATATCCGGCATTCGCTGCCGGATCTCAGGCAGGAAAAACTGGGGACCCGCCTGGTGATCCGCCTGGGCGCGGTGGGCTCTCAAGGGCCGGACCGGATCATCTACAACTCGACCATCAGTCAAGAACAGCATGCCTTGCTGGGTTATGCGAGGGGCAAGGCGGAGATGATCCCCAACGGGTTCGAAATGGATCGGTTCCGTCCTTCACCGCAGGCGGCGGCGCAGCTCCGCTCGGAACTGGGTCTGGCCACCGGCACGGTGCTGATCGGGATGGCGGCCCGGCGCCATCCCGTCAAGGGACATGAAAATTTTCTGAAGGCCGCGGCCCGGCTGCGGGACGCGGGCCGCGATTGCCATTTCGTTCTGGCGGGTCGGGGGGTTACCGATGAGGATGCGGTGCTGCGGGACCTGTCTTCAGGGGCCATGAGGGGGTATGTCCATCTGCTGGGTCAACGGCAGGACATGCCGTCGTTTCTGGCCGCACTGGATCTGCTCTGCGTTCCCTCCTTCGGGGAGGGATTTCCCAACGTCCTGGGCGAAGCCATGGCCTGCGGCGTGCCCTGTGTGGCGACCGATGTCGGGGAATCAAGGATCATTATTGCCGATACCGGCCGGGTGGTTCCACCGGGCGATCCGGTCGCCCTGGCCACAGCGCTGGAAGAACTGCTGGTCCTGGAGCCGGAGGAGCGGACCGCTCTGGGGCGTCGCTGCCGGACCCGCATCCAGGAGAACTACTCGCTGGAAAATATCGCGGCTCGATACGCCGCACTCTATCAATCCGTCTGAATCAGACCCATGCCCGCGAGAATGTCCCGGTTGACCTGATGGACGTCGTATTTTTTCTCGGCCAACAGTCGTGACTTCCGGCCCATGTCCGGAGCCAGGTCGGGATCCTCGAAGAATTTTTCCATGGCCTCGGCCAGCGCCGCCGGATCCCGGACGGGAACCAGCCAGCCGTTTTCCCCGGGGGTGACCGTTTCCCGGCAGCCAGCCGCATCGCTGGTGATGATGGCGCGGCCGGTGGCCATGGCCTCCAGGACCGTGCGCGGAGTTCCTTCGCGGTAGGAGGGCAGACAGTAGACGGTACAATTTTCGAGGAGTGGACGGACGTCGTCGGATCGTCCCAGGTACTCGAGGACCCCGCTTTCGACCCACGCGTCCATCTGTCGGCGGGTGATGGCCCGCGGATGGTCCTCGAAAAATCCGGCCACCTGGAAACGGGCCTCCGGGTGCCGCCCCTTGACCAGGCGGGCGGCCTCGGCGAATTCGGCCAGGCCCTTGTCCTTGACCAGGCGGGCGATCAGCAGAAATACCGGCGTCCCTGGCCTGACGGGGACTTGACCGAAACGATCGAGATTGATTCCCGACCCGTTGATCAGCACCACCTGATCCGCCCGGACCAGGCCCATGTCCTCAAAAACCCGACGATCGTCAGGGTTCTGGAAAAAGACCGTCCCGCACTGTTTCAAGGCGGCGCGGTACATGGTGCGGGCCAAGGTGTTGAGCAAGGCCCCTTTCAGACCGGACCCGAGGAAGGTCGTTCCCAGTCCGGTGATCATGGCCGAAACCGCCGCCACGCGCTGACGGCCCGCGGCCAGGGATCCGTAGATGACGGGTTTGATGGTGTAGCCGAGGACGTGATCGGGCTGGACCTCGCTCATAATTTGGCGTAGATCGCGAAAGGATCCCCAGTCCGCAACCGGGTTCATGCCCGTGCGTTGGAGCCGGTATTCACGGTGGCTGACACCCAGCTCGGCCAGCTGGTCCAGGGTGGTCTTGTCCGGAGAGGGGGAGCAGCAGGTTACCTCGTGTCCTGCGGCGACGAATTCCCCCAACAGGTCGCCACGGAACAGGACCAACGATGGGGTGAAGCTGGCGATGACCATGATGCGGGCCATGGAGGGTTATCCTACAGGTTGGAGCCGGGATACCGAAATCCAAACAGGTGCATGATACCAGTGGGGGGCTGATTGTCCAATCCCTTGTCCGCCGTGACAATGCCCCGCGGACAGTCGTTTCGGTCGCCCATTTGCCTTGGGGCGCCTCGGCCACTAGTATTTCCTGCTGGCGGCCATCGGTCGGCACCGGCATTTAACGACATCACAGGAAGGCATGAAGATGGCGAAGGACCCGAAAAGCAAAAACATCACCTGGTCCGGCGGCGAGGTCGATCACGCGGCCCGCGTCCAGAGGAACGGGCACAAGGCCGCCATCCTGTGGTTCACCGGTCTGTCCGGATCGGGCAAATCCACCATGGCCAGGTCGGTGGAAAAAGAGCTCTTCCTGCGCCGCTGCCACACCTACATCCTCGACGGGGACAACGTCCGCTTCGGTCTGAACCGGGACCTGGGATTCAGCCCCGAGGACAGGACCGAAAACATCCGCCGCATCGGCGAAGTGGCCAACCTGTTGATGGACGCCGGTTCCATCTGCCTGACGGCCTTCATTTCCCCCTACCGGGCCGACCGGCAGGGTTCCCGGGATATGGCTCCCGAGGGGGCTTTTATCGAGGTCTTCACCAAATGCTCTCTCGAAGAGTGCGAACGGCGGGATCCCAAGGGCCTGTACAAAAAAGCCCGGGCCGGGGAAATTTCCGAATTCACCGGGATCAGCGCCCCCTACGAAGAGCCCCTGAAGCCCGAAATCGTGCTCGAAACGGATAAACACTCCGTGGAAGAATGTGTCCAGCAGGTCGTCGACTACCTGTTCGAGAACGGATTTCTGGCCGTCAACGGGACGTGAGGGTCAGCCGGGGGGGCGGCGCACTCTGCCATGGGACCCGGCAAGGGTCCATTCGGCGATTTCCCTTGCGAATCCGGGCTTTGGCCTCTATTTTTTCGCACGGCACGACCGGACCGGAAAACGACTTCCGATCCGGCCGTTTGTCTGCATTTGATCTGGCGGGTTGGCGCCATGGTTCGGACCGCGTCCTCGGATTCGTGAGGGTGGGCCCGGCCAAGATTTCGTCACTTTCGTGTGGGACCTGATCTTTCAGAATCTTACAGAACACGGAAGGGCGGCCGGCCTGCGGCCATCGTGACGCTGTTGCGTGACGTTAATTGTGGAGGTTCTGACGATGGCACTGAACAAGGACCAGAAAGAACAGGTTATCGGCAAGTTCAAGAAGCACGATTCGGATTCCGGTTCGCCGGAAGTTCAGATCGCCCTGCTGACTGAACGGATCAACACCCTCAGTGGCCACTTCAAGGAGCACAAGGCGGATCATCATTCCCGCCGCGGCCTGTTGAAGATGGTCGGGCAGCGCAAGCGCCTGCTCTCCTATCTGAAGAAAAAGGACCTGGAGGGTTATCGGGCGCTCATCAAGGAACTCGGTATCCGGGGTTGATTCACTGTTGCGGAGAGAAACCTAGCTGATACGGGACCGGTCGCGGCGTTGGCGTCGCGGCCGTTGCCTATGTGTCGGTGGCGATCTCCGGCCTGTGTGGCGGTGGGAAGAGTTTATGGCAGGACGCCTCGGCGTCCACGCGGTTGGCGCCGCCTCCGGAATAAGCCGGACGGTGCCGAAGCAAGCGGTAGGAAAGAAGAGAGAAAAAATGAGTAAGCATGAAGTCAGTATGGAAATGAACGGAACCACGTTCTCGATCGAAACCGGCCGCATGGCCAAACAGGCCAACGGCAGTTGTATCGTCCGGATGGGCGATACCATGACCCTGATGACGGTCACGGCCGACAAGAAGGTCAGCGACAGGGATTTTATGCCCCTGTTCGTGGAGTACCGCAACAAGACCTACGCCGCGGGCAAGATCCCCGGTGGATTCTTCAAGCGCGAAGCGCGGCCCAGCGAGAGGGAAACTCTCAGCTGCCGGCTCATCGACCGGCCCCTGCGGCCCCTGTTCCCCAAGGGGTACATGCATGAGACGCAGATCGTCGCCTTCATCATCAGCGCTGACACCGATTTCCACGCTGACGTCCTGAGCATCACCGGCGCCTCCATGGCCCTGAACCTGTCCGACGTGCCTTTCACCGAAGTGTTGTCCGGCGTGCGCGTGGCGGACATGGACGGTGAGTTCATCATCAATCCCAGCATGGAGCAGCTCGAAGAGTCCACCATGGATCTCATCGTGGCCGGCACTGACGACATCATTGGCATGATCGAGGGCGAATGCCTTGAGGTTCCCGAAGAGCGTCTGCTGGACGCCATCGAGTTCGCCCATGGCTGGATCCGCAAGCTGAACGCTCTGCAGCGGGATCTGCTGGCCAAGGCCGGCGCCAAGGAAAAATGGGAAATGGTGATCCCGGAAGAGAACACCGAGATGATCGCCAAGGTTGAAAACTTTATCGCCGGCGATCTGAAGGAAGCCATCGTGGTCAAGGGCAAGTTCGAGCGTTCGAACGCCCTGAAGGCCCTGAAGGTAAAGGTGGCCGCCGAGTTCACCACCGAAGACGGCACTCCCGATCCCGAGGCCAAGTCGGCCTTCGGCAAGATCGAGAAGAAGCTCATGCGCGAGATGATCCTCTCGGAGGGCAAGCGCACCGACGGCCGCGACCTGACGACCGTGCGGCCGATCACCATCGAGAATGGTGTTTTGCCTCGCGCCCACGGTTCCTGCCTGTTCACCCGCGGTGAGACCCAGTCCCTGGGTACGGTCACCCTGGGCAGCAAGCAAGCCGAGCAGCGCGTCGAGCCGCTGAACGGCGAACAGTACTGGAGCAAGTACTACCTGCATTACAATTTCCCCCCGTTCAGCGTGGGTGAGGTGGGCCGGTACAGCGGTACCGGGCGCCGGGAAATCGGACACGGAAAACTTGCCGAGCGCGCCATCCGCCCGGTCCTGCCGGACCTGGAGGATTTCCCCTACACCATCCGCCTGGTGTCCGACATTCTCGAGAGCAACGGCTCCAGCTCCATGGCTACGGTCTGCTCCTGCTGCCTGGCCCTGATGGATGCCGGTGCTCCCCTCGAGAAGAAGGTCGCCGGCGTCGCCATGGGTCTGGTCAAGGAAGACGACCGTGTGGCCGTTCTGACGGACATCCTGGGCGTCGAGGATCACCTGGGCGACATGGACTTCAAGGTCACCGGCACGCGGGACGGCATCACCGCCTTCCAGCTGGACACCAAGATCGCCGGCCTGAGCCGCGATATCATGGTCAAGGCCCTGACCGAGGCCAAGGACGCGCGGATGCACATCCTGGACGTGATGGACGAATCAATGCCTGCGTCGCGCACCGAGATGAGCCCGTTCGCGCCCAAGATCGAGACCGTGCAGATCCCCGTCAAAAAGATCGGCACCCTGATCGGCCCCGGCGGCAAGGTCATCAAGAGGATCCAGGAAGAGACCGGCGCCAACATCGAGGTGGATGATGAGGGCATGGTCTTCATCTCCAGCACCGATCAGGCCGGCGGCCAGGCGGCGATGGACTTCGTCGTGGGTCTGATGGCCGAGCCCGAGCTCGACAAGGTCTACGAAGGTGTGGTCAAGACCATCGTCGACTTCGGCGCCTTCGTCGAATACCTGCCGGGCAAGGACGGATTGCTTCACATTTCGGAACTGGAGCACTTCCGGGTCGGAAATGTGGAGGATGTCCTTCAGTTGGGCGACACCATCCAGGTCAAGCTGGTCGAAATCGACAGCCGGACCGGAAAAGTCAGGCTGAGCCGCAAGGCGCTGCTACCCAGGCCCGAGGGCATGGAAGATGCGCCCCGCGATGATCATCGCGGTGGCGGTGGTGGCGGTGGTCGCGGTGGCCGCGGCGGTCCGCGTGGTCGGCGCTAGGCCCTGACTGGATGAACCTCGATCCCTACAGGAACGAGACCGAGCCCCGCCGGGATTTACTTCCCGGCGGGGCCGTTCTGTTGTCGGTACCCATGCGCACCGCCCACGCGGTAACCCTCGGGGTGTGGTTCCGCACCGGGAGCCAGGATGAGCCCTCCGGCATAGGGGGAGTATCCCATTTTCTCGAACACATCGTTTTCAAGGGTACCCTGAAACGCAATGCCCTGGAGGTGGCCGAGACCTTCGACCGCATGGGTGCGGCGGTGGACGCCTTTACCACCAAGGACATGGTGGCCTTCACGCTGAAGGTTTTGCCGGAGTATTTCAACGAGGCCGTGGATCTGCTGAGGGAAATGCTGTTCGAACCCGAAATGGACGGTCGGCTGGTCAAACTCGAACAGGACGTCGTCTGCGAAGAAATCCAGGAGGCGCTCGACACGCCCGAGGACAGGCTTCACGACGCCTTCGCCGGGCAGCTCTACGGCAACCACGCGCGTGGCCGGCCCATCCTCGGCACTCCCGGGGTTGTGCGCGCCTTCACTCCGGACATCCTGCGCCGTGAGCACGGACGCCTGTTTGCTCCGGCCAACCTGGTCATTTCCATGGCCGGGAATATCCTGTCGGGGTTCCATGAAACCGTGGCTGAGGCCTTCACCCGACCACCGGAGACTGATCCCGCCGGCCCCGGTTTTGTCGAGGAAAAACCCGCCACACCGGCGGCGGCCATCATCGACCTGGACCTGGACGAAGCGGACCCCTTCCGGCTGGATCTGACCAGTCCCGTCATCCAGGCCTACTTCGAGATCGGAAATCTGGGCATTCCCTTCCATCACGCCGACCGGGTGCCGGTTTTCCTGCTCACCAACATGCTGGGCGGAGGCATGAGCAGCCGCATCTTCCAGGCGGTGCGCGAAAGGGAAGGCCTGGCCTATACCGTCTACAACTATATCGACATGGGGCGGGACATCGGGCTGGTCAGCTGCGCCGGTTCCTGTTCCCCGGACAAGCTGGGCAGGCTCGAGGATGTCATCCGAATGGAGTACTTCCGCCTGAGCAGCGAAGGCCTCAAGACCGACGAGTTGGACAGCAATCGGGCGCAGATCAAATCCCAGCTCATCTTTTCCCTCGAAGGCATTGTCAACCAGATGTACCGTGCGGCCCGTAACGAGATTCTCTACGGACGTTTTCTGCCTGTTTCAGAACTGGTGGATCAGATCGATGTGGTGGATGTGGACGATATTGTCCGCTGCGCGGAATCCTATTTTAATCCCGATTCATTGCTGGTGGCGGTTCATGGACCCGGCCTCAATAAAACCAGCGGATTATAAGCCTCGGTTAAAGTAAATTCTTAGTATTTAGATTGTGCCTTTGAAATTGTGTTTTTCCAGATCCCATTGATGTGATCTGGTTGAAGGATGCTATCAGTAACCCATCTTCAACTCATGCCTCAGGTTTCTTTTCAATGCCCGAGTGGTGACCTTTCCCAGGTCAGATCGGCTCCCGCCAGCAACTCCATGACCCGTTCGATCCGGGCATCGTTCAGTACCAGAGAAGTTCGGGCATAGCCTTTGCCGTGGACCCCGAAACCGCTTCCGGGGGAAAGCAGGACCCCGGATTTTTCAAACACCTCGCTGATGAAGGCAAAATCGTCATCGCCCCAAGGCGCGGGGATGCGGGCCCAAATATACATGGCCGCCGGAGGTGACGGCACCTGCCAGCCCAGTTTGCGGTATCCGGCCACCATGAGGTTGCGGCGGCGTTCGTAAAGCTTCCGATTCTGGGAGCAGATCTGCTGACTGCCGGTAAGGGCTTCGACCGCCGCCATCTGGATGGCGCCGAACAGCGAAAAATCCACGTTGCTCTTGACCCGGCCCAAGGTGGCGATGACCTCGCTGCCCCCAACGGCAAATCCGGTGCGCCAACCGGCCATGTTGTGGCTCTTGCTCAGACTCTGGAACTCCACGGCCACGGACCGTGCGCCTTCGACCTGGAAGACACTGGGTGGGGAAAAGTCGTCCTCGAATCCCAGTTCGCTGTAGGCGATATCGCTGACCAGCATGACTTCGTGTTCGCGGCACCAGGCCACGGCCTCCTTGAAGAAGTCCAGGTCGCAGACCCCTCCGGTGGGATTGTGTGGGTAGTTGAGGATCAGCATCCGGGCCCGGTCTGCGATCTGGGCGGGGATGTCCTCGAAATTCAGGACAAAGCCCCGCTCCTCGGCAAGCGCGGGTTCGAAGATCTCGGCCTCGCACAGTCGGGCCGCGCCGAAGTAGGCCGGGTAACAGGGGCTGGGAATGATAACCGTGTCGCCGGCGTTGAGGTAGGCCCGCATCAGGTTGGCCAGTCCCTCCTTGGAGCCGATCAGGGGCAGGACCTCGGTATCCGGATTCATGGTGACCGCGAAGCGGTTGAAGTACCAGGCGGCAATGGCCTCCCGCAGGCGGGGCAATCCCTTGAAGGTTCCGTACCCGTGGCAATTCCAGGATTCGTCCTCCAGGGTCCGGGTCAAGGCGGCGATGATATTGGCCGGGGCCCTTCCGTCCGGGTTGCCGACGCCCAGGTCGATGACCTCGCGTCCGGCGGCCAGCGCTTCTTCTTTCAGGCGAAAGACGGTGGCGAAAACGTAGGGTGGCAGATTGGCGACTCGGTCGGCGCAGGGGATGATAAATTCCGGTCCGTTCATGATCTCCTCGTTTCCATTCTGGGTTGCCGCCTTCAAGGCCGGATGGTCCGCCTCAGGGACCCGGCGGTGCGACGAATAGCGCCGTCAAAACTTCAAGAATCGAAAAATATGTGGGGATGCTGCGGGGGTAAAGGGAAATCGGGCAGGGTCATGGCGGTAACTCAGGAACCGAAGGTGAATTTGTCCTGCTTGCGGTTGAGGGTGTACTGCCAGCCGAGATCATCGACGGTGACCAGGACCGAGGGAGTGAGTTGGCCGCTGCGGACCATTTCACTCAGACTCGCGGGCCACTCGCCCTTCTGGTAGCGGTAAAGGCGGGCGGCGGTGACCACTTCACTCCTGACCTGGGTCCGGCGCAGGGATTCTCCGGGGTTGGGTCCGGCGTCGGGACTGGCCGTCCAACGCAGCCAGCCGAGGGTACCGATCAACAGTAACGTGAAAAGGGTGATGGGCACCGAACGCAAGCCGGACTTGAGTTTCAATTTGAACTGGTCGCCCCGACTGTTGGAATCCTCGTCATCGGATCCCATCTGGGCGCGTTCCAGGAACCCTTCCTCGCACCATGTCTTCAACATGTTCCGAGCGACGAAACTTTCCGTCCGGCCTTGGCGGATGATCCGTCCCAGGGGCAGGCCGCCCAGGGCCATTTCCATGATTCGCTTGCGGGTTTCGGTCAATTCATCCGGGTCCAGGACCTTGTTTCCCTGTTTGAAGGTGATGGCCTGGGAATGTAGATAATCCTTGAGCATCCCTTCTTCGTCGAGGCGGCGGGCCGCCTCCATCAAAAGTCCCTGAACATCCAGGTTGTACCGCCATTGGACGCCCGGGGGCGTGTCCTTGGTCGGAGTGAAATGATAGCGCCCACGGCGCATCTTCATTCCCGCGTGAGCCATTTCCTGGGCCAGGCTCTTGAGGGCCCGGTCCATTGCTTCGTTGTCCATCAGACCTTCGGAAATCAGGATCTCGGTCAGGTCGAGGGAACTGTTCTTGCGGACGTATTCGATGTGCTTCCACTGCTGCTCGTTGAAGAAGCCGTAGGCGCGCAGAAAGGATTCCAGCGGGTCACGGGACCGGCTGCGGCGATCACGGGTGGATATCAGCATACCCTTGTCGAAGACGAACACCATGTTGCGCTTCGCTTCCAGATTCAGGAACCCGGATTTCTGCTGACTGGCGAGCAGTTGCAGGATCTCCGCCAGGTTAAAATCGCTCAGCTGGCCTTCCATGGCCATGGTCAACCTCCTCTATCTGGTCACCAGACCGTCACCAGGTGTTGTTTCACGGTTGGACGTGGGGGACAAGGAATAGCGATCGGGTATGCCGCGGCGCAATCCGGGGCCGTCCAGAAAGGCAATGATCCAGGACAAGGCGATCAGGCCGGCACCGATCAGGACCGAACTACCACTCCAGCCCGGCCACATGGCCGCCGGCATGGGGAGCCATTTGGGATGGAGGGTTTCGCCGGGCAGCATCAGGCCGGGAGAGGCCCAATCCGACCCCAGGTCGAAGGTCCAGCCGGCAAAGAGCAGAAACAGTCCCACGGCCAGGATCGAAAGCCGGAGCCACGCCGCGCGGAAGTGTCCGGTGGCCAGGTGTCCGGCCCCCGGCACAAGCCGCCCGACCTGGAGAACCCGGTGGCTGAGGGCCATCCCCTGTTCCCGACTGCGGTTTTTTAGGAGGGTGGCTAGCACCATGTCGCTGCGGGATCGTTCAGCCGTTTCCCCGCACCCCGCGCAAAGCCAGGCGCCGTCATGAACCTTGGCGCAATCTTCGCACAGGGGGATGCCGCAATTCTCGCATTCGGTCGGGTCGTTTTGGCGGTTCCACCACATGATCATGAACAGGGCCAGCAGCAGGGGGCCGCCGACCAGGGCATACAAGGGTAACGGGGGGGCTCCCAATTGGTGGCGCCATGAGGACAGAATTACCAACGACGGATAGTTGGACGCCTCGAACCGGCAGGCATCTTTCATGGCCTGGTTGGTCAGCGGTGGATAGACCACCGGGGAGTAGCCTTTTTGCGGACCATTTCCCTTGGTGGAAAATGAGGGAATGAATCCGAGGGATCTGGCCTTGTCCATGGCCTCGGTGGCCTCGGGCACGAAGAGTTTCTTGAAATAGACTTGGGCCAGGTTGAAAGGAGCTTCACCCCGATCTGGGTGAGCCAGGGCAATTTTCGAATAGGCCTTGGCCGCGCTATCCATGTTGCCCCGGTAATAGGTGTTATTGGCCACGCCGACTGTGGCCGGGAAATTTTCCGGGTCGACTTCCAGGACTTTCTTGAACAGGCGGGTGCTTTCGGCGTACCGGCCGCGGCGAGCTTCCTGGATGGCCAGGGCCACCGTCAAGCGGTTGGTCCGGCCCTGGTCTTCGGATTCGGCGAGACGCTTCTTCAGGGCCTTGATCAGGCTGCCGGAAGGTGGCAGGGAGCAGGATCTGTCCAGAAGGGTGACTTCACTGGCCGGGTCGATGGTCGGGACGGCCGAACGCAGCATCGGCCAGGCGGGGAACACCAGGACCAGGGCCATGACCCAGGTTGCCAGCAACAGGTACCGAACCTTGCCGCGGGCGTGGACCAGCAGGGGAATCGACATGATGGCCAGGAAACCGAACCAACCCGGCTTGAACACCACGAGGATCACCGGTAACAGGAAAGGCAGCACGAATCGCGGGGTATGTTTGGGGTCCTTCAGGATCGTGGCCCCCATGTCGTGAGCCATCTTGCGCCACCACGCCAGGTACAGGCCGCCAACCAGAACCGTCCAGAAAAAACCGTTGAGCAGAGTGGCTCCCTGATGCCAGGCCACCAAGAAATGGCCACGCCCCACCGGAGAGTTCAACAAGGCCCGGACCGAGGTGGGCAGAACCTTGAACAGAGTGGCCGTATCCAGGGACTTCACGGCCTGAACCGATTGCCACCATTGGTAACGGGGATGCCCGGGGGCCGCCTCGATGGCCGCGGCCAGATTTTCCGCCACGCCGGTCGGATCGTCGGCCATGGCCGCCTGGCGAGCCAGGTGAAAACGCCAGGCGCCGGCCATGGGGTCATCCAGACGGGGTGGCATCTTGGGGGCCCGCGACTTCTCGATGGTGGAGGCCTGGGCTTCGGGAAGGAGTTTGCGGCTGATATTGACGTCGGCGCCCGCGTATCGCGGGTCCAGTTCCTCGGCCTCGGCTCCGTATTCCCTCAGGGTATCCAGGGGAGCGGGATTGGCTGCGGCTCCTGTAGTCGCGATTCCCAGACAGACGCCGATCAAGGCCAGTCCCAGGTAAAGGTTCGATACCTTCATTTCACAACCCGTTCGCTTAGAGTTCCGCGTTGAGTTCCGCATTGAGTTCCGCATTCGCTTGTTGAATCTTCCGTCAGATCGTTGGATGATCCCGCCTGTGGACGGGATACTGCACCCACGGCTCCGGGTATCTGGACCGGACCGGGTATCCTTTGATATTGGTATCGTTCGAATATGGGCGGGATTAACAGGAATTTTAGCAATTCCTTCCCCGCCGGAGGTTGGGAAGCCTTGTTTCTGGACGCCAGCGGCCGTGTCATGATCCGACGCCTGATTCTGGCCGTCGCCGGTTTGTGTGGAACCGCGGGCCTGATCATTGAATACGGCCTTTATCCCTCCGGCGGGTTGCACCTCGCCGCCAGTGTGTTGAGTGGAGCCGCGGTCGGCCTGTTTCTGCTGGAACAAGCCCTTTCCTTGCGGGACAGCGGGAGCTTCAGGCGCTACCTGAAGGAAAGGTGGCCTACCTTTACCCTGTCGGTGTTGCTCATCCTGGAAATCCTGACCCTGGTCGCCGGTCGAAGCACCCCCTGGCTGAACAGCGCCTTGGGATACCTGTCACTCGGTTCGGTGACCCGGGCCTACCTGATCATCATCCAGGTCTATATCCTGGCTGTCTTCGCGGTCCAGTTGCCCCATCTTCACCGTCGTTTCGCCAGTTTGCGGATGCGCCCGGCGGTGGCCTTCGTGATGACCTTTCTGGTCCTGATCATTCTGGGGGCGGGGCTTCTTCTGCTGCCCCGGGCCACACCCCAGGGGCAGTCCTTGTCCCCGCTGGACGCCCTTTTCACCTCCACCAGCGCCGTCTGTGTCACCGGTTTGGTCGTGCGCGACACCGGGAGCGGATTTACCCTTTTCGGTCAGACAGTGATCCTGGTCCTCATCCAGCTCGGTGGGCTGGGCATCATGTCCCTGACGGCCGCTTTGAGCTTGCTGCTCGGCCGGGGAATAGGGGTGCGGGAAAGCAGTCTTTTACGGGAGGTTTTCCAGGTGCCCATGCTCAGTGCCGTGGGTCGAACCGTGCGCTTCATTATTCTCATGACCCTTGGGATGGAACTCATTGGGGCTTTTGCACTTTACCAGGGTCTGGCCGGGGTGATTGACGATCGGGGGGAGAGGATTTTCACCGCCGTGTTTCATGCCGTGAGCGCCTTCTGCAATGCTGGCTTCAGCACCTTCAACGACTCCCTGATCAGCCTGCAGGACACCCCTCTGGTCATGGCCACGGTTTCCGGCTTGCTGATTGTTGGAGGCCTCGGATTCGGCGTGGTGGCCCAGCTTCTGGCCTGGATGCGCGGTCGGCGTCTCAGGCCCGGCGCCCAGAAGGTCCGGTTGGACCTGCACAGTCGTGTGGTCCTGATTGTATCCGGCGGACTTCTGGTGGTCGGAACTGTTTTTATCGCCTGGTTCGAATGGAACCACGCTTTGGACGGGCAGCCGATCGTCATGAAGGTTTCCCAGGCGTTTTTCCAGGCGGCTACCTGCCGCACTGCGGGTTTCAACAGCATGGATCTGACCCTGATGGCCCCCGCCTCCCTGTTTTTGATAATTGTCCTGATGTTCATCGGGGGCGCCCCCGGCTCTACCGCCGGCGGGGTAAAGGTCACGGCGGTGGCCATCGTCTGGGCCAACTTACGCTCCATCAGTCGGGGCCTGAACCGGGTCAGGCTGGGCCGTCGCGAACTGGACCAGGTCCACGTTCAGCGCTCCATGCTTGTGCTTTCGGCGGGATTGGTTCTGGCGGCGGTGGGGGTGTTCATCCTTTTGGCCACCGAGAACCGGCCTTTCCTGGAAACCACCTTCGAGGTATTTTCGGCCCTGGGGACGGTGGGCTTGTCCCTGGGGATGACCAGTGTGTTGTCGCCGGCCGGTCGGATCGTCATCGCCGTTTTGATGTTTGTCGGACGCCTGGGTCCGCTGACCCTGGCCAGCAGTTTGACCGGCGCCAGCCGCGACCCACGGGTGCGTCTACCCAGGGGTCGGGTCATGATAGGTTGAGATTCACGGTCGATTTCACGGGAGTAGCGGCATGTTGAAAATCGTCGTCGTTGGATTGGGCAAATTCGGTAGCACCCTGGCCGTGAACCTGTCGCGCCTGGGGGCCGAGGTGCTGGCCGTTGACCGAAATACGAGGCTGGTGGAAGCCGTGGCCGAGGATGTCACCGTGGCCGTGGGTTTCGACGCCACGGACCTGACCAATCTGAAGGCCTACGATGCCGGCGCCATGGATGTGGGGGTGGTGGCCATTGGCGGAAACTTCGAATCCTCCGTTCTGGTGACCATGCATCTCAAAAACCTCGGCGTACCCCTGGTGTATGCCAAGGCCCTGAACGACATGCAGGATGCCGTCCTGCGCCGGGTCGGGGCCGATCAGGTCATTAAGCCCGAGGAGGACATGGGGGAGCGCCTGGCCAAGCATTTGCTGCACGATTCGGTGGTGGATTTTGTGGAACTGCCCTTGGGTTTCAGCCTGAAAAGAATCAAGGTTCCCGCCGATTGGATCGACCAAAGTCTGGCCGACCTCCAACTGCTGGGCAGGTTCAAGCTCAACCTGGTCCAGGTCCGACGTACCCTCCCCGCCGCCACCGAGGGCGGTGAACCGGTCATGGAAAAGAAACCCCTTCCTGACGGATCCATGGTGTTGAGGGCCGGTGACGAAATCGACGTTATCGGGCCCGACGATGAGCTGAATAAACTCGATTGAACATTTCTGAAAAAAAACTTGAGCTTTGGCGGGGTTGATGTCTACTCTCTCGGGTTGTAAGAGGCTTTAATCGGTCACCGTTTTGGTTCAGATTGGTTCAGATTGGTTCAGATTGGGTAGGAACGGTTCGGAAAACGATGGTTTTGCCGAACTTCGAATTGCCAGCCGGGTCAGGTTGGATTCAACCAAGGAGTGATTCATGTACAAGAAGTTAGCCAGGAATTTGGCCCTGCTGGGCCTGCTTGTCGCCATTATTGCCCTGGGCGGCTGCTCCAGCAAGGAGTATGAAGAGCAGATCATGCAGTTGGACGCCCAGATCGCGGAAATGCAGAAAGATCTGGCGGACAGGGACGCTGTTATCAACGAGCGCGAGCAGGTTGCCGAAGATCTGCGGAACAATCTGAAGGATTGCCAGGGTGAAAACGCCCTTCTGGTGGAGATGTCCGAGGAAGTTATCATGATCACCGTCCAGGAAGACCTGGGCTTCAACGCCAGCCAAACCATCGTGCTGGATACCATGGTGCCGGCATTGGAGGCCATCGCCCGGACGGTTCGCGACCACCCCGACTGGGACGTGTTCGTGGAAGGTTTCACCGACAACAAGAAGATCAAAGAGGAATACCAGGAACAGTATCCTTCCAACTGGGAGCTGGGCGCTTTCCGTTCCTGCGCCGTGATCCGTTACATGACCAACAACCTGGACATTTCCCCCGATCGTTTCGCCGCCGTCAGCTACGGCCCCTTCAGGTCGGTGGCCAGCAACGACACGCCCGAGGGTCGTGCCGAGAACCGGCGGGTGCGTTTCACTCTGCACAAGGTAGAGAAATAGCCAGGCCGCGATTCTGAACATTGCCTGAACGAAAGCCGGCCCCGGATTCCTGGAATCCGGGGCCGGTTCTTGGCCAAAAAAGACCGGTCTACTTGGCGATGTCCCGCATGGCGGTCACGGCTTCGTCCACCTGGGCCTCGGTATTGAAAGGACCAAAACTGAAGCGGGCCGAACCCAGGGGTGTGGTGCCCAGGGCCTCATGGGCCAGGGGCGCGCAGTGCAGACCCGTCCGTACGGCGATGTTCCAGTCGGCGTCCAGGAAGAGGCC
>CBDUDB010000015.1:0-27512 GCA_965365795.1 uncultured bacterium | reverse complement strand
AGCGAACGGTTGGCCGTCCCTCTGTCGTTGGTGCAGCACATCACCACCTTCTACAAGGCGTTCAGCCTGGTACCGAAGGGCCGCCACCAGGTACACGTCTGCCTGGGCACAGCTTGTCACGTCCGCGGCGCACCACGAGTTCTGGACACGGTGCAGGACCTGACCGGTATCAAACCCGGCGAGACGGACATGGAACTGGAATTCAGCCTGGAGACCGTCAACTGCCTGGGCTGCTGCGCGCTGGGGCCGGTGATCGAGATCGACGGCAAGACCCACGGCAACGTAACGACTGCCCAGACGGAAGACGTACTGAAGAGCTACAAATAGAGGATGCCCATGGCGCCGTTGCTTACACTGCAGGATCTCGACCAGTACCGGCAAGAACTCGCCGCCGGGAAAGCCGCGAACCGACCCTGCGTTTCGATCTGCGCCGGGGCGGGATGCCTGGCCTCGGGTGCGAGCGAGGTCATCGCCGCCTTCGAGACCGAGCTTTCAAAGCAGGGACTCGAGACCGAAGTCGACACCAGAGGCACCGGCTGTCCGGGATTTTGTGAGCGGGGCCCGGTGGTGGTCCTTCATCCCGAGGAAATCTGCTACCTCCAGGTCAAACCCGAAGACGTCCCCGAGATCGTTGCGCAGAGCATCAAAGGCGATCAAGTGGTCGAGCGCCTGCTGTTCGAGGATCCGGCCACGGGCGAGCGCGCCGTCCACGAAGCCGACATCCCGTTTTACAAGCACCAGGAACGGACCTTGCTGGCCACCAACATCCTGATCGACTCGCGCAGCCTCGACGACTACCTGGCCATCGGCGGATACACCGCTCTGGTCAAGGCGCTGTTCGAGATGGGCCCCGAGGCGGTGCTGCAAGAGGTCAAGAAATCGAACCTCCGGGGCCGGGGAGGCGCCGGTTTTCCCGCGGGGCGCAAGTGGGAAGGTTCCCGCGACGCCCCCGGCCAGCCCAAGTACGTGCTCGTCAACGCGGACGAGGGCGATCCCGGGGCGTTCATGGACCGGGCGCTGCTCGAGGGGAACCCCCACTCCGTTCTCGAGGGCCTGATGATCGGCGGCTTCACCATCGGCGCGGCCGAGGGTTACATCTACGTCCGGCAGGAGTACCCCCTCGCGGTGAAGAATGTGCTCCACGCCATCGCGCAGGCCGAGGAGTATGGCCTCCTGGGCGAGGACATTCTCGGCTCGGGTTTCGACTTCACCATCAAGGTGCACAAGGGCGCCGGTGCCTTTGTCTGTGGTGAGTCCACCGCGTTGATGACGGCACTCGAGGGCCGGGTCGGCGAACCGCGGCCGAAATACGTCCGCTCCAACGTCAAAGGACTGTGGGGCAAGCCCACCGTGCTGAACAACGTCGAGACCTGGGCCAACGTGCCGCTGATCGTGGGACGCGGCGCGGACTGGTTCACCCAGATCGGCACCGAAAAAAGCAAGGGCACGAAGATCTTCTCCCTGGTCGGCAAGATCAAGAACACCGGCCTGGTGGAAGTGCCCATGGGTATGCCGTTGCAGGACATCATCTTCGAAATCGGAGGGGGCATCCCGGACGGGAAGAAGTTCAAGGCGGTGCAAACGGGAGGGCCGTCGGGCGGCTGCCTGCCCGAGGACATGCTGCATCTGGAAGTCGGATTCGATGAGCTGACCAGCGCGGGTTCCATGATGGGCTCGGGCGGCATGATCGTCATGGACGAAGACAACTGCATGGTGGATGTGGCCAGGTACTTCATCAATTTCCTGACCGAGGAATCCTGCGGCAAGTGCCTTCCCTGTCGCGAGGGCCTGCGGCAGATGCACAAGATCCTGACCAACATCTGCGAAGGGAAGGGCCGGGAGGGTGACATCGAGACCCTCGAGGAACTGTCCGAAGTCCTGACCGAGGCTTCGCTTTGTGGTCTGGGCCAGAGCGCGGCCAATCCGTTTTTGAGCACGTTGCGTTACTTCCGCGACGAGTACGAAGCGCACATCAAGCAGAAGATGTGCCCGGCCCTGTCCTGCAAGGGGCTGGTCTCGTACTGGATCGACCCGGAAAAGTGCAAGGCGTGCCTGATCTGCATGAAGAAGTGCCCGTCGCAGGGAATCGAAGGCGGCAAGAAACAGATTCACGTCATCGATCAACAGAAGTGCGACGCGTGCGGCGTGTGCTTCGAGGTCTGCCCGGACAAGTTCGACGCTGTCGTGAAGATCTCCGGCGCCCCCGTCCCGGATCCCCTTCCCCTGAAAGAGCGGACGCTCGTGAAGGGAGCCGGGAAATGAGTGACATCCGCCTGCAAATCGACGGCAAGGAAGTGGTTGCATCCGAGGGCATGACCATCCTGGAAGCGGCCCACGGGGCGGGCATCCCGATCCCCACCCTCTGTCTCCACGAGGCGCTGGAACCCTTCGGGGGCTGCCGGTTGTGCATCGTCGAGGTGGAAACCGGCGGCTGGAGCCGGCTCGTGGTGTCCTGCGTGTATACGGTGGCTCCCGATCTGATCGTCCGCACGCGTTCCGATAAGATCGACCGGATCCGCAAGACCCTGCTGGAACTGCTACTGGCCCACGCCCCCGACTCCCCCGCTTTGCAGGAGATGGCCGCCGAGTACGGAGCGGACCGGGACCGTTTCGACAAGGAGGCTTCCTTCTGCATCCACTGCGGGCTGTGCGTCCGCTACTGCGCCGAGGTGAAGAAGCTGAACGCCGTCGGCTTCATCGACCGCGGTATCCGGAAGGAGATCAGCTTCCTTCCCGAGATCGCCTCCAAGGAATGCAAAAGCTGCATGGAGTGCTTTCCGCTCTGTCCTACGTCGTATCTTCAGGCGGCTTACGTGCTGGTCGAGGCCTATTCTTCTCACCGGTAAAACGGTTTGTTTCGATCTTGCTCAACTTTTTCGTCAGGAGTCCGATTACTGGGGCATGTTTATATCGTCAAACAAGCTGCTGATGAAATTCGATAGAAGACTGTTATGGTTGTATTTACAGTTCCCAAGTTCAAGGGACTTGCTTGCCCGAGTCGCGTTCAAAGCACTATTATTGCCCAAGATCCGTGGCCTCTTCAGGAGTCCCGGACTTGCCGAAACCCGGCAACCGATTGGTGGCTTCGACAGGAGATTCTCGTGAACAAAAAAACACAACAGAAAGCCCCCCCGGTGATCGAGATCGACCTGGAGCGGTGCAAGGGTTGCGCCATCTGCGTCGAGTTCTGCCCCACGGACGTTCTGGCACTCGAAAATGGTGTGGCCGTCGTGGTCAATATCGAAGCCTGCAACAGGTGTCAATTCTGCGACCATCGCTGCCCCGACTTTGCCATCACCGTGAAGTGATCGCGGAAAGGATCCTGGTCCATGCCAGTTACCAAGAGAGATGAACGAGTCCGGGTCATGACCGGCAACGAAGCCTGCGCCGAGGCAGCCCTCGCAGCCGGGCTCAAGTTCTTCGCGGGTTATCCCATCACGCCGTCTTCCGAGATCGCCGAGGAGCTGTCGACCAAGCTGCCGGCCGGCGGCGGCAAGTTCATCCAGATGGAGGATGAGATATCCGCCATGGGCGCGGTCATCGGCGCCTCCCTCGCCGGGGCCAAGTCCATGACCGCCACCAGCGGTCCGGGGTTCTCCCTCAAGCAGGAGAACATCGGTTACGCCTGCATCACCGAGGTACCGTGCGTGATCGTGAACGTCATGCGTGGCGGGCCGAGCACCGGGTTGCCCACCATGCCCCAGCAGTCGGACGTCATGCAGGCGCGCTGGGGAACCCATGGCGACCATCCGATCATCGCCCTCGTTCCCCAGAGCGTGGCCGAGACCATCGACCTCACCGTGCGCGCCTTCAGCCTGACCGAGAAGTTCCGTATTCCAGTCATCCTGCTGCTGGACGAGACCGTGGGGCACATCAGCGAGAAGATCCGGATCCCGGAATACGAGGAACTGGAGATCTACGAACGGCACAAGCCGAGCATGCCGCCCGAGGACTACCTCCCCTACCGCCACACCGAGAGCGACATCCCCGAGATGGCCACCTTCGGTTCCGGATACCGGTTCCACGTCACCGGGTTGTGCCACGACGAGACCGGCTTCCCCACCAATAACCCGGTCGAGATCGAAAAGCAGATGCTCCGGCTCAACCGCAAGCTGGAGCGCTACCGCGACGAGATCATCGAGGTGGAAACCGCTGGTGACGATGACGCCACCATCGGTGTCTTCGCCTATGGCTCCACCGCGCGTTCTGCAAAACGGGCCATGCTGATGGCCCAGGAGAAGGGCATCAAGGTCTGCTTCCTGCGGCCGCGAACCATGTGGCCGTTCCCCGACCTTGAAGTTCGCGCCATGGGTGAAAAAGTGGACACAATCGTCGTTCCGGAAATGAACCTCGGCCAGATCGCGCACGAGGTCGAGTGGGCGGTCCGCGGACAGGCCGAGGTGTCCAAGGTGAACAAGATTAACGGCGAACCGATCAGCCCTCCCGAGATCCTGAGTGCCATCGAAAAGGCGGTGAAGTGATGGACAGCTTCGATTATTCATCCTACCTGCGGGAACAGAAGTTTCCCCTCATCTGGTGCGCGGGCTGCGGGCACGGCATCGTCATGAAGGCGATCCTGCGGGCCGTCGAACGCGTGGGCTGGGAACGGGACGACATGGTGATGGTCTCGGGCATCGGCTGCTCCAGCCGCATGCCGGGATACGTGGATTTCAACACCCTGCACACCACCCACGGCCGGGCCATCCCGTTCGCCACCGGGGTCAAGATGGCCAACCCCAAGCTTCATGTGATCGTCATCACCGGCGACGGCGACGCCACCGCGATCGGCGGCAACCACTACATCCACGCCGCCCGACGGAATATCGATTTGACGGTCGTCCTGCTGAACAACTCCATCTACGGCATGACCGGCGGCCAGGTCAGTCCCACGACCCCCATGGGCAAGCGGGCCAGCACCGCTCCCTTTGGCAACATCGAGGCGCCGTTCAACATCAGCGGACTAGCTGAAGCCGCGGGGGCATCCTTCGTGGCCCGCGGCACGGCCTACGGTGTCATTCAGCTTTCGAAGTACATCGAGCAGGCCCTCCTCAAGAAGGGACTGTCGGTTGTCGAGGCGATATCCCCCTGTCCCACGGTTTTCGGACGTCGCAACAGCATGAAGGACCCTGTCCAGATGCTCGAGGACCTTCACCAGAGATCGGTAGGCGTGAAGAAGGCGGGCACGATGACGGCCGAGGAGCTGGAGGACAAGATTGTCACCGGCGTTTTGACCGACATCGAGAAACCCGAGTACACGGCAGAGTATCAAAAGCTCATCGCAACGCTGGGAGGGTCGGCATGAGTTTCCGCTACGAGGTCCGGTTGAGCGGTGAGGGTGGTCAGGGGCTCGTGCTCGCCGGCAAGGTGCTCGCCGAGGCGGCGGCCATCTACGACGACATGAACGCCACTCAGAGTCAGTCCTACGGCCCGGAGGCCCGCGGAGGCGCCAGCCGCTCCGAGGTCATCATCTCGGACGAGGATATCGACTATCCCAAGGCGGTGAACATCGACCTGCTGCTGGCGCTGACCCAGGAGTCGGTGAACAAGTACCACGCCGACCTCAAGGACGACGGTATCCTGCTGGTGGATTCGGATGCCTGTGCCGAGATCCCCGCAGGCAAATTCAAGGTGTTCAAGGTGCCCATCATCGAAATCGCCCGCGAAAAGGTGGGCAAAGTGCTGGTGGCGAACATCGTGTCACTGGGCGTCATTACCGAGCTGGCCAATGTGGTTACCCGGGAGGCGATCGAAGCGGCCATCCTCGCGCGAGTGCCCAAGGGGACCGAGGAACTGAACCTGAGCGCCTTCAAAGCCGGCGTCGAAGCTGCCCAGGGGCTCGGTTCATAGCATCCCGACGGGGTAGCCTTCTCTTGCGGATCCCTCGGTCATATCCCTAGCTCATCGAGCAGGGAGTAGACGAGGCTTGAAACCTGCTCGGTCCGCGCGACCAACCCTTCGACAAATTTCCGGAGGCCCTCCTCCCCGTCGGTTTCATCACAGTAACCGAGGACCTCGGCAAGGTAGCCGAGTTCTTCCGGCAGCAGGGCGTCCTCGGCGGCGACCGTCAGACGGTAGATATCCCGTACATGTTTCAGGTCGCGGAAAGATTTGAAGATCTGCTTCAAATCGCCCGCCCGGTTCGGCAGGCGTTCCGCCAGGGGGGAGTACAGCTCCTGGGTGACCGGAAGCCAGAGATCCGACTTGGCCATGAGGATCAGCAGCATCAGCTCGATATCGCGCAAGCCGCCCTTGGTCTCCTTGATGTCCAGAGGGGAGATGATGCCCTGATCCACCGCCTGGTGCCGGGAGCGGATTTCGCCGGCGATCTGACGCACGAAACTGTCCCGGTCGTCTAGGATATATGGGCGGATGATCCGCTCGTAGAGCTCGGACTCGAACTTCTTGCTGCCGACGATCTTGCGTGCGCCCATGAGCTGGGACATGTCGATGAAGGCCACCTCGTCCGGTGCCTCGAACAGGTCCGTCAATTCCTGGAAGGTGGTGACGTAGTTGCCGAAGCGCTCGGCAAAGCGGTACTGGGGCATGGTGCCGCGCTTGATGATCTCGCTGTTCATGCGGGCCATGATCTTTCCGCAGTAGCTGCGGATCTCCGGATCTGTGGAATTCAGCAGGATGATCAGATCGTAGTCATCGTCAAAGGCGAGCTTGCGCCCGTGGCCGCCCGCGGCGTAGATGGCCAGCAGATCGCGCGTGCGCACCCGCATCTCGGCCTGTGATCTAACCTCCTGCTTGCAGATGTCGAAAAGCGATTCGAGATAGTTGTCGACGAATTCGGTGAATTCGGCATTGGTCTGCTCGCTGTCCGCACCTTCCCGGCATTCCAGGCCGATGCGCAGGAATTCCAGGTCGTAATAGCTCCCCAGCTCCTCTTTTTTCCGGGCGAAGGTGGGGAAGGTATCGATGCGGGCGAAGATCCCCTTGGCGATGATCTTGAGCCGTTCGGGCTGGTGCACGTGACGCACGTATTCGGGGTACTTGTCGACGGTGCGTTGCAGGAATCGCTTGAAGTAGTGGCTGGACGAGCAGTGGAGCTGACAGAAGTAGAGCAGGTTCTTGCGTTGCTCCTCCACCTCCTCGTTCCAGACTTCATCTTCAAAGATCTGGGTGAACCGCTCGCAGTCCTCGTCGCGCAGCCCCACCAGGAAATCGTTCATCAGCTTCGGGTAATGCTCGAAAACGGCCGTCATGCGCGAGATCACGTCCGGTACCTTGCTCATGCGGGTAATGAAGGCCCTGCTCAGCTCACGGAACAGGGTGTCGGCGTTGATATAATTTCGTTGCTGGTGCAGCAGCACCAGCATCCGCAGGACCACCAGGCTGGTGACCTCCCCCCACTTGGCGTACCGTTGCACCAGCCTTTGATGGTCATCTGCAGGAAGAGCCGAGAAGTCGTCGACGAACTCTTGCAGAAGTTCACGATGTTGTTCGATGGGCCGCATGACGTCGTCCCAGAAGCGGGTTCCCCGGAAGAAGCGCAAGGCCATGACGAATTCGGTAGCGATGTTCTTCTTTTTCCGCCAGCGCACCTTGTCGGAATCCGGGTCGTGAAGAAAGCTCGAGAAGACGCTGATGCTCTCGAGGTGGTCCAGCAAGTCGTACATCAGCGTGATGGCCGCGTCGCGAACCGATTGCACATGCTCATGGTAGTGGATGAGCAGGTGTTCGTAGCCACGGACCACACCTATGTCATGGTAACCCATCAGACTGGCCAGGGATTCGAGCTGGGCGCGGGAACCTTCCTCTTTGAGCAGGATCTTCTCCTCCTGCACCTCCAGCAACTGGTAGAGGAAACGGAAAACCTCGATGAAGGAGAGGGCGTCTTCCAGGTCGGTGTAGGTCTGCAAATTACCATGGTCTCGAGCCATCAACTCCTCGAGGATGCGCCAGGCGTTGACTTCCTTGATACCGAACACGGTCTTCTTGGCGGCGAGCAGCCCTTTGATGCTGCGCAGGGCGTCCCGTTTGGGATGGACGCTGTCGCTGGGGAGCTTGCGCAGCAACAGGGCGCGGATTTCACCCATCATGCCCCTCAGGTACCCCTCGTGATGCCGGTTGTCGCCCTCGCGGTCATAGTAGTAGGGGTCCGTCACCTGGGTGGTGAACTCTTCGAACAGGTCCTTGCTGCCAACGATGGGTCTGGCGCCCAGCATCTCCGTGATGATAATGAAGTCCTGGATCTCCCCCCTGAGCAGCTGGGTGTATTCGCCGATGGAGGCGGAAAAACTCTGTTCGCCTACATGCTCGGAAAGGTGAAGGTGCAGCGGGATGCCACGGCGCAGCATCTCCCGCTGCAGCCGGCCTATAGCGTTGTTTAACGCGTCGCGCCGGTCGCTGCCGTCGTCGATGATGCCGAGATCGAGATCGTCCTGGTCGGCCCGGGTGCCGACGCCGCAGATCACGAATTCAGGCTGGTCGACAGTATCCAGAAAGAGCCCGAGCAGGCTAGACATGTAGGCGCTGGTCAAGCGGCGCAGGTCGCGACCCATCCGCAGCATGAAATCGCGGTAGACACTGGAACGGTCCGACCCGGAGGAGAGCCCGAGTCGCAGCACGTCCACGGCTCGGATATTCAGGTTGAGCAACTGGAACGCAAAGTAGCAGCCGAGAAAATTGAGCTGCTCGGTCTCGTTGCGGCCCATCTCGCGGACCAGGTCCATCTCCAGGTCGATGTCCGGAGACCAGGACCAGAGGTGGACCTCGTCGATAGCACCTGATTCCTCGAGACGCTCGGTGAGCAGATCCTTGTGGAGGGAAATGAAGTGAATGTACTTGCGGTGGTGGTTGCCCAGCTCTCCGATGCGTTTTTTCAAACGGTCGAAATCGTTCAGCATGGCTATCCTTTGCCGCGACAGGGAAATGGGGAAGAATACCGCCATCTCTCTTACCGATACTGGACTATATCACAGGCAAGCAGCCTCGGACATCGAATCATGCCAGAGGTCACTCAGTCCGATTCATTGACAGGGAAGTCAGGGAAAAGATATTCTTCCTTCCCGAGGTGGCCTCTCCTCGGACGCGATCCAATTTTTGCCATTTGAACCATGACACCACAGGGAATGACGGCATGATAAACCTGGACGAAGCCATCAAAAAACTGAGATCCCGGGTCCATCCGGTGAAGGCCGAGGAGATTTCAGTGCTGAAGTGCTTCGGGAGAATCTTGCGTGAAGATATCCGCAGTCCCCTTTCCATTCCACCTTTTGACAGATCGGCCATGGATGGATATGCGGTGAAGGCCGCGGATATAGCGACTGCTTCACCCAAAGACCCGGTTGACCTGAAGGTCCTGGAGGATATTCCCGCCGGACAAGTCGGCCAGTTTCGCCTGAAAAAAGGAACCGCTGCCCGTATCATGACCGGTGCCCCATTGCCCCAAGGGGCTGATACCGTCGTTATGGTCGAAGATACCGAATCGACCCCGGGAAGGGTCTTCATCAAGATGACTCCCGGCAAAGGCGCCCATGTGGCCCCTGCCGGAAAAGATGTCAAAAAAGGGGAGCGGGTCCTGCGAGCCGGCACCCTGGTTGGCGCCGCAGAGATGGGAATGATCGCCTCCACCGGCCTCAGCAAGGTAAAGGTATCGAAAAAACCAAAAGTTTGTGTCATCTCCACCGGCAGCGAGATTCTTCAACCGGGAAAACCCCTGAAGCCCGGCCATATTTATGATGCCAACGGGTATTCCCTGGTTGGCCTGGCCACCGAGTTGGGCGCCGACGCCCGATTCCTCGGCATTGCCCCTGACCGCCAAGGTGCCCTGGAGCGAAAGATCGCCCGGGCCGACGACGCCGATCTCCTTGTTCTGTCCGGGGGCGTCAGCGTCGGCGACTACGATCTTGTGCAAGAAATATTGCTGGGACTTGGAATCAAACGGATTTTTTACAAGGTTCGTATCAAACCGGGAATGCCCACCTTCGCCGGGGTTCAAGGCAAGCGCTTTGTTCTAGGCTTGCCGGGTCATCCGGTTTCCTGCATGGTCACTTTCAAGCTCTTTGCCGGGTTCCTTATCGAATCCATGTTGGGCCAAGAGGAACCCGGGCTCCGCCGCCGCCAGGCCACTTTGTCCGTTTCCCTTAATCTGAAGCCGGATCGTAGAAAGTTTCTGCGTGGAATCCTGCAGGAAACCGATGGCCAGCTTATGGTTAGGCCATTCCACACTCAGCAATCGAGCATTCTCAAGAGTATGGTCACGGCCGACGTGCTCATCGACGCCCCCGAAGGTATCACCGAACTGAAGGCCGGAAGTCTGGTAGATATAGTTGATATATAACTACTTAGGTTGTGCCTTTGAAATTGTGTCTGGGCAGGAAGCCAGCTGGATTGTAGTATTATAAATAAAATTTACGAACAAATAATCATCAAAATGACCTCTTCAAAGGGCGATATCGGCCCAGACACAATTTCGAAGGCACAACCGGGGAATTAAGGGTCTTGACCTTTCAATCTCATTAACGGTATTCTATCGAACGAATGTTTGAATCCTCTTTTTCCTGAAAAAGGAGCGTTGAAGGCAGTCACAGTCCGTGCTGATTCACCAATAGATTCAAAATTCCGGGTATACAGTTCTGACGGGATTAATCATGGCACCTTCTGATTTCGTGCTACACAGGCCCCAGACTCTGGACGAGGCCTGTGCCCTGGGACTGAAACACCAACTCAATGCCGCCTTCCTGGCCGGTGGAACCGAACTGCTGGTGGATCTGCGGTCGGGGCGCAAGAAGGTCGGCCATGTCATCAGCCTGAATGATCTGTCGGAACTGAAATCCATCCGGGTTCAGGACGACTGGTTGTGCATCGGCTCCCTATGTCTCTTGAGCGAGATCGCCGAATCACCAGTCGTGAAGGATTTTTTCCCCCCCTTGAGCGAAGCCATCGAGACCATGGCCGCCGTTCAGATCCGCAATCTGGGCACCATGGGCGGCAACTTCTGCTGTGCCGTACCCTGTTCCGACACTCCCCCCATCAGCATCGCAGCCGGCGCAGAACTGGTCGTGGCCGGATGCAAAGGGGAGCGCACCATACCCGCCGAGAAATTTCACCTGGAGCCCCGGGTCACCGTCATGGACAAGGACGAGGTCTTGCGTGAGATCCGCATCCCGGCTCAGCCACCCGGCTCGGGGGCGAGTTACCAGCGATTTGGATTGCGGCGCGGTATGGCATTGTCGGTTGCCGCGGTTGCGGCGCGCATTGACCTGAAAGGCGGCTTGATCTCTTCGGCCCGGGTCGTGATGAGCTCCGTGGCCCCCATTCCCCTGGTCGCCACGCGCACCGCCGCCGAGTTGATCGGAAAACCCCCAGGACCGGAACTCTTTGACACAGCGGCTGACCTGGCCGCCGAAGAATCCCAGCCCATCAGCGATCTGCGTGGCAGCGAAGGGTATCGTCGCCAGCTGGTCCAGGTGCTGACCGGCCGGGCTCTGACCGTCGCTGCCGAACGTGCCCAGAAAGGCACCTCATGAGTGAACCCACGCTGATCACCCTGAGCGTGAATGGCGAATCGCGCAGCCTGGCCGTCGATCCGAGCGCCAGCTTGAAAGATGTCATCCGCGAGGACCTGGGCTTGACGGGCACCAAGGGCGGATGCAATGCGGGCGACTGCGGCGCCTGCACGGTTCTGATGGACGGCAGGGCGGTGACCTCCTGCCTGGTGCTGGCGGTGACGGCCAGCGGATCGGAGATCACCACTGTCGAGGGCCTCGCTCCGCCTGGAGACCTGCATCCTCTGCAGAAGTCCTTCATCAAGCACGGCGCCCTGCAGTGCGGGTTCTGCACTTCCGGTATGCTGATGAGTTCGGTCGCATTGATCAACGCCAACCCCGAACCCAGCGAGGCGGAGATCAAGACCGCCCTGGGCGGTAATCTTTGCCGGTGCGGCACCTATCCCCGCGTGATCCGGGCCATCCAGAGCTGGCGCCAGTTCGAGGGCGTGCCCCTGGACACCACGCCCGGTCCCGTCGAGGAGAGGGACCAGGAGCGGGATCACAGCTGTGTCGGCCGCGGCGTGACGCGCTACGACGGTCCCGACAAGGCCACCGGCCGGGCCAAGTACACCGCCGACATCAGACTGCCGGACATGATCTACGGGAAGATCCTCGGCAGCCCCATCGCCCATGGATTGATCAAGAGCATCGACGTCTCCAAAGCTCGCCAGGTTCCCGGCGTGCTGGAAGTGATCACCGGTGCGGACGTGACGGACAAGTACTACGGCGTCAGCCCCGCCCGTTACGACGAACAGATCCTGGCCAAGGAGCGCGTGCGGTACGTCGGGGACGAAGTAGCCGCCGTGGCGGCGGTCGATGAGAGAACAGCCGAGAAAGCCCTGGCCTTGATCGAGGTGGAGTACGAACCCTTGCCCGCCGTCTTCGATCCAGAGTCCGCACTGGAGCCTGACGCCCCTCAAATCCACCCCGAGAATCCGAAGTACGCCAACAACATCAATACCCGGGTGGAATGGCATTTCGGGGATGTCGATCAGGGATTCGCCGAGGCCGACCACGTGGTCGAAGACAGGTTCATCGGCAACCGGCCCTATCAGGCGCCCATTGAGCCTCACGCCGCCATCGCCCGCTGGGAGCACCACGGACACAAGCTGACGATCTGGTCTTCGGCCCAGGCTCCGCACTACACCCAGCACCAGCTCGCCCGCATGTTCGACTTGCCGATGAGCAGCATCCGCATCATCCGGCCACCGGTCGGCGGTGGGTTCGGTGTCAAAGCCGAGACCACTCCCCTTGAACTGTGTGCGGTGATCCTGGCCCAAAAGACCGGCCGGCCCGTGATGATGAAGTACACCCGCGAGGAGATGTTCTATCACTTCCGCGGTCGTCACAAGCAGTACATCGACATGAAGCTGGGGGTGAAAAAGGACGGCACCATCACGGCCGTCAAGTCGCGGATTCTGCTCGACGGCGGCGCCTACACCTCGTTCGGCATCGTGACCGTCTATTACGCCGGCTCCATGCTGCCGACCCTCTATCACATCCCCAACTACCAGTACGACGGCTTCCGCATGTACACCAACCTGCCGGCCAGCGGCGCCATGCGCGGCCACGGTGTGCCGCAACCGCGGTGGGCCATGGAATCGCTGCTGGACATGGCCGCGGAGGATCTTGGTCTCGACCCCATTGCGATCCGGCTGCAAAACGCCATGACACCCAATACCAAGACGGTGAACGACCTGGATGTTTCGTCCTGTGAATTCACCGCCACCCTGCAACGCGCCCGCGATGATACCGGCTGGCTTGAAAAGCAAGGCAAGCTGCCACCTGGCAAGGGAATAGGCATCGGGTGTGGGGGATTCGTCTCGGGGGCGGGTTATCCCATCTATCGTTCCGACTTCCCCCACTCCAACGCCATGATCCGCGTTCATGAAGACGGCAAGGCGGCTTCGCTGCACATTGCTACCGCGGAGATCGGTCAGGGTTGTGACACGGTCCTGCCCCAGATCGCCGCCGAGGAACTGGGCATTCCCTACGACCGGATCTGGTTGGCGGAAAGCGATTCGGTCCTGGGCCCGACCGACCTCGGTTCCTATGCCAGCCGCGTGACGCTGATGGGCGGCAATGCGGTGAAGATGGCCGCAGCCAACGCCAAACGGCCGATCCTCAAGATGGCCGGGCGCAAGCTGGGCTGCGACCCGGACGGTCTGATCGCGCGCGACGGCAGGATCTTCAGCCGGGAGAACCCGGACACGGGCATGAGCTGGAGCGAAGCGGCCCGGCTGGCTTTTTCCCAGGACGGCCCCGTGGTCGGCACGGGTTATTACCAGCCGCAACCCGGGCTCGGCGGGAAGTACAAGGGGGCGGCGGTGGGAACTTCACCAGCCTACAGCTTCGCGTCCTCGGTCTGCGAGGTGACGGTGGACCTGGCCACGGGTTTCGTTACCGTGGATCGTTTCTTTGACTTCAGCGACGCGGGCACCGTAATCAACCCCGTCACTTTCCACGGCCAGGTTGAAGGCGGCATCATCATGGGCCTGGGCGAAACCCTTCTCGAAGACACGCTGGTCCGTTCCGACGGTTCGCTGATCAATCCCGACCTGCACGGTTACCTGATACCCACCATCTCCGACTGTCCCCATATCGAATCACGCGCCGTGGAGAGTTACGAACCGCGGGGGCCCTTCGGCGCCAAGGAAATCGGCGAAGGCTGCCTGCCCCCCATCCTGGGCGCCATCAGCAATGCCATCTACGACGCCTGCGGCGTCCGGGTGACCGAGCTTCCCATCACCCCCGAGAAGATTTTGGCCGGATTGAAAGATAAGGAAAGGAACGGCACCCTGAAGTCATGACCGAAAGGGAAAACGGCAACCTCGGTGGTACGGCGGGAAACACTCCCCGTACGGCCCCCAAACTGGACAAGTTGCTGAGTGCTTCAGCTGACCTGATGGCCCGTCAGGGTTTCAGCCAGACCTCGATTCGCCACGTCGCCCGTGAGACCGGCTTCAGCCTGGGCGGAATGTATTACTACTTCGAGAACAAGGAAGATCTCCTTTTCAAGATACAGCAGCGGACTTTCAGTACCCTGCTCACGGCTCAGGAAGAGGCCATGGCCGACGGCGGCGAGGCCAAATCGCGCTTGCGCCGCTTCATCCGGAACCATCTGGCCTATTTCACGAGCCACTTCGCCGAATTGAAGGTTTGCACCTTCGAGCTGGAATCCCTGCAGGGTGAACGATACACCGCCATTGCCGACCTGCGTCGCCGCTACTTCGATTGCCTGGCCGCGGTGGTCGGCGAGTTGCTCGAGGTGGACACCACCAAGGCCCCTGCGGACGGGCGTGTTCGCCGCAAGGCCTTGTTTGTCTTCGGCATGCTCAACTGGATTTTCATGTGGTATGACCCGGATCGCGACAGTTCCGTCGAGGATCTCGGTGACGAAATGGTAAGCCTTGTTCTCAATGGTTTGAATGGAGATCAGCCCTCCTGACCACGGAGCGGCCACAAAGAAGTTCCGCCGAATTGGCTCAACTGAAAGGACATCGACCATGATGCTCGGACTGGACGGAAAGGTCGCCATCGTCACCGGTGGCAGCCGCGGCATCGGCGCCTCGATTGCCCTGGAACTTGCCCGCAACGGTTGCGATGTCGCCTTGACTTACCGTGGCCGGGCCGACGCCGCCGCCGAGGTGGCCGGCCAAATCGAAAAAATGGGGAGGCGGGCCCTGCCCCTCCAAGCGGATGTGACCAGTTGTGAGGAAACCGATAGCACCGTGGCCAAGGTCGTCGCCGAGTTGGGCGGCCTGGACATCCTCGTCTGCAACGCCGGCATCACCTGGGACGGCGTGATCTGGAAGATGAGCGAAAAGCAGTGGGATGCCGTCATCGCCACCAACCTCAAGGGGTATTTCACCTATAACCGCGCCGCCGCCAGGATTTTCAAGGATCAGCGCTCAGGCAAAATCGTCAACATCTCATCCATCAATGGATTGCGGGGCAAGTTCGGCCAGACCAACTATTCCGCCTCCAAGGGCGGCAACAACGCCCTGAGCAAGGCGCTGGCCAAGGAGCTGGGCAAGTTCAACGTGAACGTCAACGTGGTGGCCCCGGGCATGGTGGCCACCGAGATGGCGGCCGACATCCCGCCCGAGTTTCTCAACGCGGCGGTGCAGGATACGGTGCTCGGACGCATTGCCAGCTGCGAGGACGTGGCGCACGTCGTGGCATTTTTGTGTTCGGATTTTTCACGTCATATCACGGGTGAAGTGATCAAGGTTGACGGCGGTCAGTACATCTAGCGGAGGGTTTTCATGACCAGAGTTGGAATCATCGGCATCGGGCACACGGTCTTCGGCCGGCGCAGCGACGCCACAGTACAGGAACTCGCCTACGAAGCGTATCGGGATGCCCTGACGGATGCGAAGATGGATCCCGAGTTCATCGACGCCTCGGTCATCGGTTCGGTTCCCGAATATCACAAGCAACGTTCGCTGGCCGGGGTGATCCAGGAGTACCTCGGATTGAATCCCCGACCGACCTGGCTGACCGAGGTGGCCTGCGCTTCGGGGTCGGCCGCCCTGCGCACCGCCTGGATGAGCATCAACTCCGGGATGCACGAGGTTGTGGCCGTGATCGGCTGCCAGAAGATGACCGAATTGACCACCGCCGAGATCCTGGCCCTGATGGGCCGCGTGGGTGACGTGCAGTGGGAATCGGGCTTCGGCACGACCTTTCCCGGCTACTACGCCATGTTCGCCCAGCGGCACTGCCACGAATACGGCACCACCAAGGATCAACTGACGGCAGTGGCGGTGAAAAATCACTTCTACGGAGCCAGCAACCCCAAGGCCCTTTTCCAGAAGGAAATCACCGTCCAGAAGGCGCAGGAATCCGACCCCGTGGCCTCGCCGCTGAACGTCTACGACTGCTGTGCCAACGCCGACGGGGCGGCGGTGATGATCCTGGCCGCAGAGGGCAAGGCGCGCGAGATAGGCGGCGACCGCACCGTGTGGCTCGACGGCCTGGGCTGCGCCACGGCCAGCATGTCGGTCCTGCGGCGGCCCGAATTGACCAGCCTGCCGTCGGCTCGCGACGCCGCCGAACAGGCCTACAAGATGGCCGGCGTCACGGCAGCCGACATCAAGGTGGCCGAGGTTCACGACTGCTTCACCATCGCCGAGCTCATGGCCTACGAGGACCTCGGCTTCTGCCCCAAGGGCCAAGGGGGGCCTTTCATCGAAGAGCGTCAATCCTACATCGGGGGCTCCACGCCGGTGAACGTGGACGGCGGCTTGAAGTCCAAGGGCCATCCCATCGGCGCCACCGGCGTTTCCATGACCTACGAGATCGTTTCCCAGCTGCGGGGCGAGTGCGGCCCGCGCCAGGTTCCTGACGCCGACATCGGCTTGACCCACAACGTGGGCGGCATCGGGCAGTATTGCTTCGTGCACGTCTTGAGGAGGGACTGAAGTGTTTGAATGGTTCGGCAAAGTCAGTTACTGCCCGCACACCAAGGTTGCGGATTTCGCCCGCCATCTCAAGAACGGCCGGTTGATGGGTTCGCGTTGCACCGAATGCGGCGAGGTTTCCTTTCCGCCGCGCGCGGACTGCCCGGCCTGCCGCCACGGTGAGTTCGAATACACCGAAATGAGCGGCAAGGGCACCGTCATGACCCACACCACCATCGACGCGGCACCCGCCGGCTTCGAGGACGACGTCCCCTTCCACCTGGGCGTGGTGGATCTGGAGGAGACCGGGCGTCTGCTGGCGAGCTTCGGTGACACGATCGACCCGAAAGAGATCGCCATCGACATGCCCGTCCAGGTGGTGCCCCGCATGTACGAGGAATCAGAGGCCATCAAGGTTCACTACACCCTGGAAAAGCCCGGCACCACCTGGGTGAAAGTAGACCCCGACTGAGGAGAGCGAACATGACCAACCCCGCCCTTGTCGATTATCGCGTGCACAATGATGTCGCCTACCTCCACCTGAACAATCCCCCGGTCAACATCATGTCCGCCGCCCTGATGGACCACATGAGCGGCCTGCTGGAAACCGTGGCCGGCGACAGCACCGTCAAGGCCGTGGCCATCACCGCCGAGGGCAAGGCCTTCTGCGCCGGTGCGGACGTGGGCGAACACCGTCCCGAGCAGGCCGCCGGGATGATTGCGTCGTTCGGCCGCCTTTTTCGCAAGCTGGACGCCCTGGAAATCCCCGTGGTGATGGCCGTCGGCGGCGCGGCCATGGGTGCGGGCTTTGAACTCATCCTGATGGCCGACGTGCTCCTGGCCGCCGAAAAAGCCAAGTTCGGCCAGCCGGAAATCCGCCTGGGCTTTTTTGCGCCGGTGGGTGTGGTCGTGCTCCCGGAATTGGTGGGTCGCGCCAGAGCCATGGAGATCACCTGCTCCGGCAGGCCCTACACCGCCGCCGAAATGGCCGCCATGGGTCTGGTCAGCAAGGTGGTCGCGGCCGAGGAGCTGAACGACGCCCTCGAAAGCACCCTGGATGATTTCCGCGCGGCCAGCCCGCTGGTGCTGCGCCTGAACACCCGCACCTTGAAGGCCAGCCGGCCCGGCTCCTTCCCCGCGCTGATGGACCAGGCGGAAAAGGTCTTCCTGGAGGAACTGATGACCTCGGCCGACCCCGTCGAAGGCATCGAGGCCTTCTACGGCAAACGGGCCCCCAAATGGAGGAACGCATGAAGATCATCATTGTGGGCGCTGGAGCACTTGGCGGGCTGGTCGGCGCTCAACTGACCTCCGGCGGGGAGGACGTCACCCTCGTCGAAATCAACGAAGCCCGCACCCAGCTGCTGAATGAAACGGGTCTCTTCGTGGCGGAAGTCAATAAAGGCGAGGCCTGCGTACCGGTGAAGGTGGTCACCAGTTTCGAGGGCCTGCCCGTGGCCGATCTGGTCTTTATCTCGGTCAAGAGTTATCAGACCGAGGTCGCTCTGCGAGCCGCCATACCCGTGATCGGGTCTGACACATTTGTCCTGTCCATGCAGAACGGCATCGGCAACACGGACACCATGGCGGAAATCATCGAACCGCGCCAGATCCTGAGCGGCATCACTTACCACAGCATCCAGCACGTGGGGCCGAACCGCATCCGGTACCGGCCGGGTATCAAACCGATCCAGATCGCCCCCTATGAGGGTGAGATCACCCCCGAGATTCTCGCGGTGGGCGAAATGTTCCGCCGCTCCGGCCTGAACACCGAGGTCGCCGAGCAGATTGACGACGTGATCTGGCAGAAACTTCTGCACAACGCCGTGGTCAATCCCGTTTCGGCCCTGACGGGCCTGACCTGCCGCGAACTGCTGGACGACCCCCACCTGCAGGATTTCATGCGCGACCTGTGCATGGAGATCATCGCGGTGATGAAGGCGCGCGGCGTGCCCATCGTCAATGAAGAAGACCCCTACGCTCCCGTCGTGGGATCGCAGACGGCCCTGGGAAAAAATCGACCCTCCATGTGGCAGGACCTGGCGCGCTCCTATCGCACCGAGGTCGATGCGATCAACGGAGCGGTGGTGCGCGAGGCGGAAAAGCTGGGCCTGGACGCTCCCCACAACCGCGGTCTGGTCAACTTCATCCACTCACGGGAAAACGTGAGTTTCCTGCGCAAGCAGGAGGTGGCGGCTACTCTGAGGGCGGCGGCCCAGAGCTCGGATGAAAACGGCGATACTTCCGCCGCCCCCCAGAAGCGTTCCGCCATGGCCTTGCGGCCCATACGGCCCGCGCCCGGCGGCGGCATGCCCGACAGCAGGGTTCCTCTGGAAACGGCCCCCAAGCTGAAGGAATTGATCACCGGCTACTACCGCGAACTGCAACAGGCCAGTGACGATCCCGACCGGCAGGTGGCCTGGTGTTCCGGCACCGGCCCCGTGGAAATCCTGCGCGCCATGGATCTGGCCGTTTATTTTCCGGAGAACCACGCGGCGCTCATCGGCGCCAGTCGCCAATCCGGCCTGTACATTCCCCGGGCCCTTCAGGAAGGATTCTCCCAGTTCGCCAACAGCGCCATGGCCAGCGATATCGGAGCCATGCTCGAAGGGGACAGTCCCCTGGTTTCGGTGCACGGCATCGCCGGTCCACCGCCGCCGGATGTGCTGACCTACAACACCAACTACGGCAGCCAGCTGATCCGCTGGTTCGAGTATTACGGGCGGCATTTCAACAAACAGGTGCTGGGACTGCACCCTCCCGCCTCCCTGCACGAAGTGGGTGAACTGGAAGTGGGCGTGTCCACCCGGCAGATGCTGCAGATGGTGGAAAACCTGGAAAAACAATGCAGCCGCAAGCTGGACTACGACAAATTGGCCTCGGTGGTCCGCGAATCCAACAAGTGCACGCGCCTGTGGGGCGAGATCCTCGCCCTGTGCCGCCACGTCCCCTCGCCCCTGACATTTTTCGACACCTTGATCCACCTGGCCCCCGCGATCACCATGCGCGGCACCCCCGCGGCGGTCGAGTACTACACCCTGCTGAAGGCCGAGGTGCAGGACCGGGTGGCCAACAGCGTGGCCGCGGTGCCGGGCGAGCGCTTCCGTTTCTACTGGGAAGGACCGCCCATCTGGCCGGCGTTGCGCCCTTTGGCCGATCTTTTCCTGAACCACCAGGTGGCCGTGGTGGCCTCGACCTACTGCAGCATCGCTGCCTTTCCGGGCATCGATCCCAAGAATCCCATCGAGAGCATGGCCGCGGTCTATTCGAGCATCTTCCACAACCGGTCCGACGCCTGGAAGGAAGACCGCCTGGTGAAGTACTTCAACGACTACGGCGTGGACGGCGTGGTCTACCATGAAGGGCGCACGACACCTTCGCAAAGCAACGTGCGCTTTGGACTGGAAGTCCGCCTGGGCAAGCGTACCGGGTTGAAGGCCCTGGTCCTCGAAGGCGATACCCATGACCTGCGCCTTTTCTCCATGAGCCAGGTGGTTCAGAAACTGCGTGACTTCATCGAAATCCAGGAACTGGCCACCGGAGCCAAAGGATAGGAGGACCCATGGCAGAGCCGAAAATCAGCGTGGGCGTCGACGTGGGCACCGAGTGTATCAAGGTGGTGGTGATGAATGACCAAGGTGTCCTTTTGGGAAACTCCATCGTGGCGCGACGGGGCTACTTCCAGGACCGGGTGAGCGAGGCCTTACCGGTAGCCCTGGAGGATGCCAAGGTCGCCGTCGAAGACGCGCTCGGAATCTGCGCCACCGGTTTCGCTGCGAACTGCGTACCCATGGCCACGACTTTCCTGGGAGACGCTGCCTGCCATGCCCTGGGGGCTTTCCATCACCACAAGCAGGCCATGTGCGTCATCGATATCGGCGGACGCGATCCCAAGGCGATCGAGGTCGATGAAAGGGGCCTGCCCACCGCCATCCAGACCCTGCGACGCTGCGCCGCGGGCATCGGTACTTTTTTGATCTTCGCCGCCCGCCACCTGGACGTCCATCCCAGCAATCTGCAGGAGATGGCTATCCGCACCGACCAGACCTGTCACGTGGGCAGCTATTGCAGCATGTTCTCCGGTCAGGACATCCTGGAGAAACTACGCGAAGGTGTTTCGCGGGAATCGGTGGCCCTGGGCTGCATCGAATCCATCGCCGACCGCGTCATCGAGATCGGCAGCTTCACCGATCCGGTTTTCGTGACCGGCGGCGTGGCCGAATACTTCCCCGGCGTGTTGACCGCCATCGCGAACAAGACCGGGAACCACGTCGAAGCTGTTCCCAATCCCATCTTGGCCGGGGCCACGGGAGCCGCGCTATGGGTCTTCAAGGAACAGAGCCTTCCTCTCAGCCAACAAGGAGAGAACTGATGAGCGACCACAACTCTGCCCGGAATATCACCCGCTGGGTCATGACCGCCCAGGGCGAGCCCTGTGAATCCGTCAGCGAAAAGCTGGACGCCCCGCCCCCTGGCGAAGTGGTAGTCGAAGTCGCCGGCTGCGGCGTTTGCCACACTGATATCTCCTTCCTGCACATGGGCGTCCCCACGCGGGCGGCGCTTCCTCTGGCCTTGGGCCACGAGATCAGCGGAAAGGTCGCGGAACTGGGTGACGGGGTGGATGAAAGTCTGCTCGGCAAGGCCGTGCTGGTTCCGGCGGTCATGCCCTGCGGAGAATGCGCCCTGTGCAAGGGTGGTCACGGCCGAATCTGCCGCTCCCAGGTCATGCCCGGCAACGATCGCCACGGTGGGTTTGCTACTCATGTAACCGTGCCGGCGCGGTTCGTGTGCCCGGTGCCGGAGAATGTGCTGGCCAAACATGAGCTGTGGGAACTGTCGGTGGTGGCCGACGCCATCACCACCCCCTTCCAGGCTGTGCGCAGCTCGGGACTGGCCCCTGGTGACCTGGCGGTATGCATCGGGGCCGGCGGCATCGGCATTCACGGTGTGCAAATCGCCGCGGCGGTCGGCGCCAAGGTGATCGCCCTGGATATCGATGAATCCAAGCTGGCGGTGGCCCGCGAACACGGGGCCGATGCGGTCGTCAATACCAAGGATCTTGGCTTCAAGGAGATCAAGGGGCAGGTTAAAGCTGCCGCCAAGGAGCTGGGGGCGCCGCCGGTGAGATGGCGCATCTTCGAGACCTCCGGCACCAAGCCCGGGCAGGAAACCGCCTACGGTCTGCTGAACTTCGGGGCGCACCTGGCGGTGGTTGGTTTCACCCTGGCCAAGTCGGAGTTGCGGTTGAGCAATCTGATGGCCTTTGACGCCACGGTTCAGGGGAACTGGGGTTGTGACGCCACGCTTTATCCCGAGGTGCTGGAGTGGATCGGGGACGGGCGGATCAAGGTTTCGCCGTTTGTGGAAAAATTCGCCTTGGCCGACATCAACTCGGTGCTGGATCAGGCTCATGCTGGGACATTGAAGCGGCGGGGGGTATTGGTGCCCTGAGGGACGGCTATTCCCGGACGCGATCAAGCTGTCAATTTTGCTCTAGGTTTGGACCCAGGTTGGGGGCAAGAGCCCCACCACCCGTAAGTGGACCAGTATGGTATAATGTAGCCACTGGACAGGCGAAAATATGGCGTATACCCGGTGTCTTTTCCGTCGAAATCGTTGCTTCATTTTTTGATTGGGGGTTGGCCAATGAATGAATTCCGCAGAATCGTTATTGTCGGGGGACTCCTCGTGACCATGATCTCGTGGGTCGATCTAAGCCTCGGCGCAACCGACGCCTGGAAAGAAAAGGTCGTCCCTTCCGTCCTTCAGCACGACCCGCTCGAGGAGCGGGATTTCTTCCTCTATCTCACCGATCAGGCAGACCTCACCGGGGCGAAAAATCTGAATGGCAAGATCGCGAAGACCACATATGTCGTCCAGTCGCTTCGCGAGGCTGCTGGTCGCAATCAGCCAGCTCTGCTCGATGACCTGCGTGAGCTCGGTATCGAGGCGAAGGCCTTCTGGGTCATCCCAACCGAAAATAAATTGATCCCACTTCAAGGCATTTTTAATATGCTCAAACTCATCCTCTTCACGGGTCACCCATAACGGAAGCAAATCCAACTCATCGATGGATGATATTGGCCAATGCGAAGGGAAATAGACCCCCCCCTCACCCGCACGCTCAACATCTATTCCCCCAGGCTTGAAAGCTTCAAAAAGATATTGGGATTGCCAATGCTCAGTAAAAAATTCCTTAGCCTCTGTGCTGAGAACTGGGTGAAAGGGATCATTCGGGCTATCGTCGTTCGAACTGCATGCCGTACACAGGACGAAAATAGTAAAAAATAAAGTTGGCTTAAATCGACCATACCAAACCATTGCCGAGGTCCTTTCAAGTGATCTTCGCACCTTCTCCCATACGCCCCAATTTGCAGGAACTCTATTGGGACGGAATTCCCTTCGTCTTTGATTCAGCCTGGTTAGTTTAGCAAAACTATCATTTCGAGTCATTTACCATTTGCCCCAAAACCATACACCCCCCAAACGAGGGGCGGGCTGGCGTGGCGGCTAGGACAGGGAGGAAACCCCGGGGTCGTTTAGCGAGGAAAAATATCCGACCTATTTTTTTTAACCCTAAACGAAATCGGGCCCAATCTCCCCCCTTCCCCCACCCCCAGTGCGGGGAGGAGGGGGGGATCGTCTGGAAGGAAAACCACCACGGCCTTTTCCCCATTCCATCGAGAATCGGGCCGGATCGATTTTTCAACAGGGACAGGTACGTTACAGACAGGCGAGGGGTTCCCGTTCTATTTGAATAATCCGCAGGGCCGAAGGCCTGAGGACATTTCAAATAGAACGGGAACCCCTCGCCTGTCTGTAATGCACCACCCCCGAATTACTTCAGGAGGGTCATCTTACCTACACGGAGCTCGCCCGCTGCGCGGGCCTCGTAGAAATAGATCCCGCTGGCGGCAGACGAACCCAGGTTGTTCGTGCCGTCCCAGACGATAGTTTGGTCGGGGCCGGCCGGGCGGTGACCGTCGATCAGCGTTTTGACCAATTGGCCGCGTACGTTGTAGATTCTCAATTTCAGGTGGCCGGACCTGGGCAATGAGTAGTGGATGGTGGTCGTCGGGTTGAAGGGATTCGGGAACAGGGAGGTCGCAAATGGAATGCCGGGAAGATCTGTCGCCTCTGAAGGGTCACCCTCGCCGATCAGCCCGAAATACAGGGTGACATCCCTCAACAACTGGACACGCGCCGGGAAAGGGTAGCCCGCCGCGTCGGGATTCGTGGCGACATTCATCAGGTCCACGGGCATCGAGATGACCCGGCTTTGGGTCAATCCCGGGTCCAGGATGTTCAGGGTGCAAGCCGAATAATCGAACGCCATCCCGCTGGGATCCAGGAATTCGGCCAGACGCTGAGCCGAACCGGTGACATTGACTCCGTCGAAGGTATGGAGGTCCGGGCAGCCCCCGTAGGCGATCCAATTGAGCAGTAAGCCCGAAGGCAGGAACACCGGATTGTCGGCAACGACTTCGACCAGAGGCGAGGACTGATTGCCGATAAACGGGCGGATATCAGAGGTAAAAAAAGCGACCCCCATCTTGTCCTCGAGGAAAAACCCGGTTTCGGACCCGGCCTGGGAGAGGTCGCTCGCCAATCCGTCGCCAGTCAAAAAGATGTCCTTTTCACCTTCTTCGAGCCAGTCCAAAAGAACCCCGACGTCGTTGCCGGCGTCATGCTGGAAATCACCATTGGCGAGGGTATATTCCCCCAGGTCTCCGCTGGTGTAGAGAATATCAGAGTAGCTCGACAGTAACAGGAAGTTGGCCCGACCACCGATCCCGTTTCCCACCCCGGACTGGGGACTGTTGACGTGGAAAATATCGTATTGTTCACCCCTTATAAACCCAAGATGAGTCAGGGCGATATACCATTTGTTCTCTCCCCCACCGGTTCCGAAATCATTGATAAAAAGGGTGGGCGGAACCAGGAAACCACCGAAGGAGTCATCCTGAATCGTGGGCAGGGCGTGGACGGTGAAGGCCGAGTTGTAGCCGCGGGGATTCCAGAAGTCGGTGCTGAAGCCGGTGGTATCGGCCGGAAGAATGGCCGTTTGGGGATCGCTTCCGCCAGTACCTCCGATGGCATCTGTGGCCGAAAAATAATAGCGCAGCACGTCGCCGGGGAACAAGAAACCCGTATCCGGAAGGTCGAACGCCCACAGATCGGGGACCACCTGGCCCCCGGTACCGACCGCCGGCATCGCTTCGGTATAACCCTGGTCAGGCAGACCGGCGGAGCGCATGTCCTCGGTGAAGGTGTCATTGCGTTTCAGGAGGTAATGCAGTTTGATCGGACCGTCGAATCCCGCCCCCGCCCGGACAGGGGCGATGTGAACCACCAGGGAGTCTCCCGGGTCATTTCGCATATGGAGGGCCGGCGAAATGTTTTGGGCCATGTCGAACCGGACATGGTGCGAGCCGAGGTCGCCCATGTCGATGAAGCCCCGCTCCGGGAAATTATCCTGGGCCAGGTCAACCTCGCGAGCCGACATTCCCGGGCCGAGGTAGGGAAAAACCTTGACCGTCACATCGTCGAAGTAAGGAGCCGGCGTCCCATCATTTCCATCCCAGCCCCAGACATAGCCCAGTTCTTTGACAGCCAGCTGTACCTGGACCTCATCGCGTCCGGGATTCATCAGGCCCGTCACGTCATGGATGAACCGGTCATAGGAAGGACCTCCGAATATCAAACCTCCGAAATCCTTCCAGGATTGTTCGGAAATGACCTGGACCCCGTTGCCGGCGGAGCCATCGGTATCCGCGGACCGAACCGCCCAGGTGACGAGCATCCCAGGCGACTCAGAGGTCAATTCCTCGTGAACGTAGATCGTGAACGCCAAGGATATTCCATCGTAGTCCGGGTCGCCTGTCTGGTTGGCCGCCGGCCACGCCATGACTGGAGATTCCACGGCGTTGTTAAGGTAATGTCCATCCCCCACCAGCCCCCCGGTGGTGTTGACGATATACCCCCCCGGACCGTAGCACCAACTCAGGCACTGGGTTCCTCCGGTGCCGGGTACGATAATGCCGTCGTCGATGAAAGCCACCTGGGGCGTGCGATTGTATTGGCAGCGATCGACATCATCGAGTCCCGTCCAGATTTTGGAGAAATCGCCGACTGGGGGAAAGGTGAGGTCCCGGTGGGTCCAGTCGTTCCAGTCGGACCAGCCCTCGGAGTTTTGGAAGTCACCGAAGTAGGTCGGTTCACCGGGTCCGTTGGTGGGATCACCGTGGGTGGCCATCAGGTTGATTGTATCGGCGCCGGCCTTGGCCAAGCCTCCATTGCCGCCATGGATCATTTCATCGTCAAGAACATACCGGGGTATTTCGCGGGCCTGGGCGAAAGAAAAGAGAAAAACGAAAAGAAAAAATGAATACACGATTGAGCGAAATTTCATGATCAGCCCCCCTGGCTATCCATAAAACCCAAAATATTGGAAACGGGCGATACCTGAGAATATGGAATGGATAGAGGCCAAGCAAATTAGTCCAATTTTTCATTTTTTTTAGCATTTTTGGAATGGTTAAAGCCAAATAGGCGGTTTCAGGATCATCCGCTCAGGCATCCGCTTTGAGGATCGACAAAACGGAAGAGCCGGTCGGTGGCCTGGCGGATCCCGATGCGGGCGGTAGCCAAAGGGCCGCCCGCAGGGCCCTCTCGGTGAAAAAGCCTAATCTGCCCGGCTTCAGCCAAAGGCCCAGCCAATCCCGGAACCAAAGGCAATCCGTTCCACTGCCGATCAATGCCAAGGGCCTGACACAACTCCCCCGGCCCCAACCGTTTTCACTGCCAATTCCGGAAATCCCTGCTTACAATTCTCTAACCTGGTGTGTAGTTCAGTTCCGGGTTTCATCTGATGCCCTGTGGACTTCCCCTAGATTCGTAGACAATCAGAGACCACAGTTGAGCAAAACACGACAAAAGCAGAGAATTACAGACTCAGAGCCCGATTCCGAGGTCGTTTGGCGAGTGTGTGTAAAGGGAGAGATTTTAAGAATTTCACCAACCAGATCCGCCGAGTCCGCTAACCCTTTAATCCCAAGCGATTATACACCCAAAAAATGACAGCCCCTCCAACCTGCCAAAATCCAACATCTTTTCCCCCTAAAAATTTCCGGGTCCCCGGATGGGACTTCAAATTTCCTCATATTGCTTAACACCAAGACCTGGGAAACAGAAAAAATTATAAAATTTACGTGGGGGTGCGTCACTGGTTGGAGATTTTACACCCCGGCTGTTTTCACAGTAAGAAATACCCTCTCGATAAAAAGGAAAAACGAGGGGCCCCCGGGGGGCCCTCGTTTGGATATCTGGGACAGCCCAATCGACAGACCCAATTTCCCTGGCACAACCTATCCCATTCCAGGCTCGGAAATCCCCCGCCGATCCAGCACCGCCACCAAGAAGAACGTCACCAGGCTAACCGCCCACATAAAATACACCGGATGCGGCACCACCCTCCACTCAGCCGGCGCCAGCAACCACACAATCAGCGCCAGCTTTGTCATCCCCAAGGTCCACACCGCCGACCCGCGCCGGCACCACTGCGGCGCCAGCATGGTCATCAAAACGATCAGGGTATAACTGGTCGTCA
>CBDUDB010000014.1:0-27980 GCA_965365795.1 uncultured bacterium | reverse complement strand
CAGGGCCACCCCTTGGTCGAATGCCATCATGCCTCCTTCAATTCAGGCCCGGAAGGGCCGCGAAAAAAGCCAAGGTCCGCTGGCGGGCGGTTCATCCACGGGCTCCCAGCCCAATTCCCCGAAGCCCAGCAAATCACGGGGGGTCTTGGCGCCGCTGGTCAGGATGTAGCGGGCCAGGGCGCCCCGGGCCATCTTGGCGTGGACGGGGGCGGTCCGGACCGAGCCGTCGGACATCCGTTCCTTGAAGACCGGGCTGATTACCGGCCCAGCCAGCTTCTTCACCTCAAGAGCCTTCATGTACTCCTGGGAAGCCAAGCTGATGATGGGCTCCCCCTTCTTCATTTCGGCATTGACCGCTTCGGTCAGTCGTGGTCGCCAGAATTCGGTCAAGTTCTTGGCCCGGCGGGGCTTGACCTTGCTGCCCATTTCCAGGCGGTAGGCTTCCACTTCGTCCAGGGGTCGCAACAAGCCGTACAGGCCCGACAGGATGCGCACGCTTTCCTGGGCCAGTCTCCATTGGGGAATCGTTAGGGAAGAGGCGTCGAGGTATTTGTAGACCAGCCCCGTGAAAGCCAGTAGAGCGATTTGGTGGGTCCGTCCTGGCTTACCCCACAAAGCCAGATCGGCCCGGGTCTGGTCGGCCAACTTTCCCTTCACGCCCATCAGGTTTTCCAACCGGGCCAGGCTCACTTTCGCCAGCGGCCCCGCAAGTTGCCGGGCGGTTTCCAGGTGGTTCGGTTCGGTCGGCACCAGACGGGCCGGCACCGGGGCCGTCAGATTCATTGTCTTGGTACTGTTCAGCAGAAGGAGCATCGAACTTTGGGTTCCTTGTCAATAAATCAACCCCGCCAGAAGACGGGGCTGATCATAGGCGAACCGAATGGGCTTGGCTAGAATTGGAACTGCCTGAAAATGATCAGGGCCGCCCGGTGGAAACCATCGGGCATGACCCCCAGCCAGATCACCAGCAGGGCCAACACGCCGGAGGTGACCACCGACACCAGTTCCGTCCCCTGGTAGCTGTCCTCTTCCGGATCCTTCATGTACATCACCACGAGCACCCGCAGATAGTAGTACACGGAGATCAGGGAATTGATCACACCGACGATGGCCAGGGGAATCAACCCCGCTTTCACGACCGCGGAAAACAGGTAGAACTTGGCCATGAATCCCACGAAGGGGGGAATGCCCGCCAGCGAGAGCAGAGCAATGCCCAGGGCGGCGGCGGCCAGGGGCTGGCTGCGGCTCAACCCGGCGTACCGGTTGATCTGATCGGCATCCTCGCCCTTGGTGTGGCTCATGACGTTGATGATGCCGAAAGCCGCCAGGTTCATCAGGCTGTACCCGACAAGGTAGAAGAGAATGGCCGCTCCGGCGGATTCCCCGATATCCTTGCCGCGCATCATCATGTCGCTGCCACCGGCCGGCGGGGAGATCATGGTCACCACGCCCAGCAGAAGGTATCCCGCGTGGGCAACGCTGGACCAGGCCAGCATGCGTTTGATATTGCTCTGGGCCAGGGCGACCAGGTTGCCCACACTCATCGTGAGTATGGCCAGGCCCGTCAGCACGGGATACCAGGCGAAGGCCAGCTGGGGCTGCATCAGGATGGCGAAGCGAACCAGGATGGCGATGCCGGCGGACTTGATGGCCGTGGCCATGAAACCGGTGACGTAGGAAGGGGCGCCGTCGTAGACATCCGGCGTCCACATGTGGAACGGGACCATCGCCACCTTGAAACCGAAGCCCACCAGCATCAGGGCCGTTCCCAGACCCACGATCAGGACGTCCGGATCCTGGGTCTTGAGGGCGTGGGCGATGTCGGAAAATCCGGTTCCGCCGGCGAATCCGTAAATCAGGGCCATGCCCATCAGCAAAAAGGCGCTGGAGAATCCCCCCAGGACCAGGTACTTGAAGCCGGCTTCGCTGCTGCGGATGTTCCCTCTGACGCCACCTACCAGGATATAGGTGGCCAGGCTCATGGTCTCCAGGCCGAGAAAAATGGTCAGCAAGTCGTTGGCGGCCACCAGCACCATCATGCCCAGGATGCTGAACAGCAACAAGGGATAGAACTCCGGACGATAACGCCCCTCGCGGTCGTAGAGTCCGGTGGCGAAGATGGTGGTCATCACCCCGATGCCGGCAAACAGGTAGTTGAAGAACCGGGTGAAATCGCCGGTGATCATCATGCCGCCCAGCAGTTCTCCGTCCGACCTCTTGCCCACGATCTGCACGATGACCGCACCGATCAGAATGAACATGGTCAGGTACGACAGGTGGTCCTTCTTCAGAGTCCGGACGAAGGAATCCACCACCATGACCAGCAGGCCGCCTCCCGCCACGATCAGGTAAGGCAGCAGATCCGGCCACTGGCTGCTGACATTCGGTGCGAAAAATTCGTTCATCACTGGTTCTCCGTGTCCCGGATCACAAAGACCGCGGGGGTCTGTCCGGTTTCAGGTTCGACGTGACGGGCATGGTGAGGTGTTTCCTGCTGCGGCGAGTGCACCGGGCCGTTCAGGGGAGCGAGCACCGTGTTCACGCTGGCTTCCACCTTGTCGAGGATCAAGCCGGGCCGGACGCCCAGCCAGAACATGAAAAACACGATGGGCAACAGAACGGCGACTTCGCGCAGGCTCAGGTCGGGAAGTCCCTTGTTCTTTTCGTTGGCCAGCTTGCCGAAAAATACACGCTGGTACATCCACAGCATGTAGATGGCGCCCAGGACCACACCGGTGGCGGCCAGCACGGTCATCAGGCGGGAATGGGCCAGGGTTTCGCTGCCGAAGGTCCCGAACAGAATCATGAATTCCCCGATGAATCCGGCCATTCCCGGCAGCCCTACGCTGGCCAGGGTGGCGATCATGAAGAAGGTCGCATACACCGGCAACTCGTGGGCCAAACCGCCGAACTCGGAAATTTCCCGGGTGTGCCGACGTTCGTAGATCATCCCGACCAAAAGGAACAGCGCGCCGGTCGAAAGTCCGTGAGCGAGCATGGTGAAGATGCCGCCGGCCACGCCCAGTGGCGTCAGACTGAACAGCCCCAGCACCACGAAACCCAGGTGGCTGACCGATGAGTAGGCCACCAGCTTCTTGACGTCCGGCTGCACCATGGCCACTAGGGCGCCGTAGATGATTCCGATCACCGCCAGGATGCTGATCGCCGGGGCGAAAAATTCCACACCGTCGGGAAACAGGGGCATGGCGAAGCGCAGCATGCCGTAGGTGCCCATTTTCAGCAGCACACCGGCCAGCACCACCGAGCCGGCGGTGGGCGCCTCGACGTGCGCGTCAGGCAGCCAGGTATGCAACGGAAACACCGGCACCTTGATGGCGAAGGCCAGGAAAAAGGCCGCGAACAACCAGAGCTGGGCTTCGTGCCCCAGGCTGACGTTCAAGAAGTCGAACAGGTTCATGCTGCCGGCCTGGAAGTACAGGTACAGGATGCCCACCAGCATGAAGACCGAACCGACCATGGTGAAGATGAAAAACTTCACTGCCGCGTAAATGCGTCGCTGCCCGCCCCAGATGCCGATGATGAAGTACATCGGAATCAGCATGGCTTCCCAGAACACGTAGAACAGCAGCATGTCCCGGGCAAAGAAGGTGCCCAGCATGGCCGTCTGAAGGAACAGGAAGAAGGCCAGGAATTCCCGCACGCGGCTGGTGACCGCCTTCCAGGTCGACAGGATGATCAGCGGCCCCAGGAATGTCGTCAGCATCACCAGCACCAGGCTGATACCGTCGGTCCCCAGGTGGTAGCTGATCTGACCGTTGAACAGCCAGGCGACCTTCTCGACGAATTGGTCGTCGCCACGGCTGCTGTCGAAGTGGAACCACAGGTGAAGCGACAGGACAAAATCCGCCAGCGCCACCAGCAGCGCAAAAACACGAGCGAATGAATCACGTCGGACCACCGTCCACAAAAGCACTGAGCCCAGCAGCGGAAGGAACGTGACCCAAGTAAGGATGTGATCAGTTATCAGCGACAAACCGGCGTCCTCCTAGCCCGAGAAACTGAGGTAAAGGACAAATACCGTGACCCCGATGGTGAACGACCAGGCGTAGAAGCGGACCATTCCGTTCTGGAACAGGCGGAGCATCGACCCGGTGATCGCCACAGTGAGGGCGGAACCATTGACCAGAAGACCGTCGATCATGCCAGCATCCACGATCTTCCATAAAACCTTTTTCGACAATAGATAACCCGGACGAATGAAAGTGCCTTCGTAAGCCTCGTCCACGTAGTACTTGTTGAGCAGGACCTTGTGCGGGAACCCGCCGGCCATCTTCCGCAGGGAAGTGGCGATCGAGATTTTTTTCATGTAGACGAAATAGCCCAACCCCAAGCCGAGCAGCCCCCAGGCCAGAGAAGCTCCGGCGAGGATCCACTCCATGGTGGTGTCGTGGGCCATTGCATGACTAGCAGCCGGACCAGCAGCATGACCGGCGCCGTGGGCTACCGCTTCGTGCACTCCCTGTCCGCCGGCGAAAACGGGCTCCAGCCACTGCTCGAACCAGGCGCCCCCACCCATGAAGTGGGGCCAGCCGATCCAGCCGCCTACGATCGACAGTACCGCCAGGACTACCAGAGGCATGGTCATGGTGGCCGGGGATTCGTGGATGTGGCTTTTGACCTCGGAGCTGGCCCGGTTCTCACCGTAGAAGGTCAGCACGACCAAACGCATCATGTAGAAGGCGGTCAGCCCGGCGGCCAGGAACCCCAGAGCCCAGGGCAGCACCCCGCCCAGTTCGCTACTGAAGGCTTTCCAGAGGATCTCGTCCTTGCTGAAAAATCCGGCCAGGGGAAAGACGCCGGCGATGGCCAGGGTCCCGACGAAAAACGTCCAGTAGGTCACCGGAAGCTTGTTCTTCAAGCCACCCATGATGCGCATGTCCTGCTCGTTGCTCATGGCGTGGATCACCGACCCGGAACCGAGGAACAGCAGGGCCTTGAAGAAGGCATGAGTCATGACGTGGAAGATGGCGACCCCGAAGGCCCCCACGCCGCAGGCCAGCATCATGTAACCCAGCTGGCTGACGGTGGAATAGGCCAGGACCTTCTTGATGTCGTTCTGCGTCAAGGCGATGGTCGAGGCGAAAATGGCCGTGACCACGCCGACGACAGCCACCACGTGCATTGCGGTGGGTGACAGGACAAACAGGAAATTCATGCGCGCGACCATGTACACCCCGGCCGTTACCATGGTGGCGGCGTGGATCAGGGCGCTGACCGGCGTAGGGCCGGCCATGGCGTCAGGCAGCCAGATGTGCAGGGGAATCTGAGCCGACTTGCCCGTGGCTCCCAGAAACAGCAGCAGGCAAATAGCCGTGGCGACAGGGGCCAGAACACCCGCGTGGTGCTGGAGAACCCGGAAGCTGAAAACCCCTTCCCCGGCGCCCAGGTGAGGCAGCAGGGTCACTCCGATCAGGAACAGGCCCAGCAGGAAACCAAAATCGCCGATCCGGTTGACGATGAAGGCCTTCTTGCCCGCCGCGGCATTGGCTTCGTCGTTGAACCAGAAGGAGATCAAGAGGTACGAGCAGAGCCCCACGCCCTCCCAGCCCACGAAGAGCATGAGCAGGTTCTCCCCCAGCACCAGGGTCATCATGGCGAAGATGAACAGGTTCAGGTAGGCGAAGAAGCGGCTGAATCCCTCGTCATGGGCCATGTAACCCAGGGAGTAGATGTGGATCAAAAATCCCACCCCGGTCACGACCAAGGCCATCACCCCACTCAAGGGATCCATGGAAAAGCCCAGGTCGATCTGCAGGTTTCCGAACCCGATCCAGGTGGTCAGGGTATCACTGACAAATCGTTCGGCAGCCGGCAGGCGCGTCAGGCGCAGGAACACCGTGACCGACAAGGCGAAGCTGACACCAACCGCCCCACAGGCCAGCAGTCCGGCCAACTTTTTGGGAAGGCGGCGGTTCAACAGTCCGCCGACAGCTGCCCCCAGCAGGGGCACCAGGACGATCCATCTGAGCAATGTTTCGGTCGTGTGGCTTTCCACTGCTTTACTCCATCAGGGTTTTGAAGTCATCGACGTTGACGGTGCGGCGGCGGCGGTAAATCTCCACCAGGATGGCCAGACCGATGGCCGCTTCGGCGGCCGCGACGGCGAAATTCATCAGGACAAACACGTGTCCGTCGGCGTTGGCATGAAACCGGCTGTAGGCCGCGAACACGATGTTCACCGAGCTAAGCATTAGCTCGACGCACATCAGCATGACGATGGCGTTGCGCCGCACAATGAACCCGATCATCCCGGTCAAAAATACCACCATGGCCAGCATCAGGTAATGGGTCAGGGTTATTTCCACGGCAGTTTCCTTTCATCCTTGCCCACGAACAGGGCGCCGATGATGGCGACCAGCAAGACGATGGAAATCAATTCGAAGGCCAGGAGGTATTTTCCCAGCAGCAGCCCGGCCACGTGGGTGGGGGAGCCGAAACCTTCCGGCGCCGGTCCGCCCCAGCCGGTCAAGCCGTTTCGCTTGACATAACCGATGACCATGACCACCACCGCCGCAGGCGGTATGGCCACGGCGGGCCACATGAGAGGCGCCAGGCGTTTCCGCTCGCCTTCGAGCACGGGCCCCTGCAGCATCATGATCACGAACAGGAACAGGACCATGATGGCACCGGCGTAGACCAGAATTTGCATGACCGCCAGAAAGGGCGCCGACAGCAGGGCGAAGATCCCGGCCGCGCAGATGAAGGCGAAGATCAGCCACACCGCCGAAACCACGGCGTTGCGCTGCACCACCATCATCACGCCCCCGAAAACCATCAGTGCACCGCAAACCCAGAACAGAATACCTTCCATGTCCAGCCTTTCAGCGATCGACTCCGACCCGCCAGGTCAGAGGGTTCCGTCGGTGTCGTTGTTAAGGAGAAAATCCTTGTCGACGACAAATTTGTCGCGGTGGTCCGCGGCGATCTCGTAAATTCCAGTATCCAGGCGAATGGCGTCGCAAGGACAAGCCTCTTCACACAGCCCGCAATAAACACAGCGCAGCAGATCGATGTCGAAGGTCAGAGGGTACTTTTCGATCTTCGGATCGGGATGTTCGGCCCCCACGATCTCGATGCAGTCGGCCGGGCAGTAGGTCGAGCACATCTGGCAGGCCACGCATTTAGGCGTGCCGTCTTCCCGCTGCATCAGGCGATGGCGGCCGCGGAAACGGTCCCCGTACACCCGTTTCTCCTCGGGGTACTGCATGGTGGGCATGTCGTCGGTGTGCAGGATATTGCGGACCAGGTGCCTGGCCGTCACCCCCAGCCCCCGCACGATCTCCCACAGGTATATGGATTCACGGAACGACTTCTTCTTGTCGCACGAACCCTTGGGTAATCCTTCGAAACTCATGGCACTCCTCGTGTCAGACAATCGCCATCACGACGGCGGTGATGACCAGATTCGCCAGGCCCAAAGGCAGCCAGACCTTCCAGCCGAGATGCATCAGCTGGTCGTAACGGAATCGCGGCAGGGTCCAGCGGACCCAGATGAACAGCCAGGCGAAAAATACGACCTTGGCCACGAAGGACAGGATTTGCAGCAGGGAAGCCACCATTTCCGCCCCCACCGGACCGATGGTCCAGGGCTTCAGCCCGAGGCCCGCCACGGCGGCCACGGCCACCAGAACCCACAGGCCCGCTCCGAGTACGGGCTCGCGGTCGCGGGCATCGCCGAACTTTCCTTTTTCCGCCGAGACACGGCGGAAAAACAAAACCGCGATCAGCAGGGCCACCACCGCCAGGCCGATCAGTTCCAGGGTCAGGATCAGACCGGCGTTGGCTTCAATGAGCGGCCGGGGCAGCCAGGGAATCTGGTACCCGCCGAAATAGAAGGTGGCGATCAGCGCCGCGCCCACGACCATGTGCGCGTATTCGGCCATGAAAAACAGGGCGAACTTCATGGAACTGTATTCCAGGTGAACCCCGGCCACGATCTCCGATTCGCCTTCGGGCATGTCGAAGGGATTGCGATTGGTCTCGGCAAAAACGGCCACGATGAAGAGGATGAAACCCACCGGCTGGACCACCACGCCCCACTTGGGCAAGAAGCCCAGGATCAGGTCGCCCTGTCCGGCCGCGATGTCGGTCAGCCGCAGGCTTGAAAAGACCAGGACCAGCCCCATCAGGGCCAAGCCCATGCTGATCTCGTAACTGATCATCTGGCTGGTGGCGCGAATGCCACCCAGGAAAGAGAACTTGTTGCTGGCCGCCCAGCCCGCCATCACCGTGCCGTAAGTGGCCAGGCTGGAGATCGCCAGAATGTAAAGCAGCCCCACATTGAGATCCGCAACCACCAGGGGAACCTGACGGCCGGCGACGGTGATGAAATCCCCGAAGGGAATCACCAGGTAGGTGCTCATCGCGACCGTCATGCCGATCCAGGGCGCCAGATTGTAGAGAGCCTGGTGCCGGTTGGCGGGGGTGACGTCTTCCTTGAAAAGAAGTTTGAGAACGTCGGCCACGGGATGGACCAGGCCGGCCAGCCGGACGCCGCCGATGGCCGCCCGGTTCGGTCCTGTCCGGTCCTGAATGAAGGCCGAGCCTTTGCGCTCCATCCAGATCAAGACGACCACCATGCCCATGATCATGACGAAGAAAAAGCCAATCTTGGCAAGCGTGTCGAATACGATGGTCATCGGTTTTCACCCCCGGGCACGAATCCTCGTTGGGGAAGTTTGTTCAGGTCCGCGCCGTCGACCACCGCGTTCAAGTCGGTTCGCACGGCTTTCAGACTGCCGGGCGCCCCTTCCTTGCCGGTGACGGTCATCAGTTCGGCCAGGATGCGCCAGTCTTCGCGGGCATTACCATGCCGGGCTACGCTCTGCTTGAATTCCTGGAGTCGGCCGCTCTTGTTGACGAATATCCCCGCCTTTTCCGCCCACATGGCCCCGGGCAGAACCACGGCGGCCACCGCGGCGGTGGCGTTGTCATGGGTTCCGATGTAGACCACCTGGCGGCCGGATAAAGCGGCGGCCACCGCGGGATCCGCGGCGGGATCGCCTCCGTGGATCAAAATCGGTCCCTGGGAATCCTTGATCCGGCCGGCCAGGGCCGACCCGTTACCTTGTTCGATCCCCAGCAGAGTCAAACCGTGGCGATTGGGCGTGCGGTCGGAATCCAGCAAGAGGTCGTCGTTATCGCCCAGATGCGAGCCGCTCAACCCTCCGTGCACGGACCCACCACCGGCCAGGGTCTTCAGCAGGTACATCTCCTCGAGACTCTGAAAAGGACTGGCGACAACCAGGGCGAACCCGTCCTTGGCCCCCAGGTCGGCCACCGCGCCGGGTACTTCGGCCCAGTTTCCTGTTTGTCCAGCAGCGTGCGGGTCACCCAGCCGGCTCTCCTCGTGGACCGCCTTGTAGGTCATGCGGCCCACATCGCACATCCAGCGCCCGTTGACTTCCGGGTTGTAGCGGGGCTTCAGCCGGTAAAGGCGGCCGGCTTCGTGATCGAGGCGCACGTTGCAGCCGGTGGCGCAGCCGGGGCAGACGCTGTCGGCGGCCTTGAGCATCCAGACCCTCTTCTGGAAACGGAAATCCCGGCTGGTCAGGGCGCCCACGGGGCAGATGTCCACCGTGTTCATGCTGTAGTTGTTGTCCAGTTCGACGCCGGGGGCGGTGCCGATTTCGGCTCGGTCGCCGCGGTTAAAGATGCCCAATTCCCCGGTGCCGGTCACCTCGTTGCAAAACCGAACGCAGCGGCTGCACAGAACACAGCGTTCCTGGTCGAGGATCACGTAGGGACCGATGACCTCGGCCTTGCCCTTGTTCACCTTGCCGTCGATGGCAATCTTGGAATCGTAAAGCCCGTGGCCCATGTACTGGTTTTGCAGCCCGCACTCGCCGGCCTGGTCGCAGATGGGGCAGTCGACCGGGTGGTTGATCAGGTGCATCTCCAGAATCTGTCGGGAAGCCTTGGTGACCTTTTCGCTGCGCGTTTGCACCACCATGCCGTCGCGAACGGTGGTGTTGCAGGCGATGGTCAACTTGGGCATCCCCTCGATTTCGACCTGGCACAGCCGACACACGCCGGCGATGGACAGGTCGGGGTGGTAGCAGAAGTGGGGCAGCGCTTCACCCCTGGCTTGCCCGCAGGCATCGAAGAGGCTGGTTCCGTCGGGAACCTCGATCTCCTTGCCATCAATGGTCAGTTTGGCCATTCCTGTTACTCCTGCTCGCCCCGCGGCCAGCGGCTGGTGGGCGCGACCGGCGCGGTCTCCTGGATGAGGGCTTCGAATTCGGGGCGGAATTTATCGATGAAGCTTCGCATGGGCATGACCGCCGCGTCGGACAGCGGACAGATGGTCAATCCGGCCATGCCGTCGCAGACATGGCCCAGAAGGTCCAGATCTCCGGCCGTGCCTTCACCCCGGCGCAGCTTCTTGACGATCCTGTACAACCAACCGGTGCCTTCCCGGCAAGGGGTACACTGGCCGCAGGATTCATCGAAGTAGAAATGCATCAGAACCTGGATCAGTTCGACCATGTCGCTACTCTTCGGGATCAGGATCATCCCGCCTGAACCCAGCATGGTGCCGGCGTTCGTCAGCGATTCGTAATCGAGGTTGCAGTTCATTATCTCGTCTGCGGGCAGTACGGGAACCGAACTGCCACCGACGATGACGGCCTTGAGTTCCTCGCCTTCGGCCATCCCTCCCAGGTAGTCGTGGAAAAACTCCTTGAAGGGCATGCCCAGGGGCACCTCGTAGACGCCGGGATTTTTCACCGGTCCGCTGACGGACCAGAGCTTGGTGCCGCAGGATTTTTCTGTCCCGAATTTTTTGTAGGCCTCGGCCCCGTTGTTGATAATGAAGGGTACCGATGCCACCGACTCCACGTTATTGACGATGGTGGGTTTATCCAGGAATCCGGACACCGCCGGAAAAGGGGGCTTGATCTTGGGCTGGCCCTTCACGCCTTCCACCGAATTAATCAGTCCCGTCTCCTCGCCGCAGATATAGGCGCCGGCTCCCTTGTGCACGATGACGTCCAGATCAAACCCGCTGTCGAGGATGTTTTTGCCCAGATAACCGGCGGCGTAGGCCTCGTCGACGGCCGCCTGGACGCGGTCCACCAGCCAGCCGAACTCGCCGCGAATGTAAATAAAGGCCAGCTTGGCCTGCACGGCGAAGCAGCTGATGATGGTTCCCTCAAGAGTCTGATGCGGATCGTAGTCCAGACAGAAGCGGTCCTTGAAGGTGCCCGGCTCGCTCTCGTCGGCGTTGACAAAAAAGTAGACTTCTTCGGAACCTTCGGGCACGAAGCCCCACTTGACACCGGTCGGGAATCCCGCGCCGCCGCGGCCGCGCAACCCCGCCTCCTTTACCACGTCACGGATCTCCGCCGGCGGCATGGTCACCGCCATGCGCAGAGCCTTGTAGCCGCCTTCGGCTTCGTACACCGACAGCAGGTGGCCGTCGGAGCGTCCGAATCTAGCCGAGAGCATGTTGTAGTCGCTGGTGGTCAACTTATCTCCCCTCCAGCCTGCAGTTCACGGTCAGTGTCCGCCCGGGGCACCACGCCCTTGCGCAGACTATCCAGCAGATCGTCGGTCTTTTCGGGCGTGAGGTGCTCGTAAAGGTGTTTGCCCAGTTGCAGGCACGGCCCCAATCCACAGGCGCCGAGGCACTCGACCCCCTCCAGGGCAAATTTTCCGTCCGGGGTGGTTTCACCCAGCCGGATCCCCAGCCTTTTTTCCAGATGGGCAATGATCGGCCGCGCACCCATGATGTGACAGCTGATGTTGTGACAGATCTGAAGTGTATATTCAGCCTGTGCTTCCGTGCGAAACATCGTGTAAAAACTCAAGACTTCGTGAACCCTTGCCCGGGTCAGCTCCAGCTTGGCGGTCAGAAAATCCACGCCACCTTCGGACACGTAGCCCATCTCGTCCATGATCACCCAGATGCAGGGCATCAGGGCGCTGGCCTTGGTCGGGTAGCGCGCGATCAGGTCCTCGACCTTGGCCGCGGATTCAGGCGACAGGGTGAAGCCGATCTGTTCATTCACGGGCTTGCTCATCGACGAACAACCTTCCATGGGAACCGGACGTTCAACGGTCCAGCTCGCCGGCGATAATGTTCAGACTGCCGAGAGTCGCGACGGCATCGGGAATCATTCCGCCCTCGGTCAGGAATGCAAAAGAAGAAAATATTGGAAAACACGGCGGCCTCACCTTGAGCCGGTAGGGATGGCCGGTGCCGTCGGAGACGGCGAAAAAGCCCAGCTCCCCGTTGGCGGCTTCGCCAAAGCCGTAGGCTTCGCCCGCGGGCACCTGGATGCCCTCGTATACGAGCTTGAACTGGTTCATGACGCCTTCGATGCTGCCGTACACTTTGTCCTTGGGAGGCAGGACCACCGAGTGGTCGTCCACGTTCAGGGGCCCGTCAGGCAAATTCTCCATGGCCTGCACGATGATGGAACGACTCTGAACCATCTCGGCCATCCGCACCATGATGCGGTCGTGGGTATCCCCGGTCGTACCTGTGGGAATGGCGAAGTCGTATTTCTCGTATCCCCAGTAGGGCGCGGTCTTGCGCAGATCGTATTCCAGACCGGTGGCGCGCAGACAGGGTCCAGTGAAACCGAAACTCAAGGCATCGGCCTGACTGATGACACCCACGTCGACGGTGCGGTCCAGGAAGATGCGATTGCGAGCGATCAGATCCATCACGTCCTTGATGCAGTCGTCCAGCTGGGTCAGCTTGGTCAGGATCTCGGCATCGAAACCGTCATACAGATCGTGGCTCATGCCGCCGATGCGCGCATAGTTCGTGGTGAGACGGGACCCGCAAAGCTTCTCGAGGGATTCGTAAATGCTTTCGCGAACGTTGTACAGGTACCAGTAGTTCGTCAGGGCGCCGATATCGACCAGGTTGGCGCAAATACAGACCAGGTGGTCGATGATACGGGACAATTCGCTGACGATCACCCGGATGGCCTGGGTCCGGGGCGTGGCTTCGACCCCGATCAACTTTTCCACCGCCGATGCGTAGATGCTGTTGTTGAGCATGGCTGAGCAGTAGTTCAGGCGATCGGTGTAGGGCATCACCTGGGCCCAGGTGTGGTCCTCGGATTCCTTCTCGAAGCACCGGTGGATGTAGCCGATCTCGGTGCGGGCCTCCAGGATGGTCTCGCCATCGAGCAGCAGTTCGGCCCTCAGGGCCCCGTGCGTGGCGGGGTGACTTGGCCCCACGTTCACGGTCAACAGATCGCTGGGGTGCACTTCGTCCACGGGCCCGTCCAGATCGGCCACCAGATTGGTGGCCCGCTGGGCCGCGGCGGCGATATCCTGATCGGTGAAAAGGTTTTCCGGCCGGGAGCACTCTTGCCCCTGCTCGATGGGATAATCCTTGCGCAGGGCGTGACCCTCGAATTCGTGATGGCAAAGGATGCGCCTCAGATCCGGATGTCCGGCGAAGGGTACACCCAGCAGGTCGTACACCTCGCGTTCGTGCCAGTCGGCACTGCGGTAGATGCCAGTGGCCGTGGGCACGGATTCGTCTTCTTCGGCTTTGACCTTGACGATGATTCGGTGATCGTTTTTCCAGGAGCGCAGCAGGTAATTGACCTCGAACCGCTGGTCCCGGTCCGGGTAATCGACTCCCACCACATCGGACAGCTGTTCACAGCCCTCGACGTCCCGCAGATGGGTCAACACTTCGGTCAGTTTTTCTTTACCGACAATGACCGACTCGTCACCGTGAGGGTTGACCACGGGCCGGACATCGGTGGCGAATTCCTGCTGCAGTCTTGCGACCAGCTTCTGACTCATGCTCTTCCGTCCTTGCGGCGGTCGTCGGACCGATGGTTCCGGGACGCCGCGTCGTTAGAGGATATTCCGGATGGTCAGGCCTCCGCCCGATTCGAGTGGCGCTCGGCGGCGGTCACCAGGCCCTCTTTCTCGACCTTTTCCTGGATCTGGGTCAGGGCGAACAAAAGATTCTCGGGAGTCGGAGGGCATCCGGCGACATAAACGTCGACGGGAATGACCCGATCTGCCCCCTGCAGCGTGCTGTAGTTGTTGTAGAAACCGCCGCTGCTGGCGCACGCCCCCATGGCGATAACCCACTTGGGTTCAGCCATCTGTTCGTAGATCGTCTTGAGGATGGGCGCCTGCTTGTAGCTGATGGTGCCGGCGATGATCATCAGGTCACTCTGCCGCGGCGAAAATCGGACCAGCTCGGCGCCGAAACGACTGATGTCGTTGTAGGACGACACGGTGCTCATGAACTCGATGGCGCAGCAGGCCACGCCGAAGGGCAGGGGCCACAGGCTGTATTTCCGGCCCCAGTTGACGGCCTGCCTCAAGCGGGTGGTGATGAAATTACTGGGGCTTTCGAGATCTACTGCCATTCGAGCCCGCCTTTCTTCCAGATGTAGACGAAACCGACCAGCAGGACCAGTACGAAGGCTCCCATTTCCGCCAGGGCGAAGGTCGCCTGTCCGGCAGCGAGCATCCCCTGGTAGAGAATGACCCAGGGATAGAGGAAGACCGCTTCGAGATCAAAAAGAAGGAAAAACAGGGCGACCAGGAAAAACCGGACGAAGAACCGGATCTGGGTTGTCCCCCGCACCGGTATGCCGCATTCGTAGGTCGAATCCTTGAGCAGGTTCGGTCGCTTGGGCCCAAGCCAGAAACTGAGGCCCAGGAAAAGGGCCGCAAAACCCATCGCAACGCCCAGGACCATCAGGACGGGAATGAACTGTTCGAACATGAAGGCTCCCTGTGCATGAACGACACCGGTCCGGGCCAAAAGCCCCAGGAGGCTTTCAAGGCGGACCGAGGTGATCCCATTTGTTGCAAAAATAACAAACAGTTTGATCGTGTCAACAAGACGATAATCGACTGCGATAAAACCCCATGCCACTGCCCTGTTGCCACAATTGAGCGGCTGTGGGACCCTCTGGAAAGGCCAGTGACCAAAGGACGGATATGATTGTCTATCTGAACGGGAAGTACGTCGACGCAACTGCGGCCGTTATCTCGGTCTGGGACGGAGGATTCCTGTACGGGGACGGGATCTACACCACCTTGCGCCTGTATGGGGGCCGTCCGGCGGATATCGCGGCCCATTGCCGCAGGTTAAAGCGCCACGCCAGGGAACTGGACCTTCCCCTGCCCCTGGCCGAGGCGGACTTCGCCGCTATAGCCACACGCCTTGCCGAGGTCAATGGACTGACAAAACAGGACGGCCGCCTCCGGATCACTGTCAGCCGCGGGGGCGACCCGGACCATCCTCTGCCGTTGGCCGGCCTGGATTCCATCAAGTCAACCGTCCTGGTCACTCTCGCTCCCATCGGACCGGAATTGGAGCGCTGGCAAGACGAAGGCATTCCTGTGGTCACCCTGGATCCTACATTTGCCCGCGGCAATTTCCCCGCCCTGAAAACCCTCAACTCACTGGCCACCCTCAGGGCCCTGCGCCGGGCCGCTGCCGCCGGTTGTCCCGAGGCGATTCTCACCGACCAGGGCGGCTTCCTACTCGAAGGCGCAATCAGCAATCTCTTCCTGGTCATTGACGGCCAACTGTTCACCCCGGTCCGCAGCGGCGGCTTCCTGGCCGGACGGACCCGCGAACGCATTCTCGACATCGCGGGCGCCGAAAACATCAAGGTGATCAAAAAGGACCTTGACCGCAGTCACCTCGAAGCGGCCGACGAGGTGTTCACCGCCTCCAGCGTTCGTGAGGTCCTGCCCGTGGTCAGCATCGACGGCCGTGTCGTGGGCTGCGGCTCGGCCGGAGTTCTGACCAGACTCATCCAGAGACGCTACCGGGAACTCATACTCGCAGCTCTCGACAAAACCTGACCCGGTTCAAAACATAAAAACAAGCCCGGCCATTGTCATGGCCGGGCCAGGTGAGCTTGGTGGTGACAGGACAGGATTCCGGTCAGAAATCGAAACTCGTATCCTGCACCTTGAAGGAGTTGAAGTCGTCGCTTTCGGCAGGCGGCAACTCATTCTTGATGTCGCGGTGGGGAGCGGGTGCTCCGGCCAGGGCGATCTCGTCCTTCAGGCTGGCCAGGTCCGTATAGGCATCGGCCGTGGCAATCAGATCCGTGCTGGTCATTTCCCGCAAGGCGCAGATCTCGACGTGGATGCCGCGCCGGCCGAGAGCCAATACCAGGGACCGGAAATCGCCGTCGCCTGTGCAAAGAATGACCGTATCCAAATGATCGGCCAGCTCGAGCACGTCGATGGCCATTTCCATGTCAAGAGCCCCACGCACGTTCCGGCTGCTGCCTTCATTGTCATTGAAGGATTTGATCTCCTTGGTCACGACCGTGAATCCGTTCAATTTAAGGAAATTGATGAAGTCGATTTTTCCTTCGGATTGGTTACTGACAGCCGTGTAGAAATACGACCGCAACAAACGGCGATCACCCCGGAGCTTGCGGCATAGCTTGAGATAGTCCAACCGCATGTTCAGATGTTTGGCGCTATAGTGAATATTTTCCCCATCTATGAAGATGGCCACTCGATCCATGGGATTATGGGCATACATAAAAATCATCCACCTTTTTCACTCGAAATTGGCCGGAAAGCCGACCGGTTGGGCAAGTAACAAAAGGGATGACTGTCCGGACCGGACAAGTCTCCCTCCCTGCTGCGCGGAAATATACTCACGGACCCCTGCATTGGCAATTTCAATCAACTTTCAATCGTAGAGGGATCCCCCGTCGGTAAGCCGGGCGGCTCGGCCCTTTCCGGACCACTGGCGCAGTCCGTTGAGGAGGCGATCGAACCAGAGCGTGGCCAGCCGGTAGTAGGTCGGCATCACCAGCAGAGTTAGCAAAGTGCTGGAGGCCAGCCCCCCGCTGATGGCCCGGGCCATGGGGTAATATTCGGCATCCCCCACGTGGGCCCCGCGGAAAACCGCCAGCGGCAAAAGACCCAGGATGGTGGTGCCCGCGGTCATCAGAATCGGCCGCAGGCGGTCGGTACATCCCTGGACGATGGCCTCGTCAAGGGAAAGACCCGACCGTCGGCGTGCGTTGATGTAATCGACCAGCACGATGCCGTTGTTCACCACGATCCCGATGAGAATCACCATTCCGATCATGGCCATGATATTAAAGGGCGTACCGGTGGCCATCATCAGCCAGAACACGCCCAGAGAGGCGAAGGGTACCGTACCCATGACCACCATCGGATACAGTAACGACTCGAACAGACTGGCCATGACAAAAAAGACGCACGCCAAAGCCAGCAGCATGTTCATGCCCATTTCCCCCTGCTGCTGCTGGGCGCGGATGATCTCGTTGCCGAAGTTCCAGCTGTAACCGAAAGGCAGGTCCATCCCATCCATGATCTGCCGGATGATGGCCAGGGCGTCGTCCAGCTGGTCCCCCTCCCAGGTACCGGTAACCGTGACCCCGGTCCGCTGGTCCCGGCGAAAAATGCGTTCGGGACTCTTGCCGAACTGGAAATCGGCGATCTGGTTGAGCTGAACGGGGCGGCCGTCGACGGCGCCCACGGTCAGCAGGGAAAGATTCTCGATGGATTCGCGATCTTCCGGCAGCAAAGAAACCACCAGATCGATTTCCTTTTCCCCTGTCTGCAGGCGGGGAAGCTGGACACCCCGGTAGGTCAATCCCATGATCTGGGAAACGGTGGCCGGGGAGATGCCGTACCGTCCGGCCAGATCCGGATCGACCTGAACCTGGATCTCGGACTTGCCCTCGTCGCTATCGCTTTTCAGGTCCCCGATGCCCTCGATCAGACCCAACCGACGCTTGGCCTCGTCGGCGAACTCCTGCAAAAATTCGGTTTCTTCACCTGAAATGGTCACCGCAAAAGTCTTCGCTCCGGAGTCCTGACCCTCATCCCCGCCAAACCGGTATTCGAGACCGGCCTGCACCGGGAGGTTTTCGCGGAGATCCTCGCGCACCACCTGGTAAAAATCGTCCGACACGACGCCCTCATTGAAAAACAGCGTGATGCCTCCGCCGTCGGCCACGTAATAGGAATACAGATCGCGAATGTCCAGGTCTTCCCGTCGACCTTCCAGATACTGGGTGGCGACCCCCACCATGTCCTGGGAGGTGTACTTGTCCACCGGCCCGGTGAATTCGCAGGAGATATACAGGCTCTCCCGGCGGATGCCCTGGTCGCCCATGGCATCGGGCTTGAAATTCGTGATTTTCATGGCCCCGACGGTGGCCGCCAGGACCAGCGGAACGATCACCAAGGCGGTGATGATGGGATGACGGACCGCCGTCCAGCGCAGGACGCGTAGATAGTGTCGCTTCAACCAGACCAGCCAGCGGGCGTCCTGTTCCAGGGATCCGCTGCGGGTCATCTTGACCGAAAGGGCGGGAATCACCGTCAGGCTCACCAGCAGGGAAAGCAGCAGAGTCACGCTGATGGTCACCCCCACCTCACCCAGCCAGACCCCCATTTCATCGTCTTTGCTGACCACGATGGGCGCAAAGACGATGATGGTCGTCAGTGTCGAAGCCACGATGGCCCGTCCAACCTCTTTGGTGCCGCGCACGGCAGCCGACAAGGGCGAGGCCCCGGCGTGCTGTCGCCGGTGGATGGATTCCAGCACCACCACGGCGTTGTCCACCAGCATGCCCACCCCGAGCATCAGGCCCATCATGGTCAACACGTTGAGGCTGCGTCCGGACAGGAACAGGAAGATGCAGGTGCCCAGAATGGATATGGGGATGGCGATGGACACCACCAAGGTCATGCTCAAACGCCGCAGAAACAGGTACAGAATGGCCACCGCCAGGATGGAACCGAAAAGCCCGCCCTGCAGGAGGCTGCGCAAGGAGTCGGTGATCTGGTCGGCCTGGTTGAAAAACGAAAAGCTGTTGATGCCCTGCAAGGTCGGATCCTGGTTGATCCTTTCCAGTTCCTTTTCGACGGCCCGGCAGACCTCCACCGTGTTGTAACCGGAGGCCTTCTGGATCCAGAAGGCGATGGCCGGCTCGCGGTTGAGCACCCGGCCATAGTGCAGGGCCGGAGCGCCATAGATGACCTCAGCCACATCTCTCAGTCGCAGGCCCCGGCTGTTGATGGGAAGTTCCCGCAGGTCCTCCACCCCGCGCAGACCACTGACCGTGCGCAGGTCATATCGCAGGCCCCTGTCGGTGACCCTTCCCACCGTCAATTCCACGTTGGCGGCTTCGAGTTCGGCGAACAGGTTGTTCACGTCGACGTTGTGTTCCATGATCTTGTCGAACCGCAAGTACACCGAAGCCTGCGTCGGCAGTACTCCGTCGATGTTCACCCGCCCCACACCGGGAATGCGTTGCAGGGGGCTGATGATCTTCTGGTCGATCAGGTCCCAGCTTTCGGAAAGGTCCCGGCCCTTGGCGGAGATCCTCCCCTCGATGATGGGGATGTCATTGGTGTTGAAGGTCAACAGGAAGATCTGCGGAATGTCGGGAGGCAACTCGCCGCGGATCTGGTCGATCTTTTCCTTCACCTCCATCCGCAGCAGGTTCACGTCCCGCCCCCAGTCGAAGGTCACGCCAACCTGGACGTCGTTCGCGTCGCTGTAGCTGAAGATCTGCTGGACGCCACCCAGGGTGGCCAGCACTTCCTCGATGGGACGCACGATCTCTCGCTCATTTTCTGAAGGAATGCCGCCCTGATAGGGAATCCATACGGCGATGAAGGGGAACTCCACCCGGGGCAGAAAATCCAAGGGAACCTTCAGCAGGGAGACCCCGCCCAGCAGAACCACCGTCGCCAGGGCCATGGCCAAGGTAACGGGGCGGCGGAGGGAGAGGAAGGTCAGCCACATGTCAGCTGTCCTTCGGTGCGGGAATCGTCGCAAGTACCGGACCGCGGCCCGAAAGCAGGGTGTAGATCACAGGGACGACTACCAGAGTCAAAAGGGTGGCCAGCAGCAGACCCCCGATAACCGTCACCGCCAGGGGGGCCCGCAACTCGGCGCCCTCACCCAGCCCCAGGGCCATGGGCAGCAGGCCCAGGACGGTGGTCGCTGTCGTCATCAGGATCGGCCGCAGACGCTCGGTCCCCGCCCGCAACACGGCCTCACCCATTGGCAGACCGGCCTGCCTCAACTGGTTGATCCGGTCCACCAGAACGATGCCGTTGTTCACCACGATGCCGGCCAGCATGATGGCCCCGATAACGGCGATCACACTGATGCTCATACCCCGCAGGTACAGCGCGTAGATGGCCCCGCTCATGGCCAACGGAACGGTGAACATGATGATCAGGGGATAGACGAAGGATTCGAACTGCGCGGCCATGACCAGGTAGACCAGGAAAATCGCCAGCAGGATGGCATAACGCAGGGAGCGAAATGAGCTGTCCATCTCATCGTTCTGCCCGCCCATCTCCACGACCACGCCGGCGGGCAGGCTCAGATCGGCCAGTCGCCCCCGGATATCCTCGGCCACGGAACCCAGATCGCGACCCGACAGGTTGGCCGAGACAATCGCCACGCGTTTGCTGCTGAGACGGTGGATTTCCGAGGGCCCGGTCACGATTTCCATGGTGGCCAGGCTTGCCAGGGTGATGGGCACCCCGTCCCGTTCGGTGACGATCAGGTCCTTGACCGCGGTCAGGGTATTCCGCTGGGAACCGGTGTTCATGACCCGGATGTCCACGTGGCGTTCCCGATCCCGAAAGCGGGTGGCGACGTTGCCCCGAACCTTGCCGCGAACCGTTTCGGATACTTCGCCCAACCGCAACCCGTATCGGTTCAGCTTGTCGCGATCGAAGGAAACCTGAACTTCCGGTGACCCGGGAACCATGCTCAAGCGGATGTCCCGCAATCCGGGAACGTCCACCAGACGACGGCCCACCTCGTCCGCAGTGCGCTGCAGATCCGCCAGGTTGTACCCGTAGATGTTCACTTCCACCGGGGCGCCGAAGGTCAACAGAGATTGGCGACGCAGCTTCATATGCAGATCCGGATATCCCCGGAGAACCTCACGGATTCTTTCCAGGGCGGCGGACTCCGCTTCCGCGGTAGCTTCAGTCAGGCGGACCTGGACCTCAGCCCGATTTTCCTTCCGGCGCTGGGCGGTGGACTGCCCGTCCCGCGACACCCCTACTTCCCCGACAACCATGTCGATGCCGGGCAAAGCGGACAGTTCTTTTTCCAGGTCGCCGATGACGGCATCGGTCTTGCCCAGCGGCGTGCCTTCAGGCATTTCCAGAGCCAGGGTGAACTCGCCGCGCGCCAAAGGAGGCACCAGTTCGGTGCCAAGACGGGGCCATATCAAAACGGCGCCGCCGGCCAGGATTCCCACCAGGAACAAAACCACCAGGCGGTGGCGCAGTGCGCCCGCCAGGGTCCGCACGTAGACGCCCTGGAACCAGGGGAAGATTATCCCGAAGGCCCAGGTCAACGGCCACATGATCCACAGGGCTGCGTGGCGTAACCCAGAAACCAGGATCTGGCCCAGACGCAACAGGAGCAAAGGCACCCCGAGGGTGAGAAACAGACCCGTCAACTTCAACCACCGGAAAAGGCGCCGGCCCTGTCCCGCATGCACGGACCAGGAGGCATACCAACCCTTGGGCGCCGGAGTATCGTCAAGGCGGCCGGCTTCCCGGGAACTCTGTCCAAAGGCGGCGGCCATCGGCGTGAAGGTCAGGGCCACGAACAGGGAAACCAAAAGGGAAAAGGTCACCGTCAGGGCCTGGTCCCGAAAAATCTGGCCCGCCACGCCCACCACCACGAAAACGATCGGGACAAATACGGCCAGGGTGGTCAGGGTGGAGGCCGTCACGGCCCCGGCCACTTCGCCCGCACCCCGGACCGCGACTTCGGCCTGATTCGCATCCGGGGACGCCTCTTCCCGGCGCCGGTGGATGGATTCCAGAACAACGATCGAGTTGTCCACCAGCATCCCGACCCCGAGGGCCAGGCCGCCCAGGGACATGATGTTCAGGGAAACGCCCCGGGTCAGCATCAAGATGAAGGTGGCCACGATGGAAATGGGAATGGCGATGCCGATGATGATGGTGCTGCGGAAATCACGCAGAAAAACGAACAGGACCAGAACAGCCAGCAGACCACCGATCAGCGCGTTGTTGCGAACCTCCCTGACCGCCTGGGCAATGAACAAGGACTGGTCGAACAGGATTTCCAGTTGCATACCCTGGGGCAAATGTTCCCGCAGACTTTCGAGATGCCTGCCGGTGGCCCGCGCCATCTCGACGATGTTGGCGTCCCCTTCCTTGTAGACGGCGATCTCCACGCTTTCACGTCCGTCGATGTGGGTGACGGTGGTGCGTTCCTTGTGGGTGCGCACGACGTCGGCCACGTCCCCGAGTCGGACCGGCTTACCCTCGATGTTGGCGATGGTCACGTGTTCGATGTCCGCCAGGTCCTCGAAGCGGCTAAGGGTGCGCACGATGTATTCCGCGTTGCGATCACGAAGGGACCCACCGGAAGCGTTGATGTTTTCCTGCCGCAAGGTTTCGGTCACCATACCGATGGGAATGCCCAGAGAAGCCAGACGGGTTTCATCAACCTCGACCCGGATCTCCTCTTCCAACCCTCCGGAAACCCTGGCGGCGGCCACCCCGGCCAGGGCTTCGATCTCCTTTTTCAGGACGTCGTCGGCCACGTTGCGCAACTGGATCAAAGTGGCGTTACCCGACAGACCGATACGCACCACCGGATCCTGGGCGGGATCGTATTTCAACAGCAGGGGTATGGTGGCTTCGGCCGGCAGACGGACCAGGTCGATTTTTTCCCGCACGTCCAGGGCCGCATAGTCCATGGCGGTTCCCCAGTTGAACTCCAGGGTGATCTGGGACAAGCCGGCCTGGCTGATGGAATGAACCCTGCGTAATCCGGGCACCACGCCCACGGACTCTTCCAGAGGCCGAGTTACCAGGTTTTCCACGTCCACGGGCGCGGTTCCCGGGAATTCGGTCTGAACGGTCAGGCTGGGGTAGCGGATTTCTGGTAGAAGCCGCATGTCCAGACGCCCCAGGGCGGTCATTCCGAACACCACGGCGGCAAGGGTTACCATCCAGACGGTTACCGGATGGGTCACCGCAAAGCGGATCGCTTTCATTCGGTCACTCCGATTTCGCGATGGCTGTCAGTTCACCTGGATCAGCGGCGGGGTCGTCTCCTTCGCTGGGGATCTGGCTGTAACCGATGGTTTCACCGTTCAAAGCTTCGATACGCGAACCGGTGCGGAGCCCCCCCTGCCCCATCATCACCACGAAATCGCCTTCGAATAATCCCTCGAGAATCTCGACGTGGCTTTCGTCATACAAACCGGTTTCGATTTCGACCTTGCGCACGGTGTCGGCCTCGGCGACAAACACGCTGCGCAGGGCGCCGTCTTCGACCAGGGCCAGTTTGGGAATCGCCAGGGCGTCATGGTGCTGGTCGGTGGTGATGCGGACCTTGACGAATCCCCCCACACGGGCGATGGCCTCGGTCTCGTCCAGCAACAAGGTCAACCGAACCGTGCTGGTGGCCGGATCGACAACCGGCGAAACCCGCTCCACGACGGCCTCCAGGGAATTGTCCACGGCCTCGGGAGTAACCAGGACCCGCTGCCCGGCGTTCACCTTGCGGGCAATGGCTTCGGGCAGATGAACCCGCACGCGCAAGGGGGTGAAATCGCCGATGGTAAAGGCAGGCGTCCGGGCGGCCAGCTGCTGCCCGGGTACGATTTTCCGTTCGGTGATGCGGCCGGCAAACGAGGAGCGGATCCTGGTGTCCTCTAGATTGATCCTGGCCAGATCGAGTTCGGCCTTGGCCATATGCCAGGCGGATTCCAGGTCGTCGAATTCCTGCTGGCTGATGAGCTCCTCGGCCAGCATCTCGGTGCTGCGATCGAGCATGCGTTTCCTGTCCGCCACCGACAGTTCCGCCTTGCGCACCTGAATGCGCTCGCGATCATTTTCCAGTTCCGCCAGAACCTGGCGGTTTTCGACCCAATCGCCCTCTTCCACATTGATAACATGCACCCGGCCACTGGTGCGGGGCACCAGTTCCACCAGCCGGTCCGCCTCGATGACCGAGGCCGCCCGGTAATAGGAGGAAATGCCGCGGCCTTCAACCCGGCACAGCTCCACCGGAATGGGTTTTTCTTCCTTTTCGCCGTCGGAATCTTCATCGGCAACCTCAGCATCGGCCGCTCCGGTGGAGTCCGCAGCTGCGACATCCATTTTTCCACCCGGGACAAAGGGCAACATACCCGTCTGCCACAGGACCACGCCACCTCCCAGCAGGACAAATATCGCGACCAGGGCAATAACGAGTCTTTTTCCAGGCTTTTTCATGATCGGCTCCCGGGGGCAAGCTTCGAGTCTTGGAATAAGGTTCACCGGCGGGCGGCACGGGTCATCAGAACCGGCCTCCAGAATTGAAGACGCACCAGAAGCCGCAAGGTTGCATCGGGGGCCAAAAACGCCCCGCCCGTTCAATTTGCGCGTGTCCGGCCCTGGAGGCTGGAATTGTTCGCCCGGTGGGGCTATTTTCCAGTCTGGCGAAACCAGAACCACCGGCCACGAACCACGAGGTCCTTGCCATGAAGAAACTTGTCGAATGCGTCCCCAATATCAGCGAGGGAAGGGATCAGGGGGTTATTGACGGCGTGACCTCCGTCATCGATGAAGTGGACGGGGTGCACCTGCTGGACGTGGATCCCGGCGCGGAGACCAACCGCACGGTGATCACCTTCATCGGCCCACCCGAACCGGTGGCCGAGGCCGCTTTCCGGGTGGTCAAACGGGCGAGTGAACTCATCGACATGAGCCGGCATTCCGGCGCCCATCCCCGCCACGGGGCTACGGACGTTTGTCCCTTCGTTCCGGTCAGCGGCGTCACCATGGAAGAATGCGCCGATCTGGCGCGGAAGGTCGGGCAAAGGATCGGCGAAGAACTGAAAATTCCGGTCTACCTGTATGAAGATGCCGCCTCCCGACCGGAGCGGCGCAACCTGGCCCATGTCAGGCGGGGGGAATACGAAGCCCTGGCCGACAAGCTGGGCACCGAAAAATGGCAGCCCGACTTCGGCCCCAACGAATGGAACGAGCACTCGGCCCGCACTGGCGCCACCAATGTTTCGGCCCGAGGATTCCTGGTGGCCTACAACGTCAACATCAACTCAATGAGCAAGAGCATCGCCCAGAATATCGCCCTGGATATCAAGGAAGCCGGGCGCGCCCAGCGGGACGCGAAGGGGAACCTGGTCAAGGACGCCAAGGGCAAGAACGTCCTGGTGCCCGGCCCCTACCGGCTGGAAGCCTGCAAAGCCGTGGGCTGGGTCATTCCCGAATTCCAGCGGGCGCAGGTCTCCATGAACCTGGTCAACACCGCCGTCACCAAACCCCACCAGGCTTTCGACGCCTGCTGCCAGTCGGCCCGGGACCGCGGCACCAGGGTCACCGGCAGCGAACTGGTTGGTTTGATCCCCGAAGGCGACATGATCGCCGCCGGCAAACACTACCTCAAGAAGGCCGGACAGTCGGCGGGCATCCCCCGCAAGATGATCATCGAAACCGCCATCCAGAGCATGGGTCTGCGGGAGCTGACGCCTTTTGATCCGGAATCGAAGATCATTGAATACCAGGCCGGGCTTACCGATGGCCCGCTGGTGGCCATGACCAATCGGGAATTTGTGGACGAGCTGTCCAGCGACAGCCCCGCCCCCGGGGGCGGTTCGGTCGCCGCGTTGTGCGCCGCCCAGGCCGCCGGCCTGGTCGCCATGGTCGGCAACCTGACCGTCGGTAAGAAAAAGTACACCGGCGTCCAGGACCGGGTGAAGGAAATCGCGGAAATCGGCCAGGACCTGAAAGACTTTTTCCTGGCGGCCATCGACGACGACACCAACGCGTTCAACGCCGTCATGGAGTGTTTCGGCTTGCCCAAGTCCTCGTCCGAACAGAAAAAGGCCCGCGACCTGGCCATCGCTGCGGCCACCAGGCAAGCCACCCGGGTCCCTCTGTCGGTTCTGGAAAAAGCGCCGGCCCTGCTCGAGTTGGCCGCTGAAATAGGCAAGATAGGCAACGCCAACAGTCTGAGTGACGCCGGGGTGGCCGCCCTGGCCGGCATGGCCGGTGCCGAGGGTGCCTATTACAATGTCCTGATCAATTTGGATTCCCTCAGGGAGCTTGACCAGAGCGACGAACCCGATTTCGGTCCCCAGACGCGAAAAAGGGCTGCCGCGGCCCTCGAAACCTGTGAAAAATTGGCCGCCGAAGTCCGCGGGCAGATCCGCGGGAAATTGGAATCGGTTCTGGATTCCTGACCTGCAGTGTGGTTAATTCACTGGGCGGCCTGAGGACCCTGACAGGCCATTGAACCCATCTCTGGCCGCCCTATACCCTTGGGAATTCGCCACCCTTGGGATTTCGCCCGAACGAAACCAAACCGAAAGGTCCGAACATGGCCCAGGCCACACCTGCCGACAAGAAACAAAGCCCCCTTAGGGAAATCGTCCAGCCCTTCATTGACCTGGCGCATGCGCCCCGGGCCTTGTGGGGAATCAATCTGGCCTATTTTCTCGAGGGTTGGGTCTATTTCGGGATGCTCGGCTACCTGGCCATGCACTTTTCGGATTTCATCTTCCAGGGCGTGCCCAACGCGGACGTGGAATCCCACCACATGGTCCTGGTCCTGACCGCGGGTATCACCATATCCATGTTCTTTTTGGGCGGCATCGCCGACAAGAAAGGCATCCGGACCACCCTGCTGTCGGCTTTCGTATTTCTGCTGCTGGGCCGGGTGGTCTGGTCGGTGGCTCCGTTGGTCTTCCCGGAAACCGGGTTGTTTACCCCGCTGCACTTCATGACGATGATCGGCATCGTCATCGTGGTCATCGGTTACGGCATGTATCAGCCCGCAGCCTACGCGGGCGTCAGGAAGTTCACCAGCGGCAAGACCGCGGCCATGGGTTACGCCATGCTCTACGCCCTGATGAATCTGGGCGGCTGGCTGCCATCGTTCTTCAGTCCCATCAGACACGCCATCGGCATCACCGGATCCTACTGGGTCTACACGGGAATCACCTTCGTGGCCCTGATCTGCACCGCCTTGATCCTGACCCCCAAGGTGGAAAGGGCGGCCATCGCCCGGGCGGAAAAGGAACGCGAAGAGGAAAAAGCCGCCGCCGCCAAGGCCGACGGCGACACGGAGGAAAAGAAGAAAGATGCGCCGCCGGTAGTTGCCCCGGAAGATGCCAAGATCCCCGCTCACCTGTGGGCGACCCTGGCGGTTCTCGTCGGCTGCGTCCATTTCCTGCCCAGTCCGGCAGACTACATCGTCTGGGCAGCCATCGCCGTGGGCACCATTGCCCTTTTAATCATTCCGGCCTGGGGGACCCCGGTCCGGATCTGGTTTGCCAACCATCCTTTGGGCAACACCAAGTTCTTCTTCTTCATCTTTGCCCTGATCCCGGTGCAAACCCTGTTCACCTACAACTGGCTGATCCTGCCCCAGTACCTCGAAAGGGGGTTCGAGGGCGGCTTCGTGAGTGAGCGATTCGAAATTTTCGCCAATCTGAACCCGATCTTGATCTTCATCGCCGTACCCATCGTCACGGCCCTGACCATGAAGAAGAAAGTCTACAACATGATGATCATCGGGACCTTCGTCATGGCGGCCCCGGCATTCCTTCTGTCCCTGGGCACGAGCTTGCCCCTGCTGCTGGGTTACCTGTTCATCATGACCATCGGCGAAGCCATGTGGCAGCCGCGCTTCCTGCAGTACGCCGCCGAGATCGCCCCCGAAGGACGCACCGGCGCCTACATGGGGGTGGCGCAGTTCCCCTGGTTCTTGACCAAGGTCATCGTCCCCTTGTACTCCGGACTCATGCTGCAAAAATTCGTCCCGGCTATCGGCGTCCGCGCTCCGGAACAGATGTGGCTGATCTTCGCTCTGGTGGCAATGATTTCACCCATCATGCTGATAGTGTTCAAGGGTTGGGTAGGTGATCTGAAGACGAAGTCCGACTAGATTCTGATCAGACAGAGGCCCCATCTGC
>CBDUDB010000013.1:0-28737 GCA_965365795.1 uncultured bacterium | reverse complement strand
CCAGCCGGGCCAGCCGTCGACGCCAGACACCACCAAGCCAGACACCACCAAGCCAGACACCACCAAGCCAACGGTGGAAGCGGACCCAAGGGAGTTTGTTTTGAACCGGGAATGATCGCCAAAGCCGTACCTCGCCCGCGAAGGTGGTGGCAGGCCGAGAACCGGTCTCCTGGCTTGCGGGTCGATCTACTCCCTGCGCCTTCCCGAATCCTACGCCATACTCTTGGACGTATCCGGACTCAGTGGCTTCATGCAGGTTTCGTCACCGCTTACAGTGGCGGGGCCGCGCCGGATTTTCACCGGACTTCCGCTGGTTCTACGGCCGAGGTTATTGAGTTGTCGGGCCCTATTGGACCGATTGCCGTTTAGCTACCCTAGACGGCGGGGTAGTCCCTGTCAAGAACACGCATCCAGATGAGCTGGTGATCGGCCTCGTCATCACTGGCCAGCAGCACCAGATCAGGCGTCCCGGTGACCCGGGGATTGCGGGCCTGAATCAACGAATCGGGAAAATGTTCGACGTACTCGGCTTCCGTCCAGGGGCGGAAGCGATGCCAGAATTTCCAGTGCCAAAGGAAGAACTGGCGAGCCCTGGCGGTCCCCTTGTCGTCGTCGCCGAAATGTTCCAGGGCCAGGTCGCAGTAGCGGCGCAGGATGGACCATCGTTCGGCCACCGAAGGGTTGCAAGGCTGTCCGGTGGCCAGTTCCCGGAAGATCCAGGGTTTGATCAGGGCGCCGCGGGCCACCAGGAAACTGGTGATGGTGGTCTCGGTGCGCCGCCGCTCCAGGTCCCAGGGGGTCAGCAGGTCCCCGTTTCCGAGGATGGGAATGGAGACCGAACGAGCCACCTCGTCGATCAATTCCCAGCGGGCATTCAAGCGGTAGCGCTGGTTCCTGGTCCGGCCGTGGATACCCAGGGCGTCGGCCCCGGCCTCCTGGGCACGGAGGGCGAGATCGACCACGTTGAGTTTCTTTTCCGAATAACCCAGCCGGAGTTTGGCTGAAAGGGGAACCTCGACGGCGGCGCGGACGGCCGCGACGATCTCCGCCAACCGGCCGGGGCGTTTCAGGAGCGCGGCCCCGGCACCGCGTTTGACGATCAGATCGATGGGACAGCCGAAATTGAGATCGATAAAACTGGCCCCGCCGTCGACGGCCATCCGCGCGGCCTCGGCCATCACCTCGGGGCGCTTGCCGGCCAGCTGCACCCCGAAGTCGGTTTCGTTTTCATGGTGCCGGACCAGGGGCCGGTCTCCGCCCTTGACGAACTTGTCGGCCAGGACCATTTCACTGCAGGTGCGCACGGCCCCGTATTCGCGGCACAGGCGCCGATAGGGCAGGTTCCCCCCCAGGGCCATGGGAGCCATGGCGACAACGTCCCGAAAAAAATCCCGGGCCCCCGAACGATCCACGGGCTAGCCGCCGTCGAGCATCGCGTTGCCGTCGAACCCGTCGAAACCCTCGGGGTCGGCCATGAAGTCGTAGGTATTCTTCAGCAGGGTGAAGTGGTTCTGTTCCTCGGCGGCGAGGTGCTCGAACACTTCCTTGGCCCTGGGGGATTCGACTTCCACCGCCGCCTTGGCGTACATGTGGTAACCCCGTCGTTCGACATCCATGGCCCCCTTCAGGATCTCGAGCTCTTCGAGCTGGAAATCGTAGGGATCGTGGGCCCCTTCCAGGGCGCCGTCGAAGATGGAGCGGACATTCATGACATGGTCTTCGGAAACATCGGGAAGCACTTCCAGGGAATTTTCCCGCAGAACGTCGTCCCGCATCTTGACCAGGTGGGCCTTGTGCCCGGCTTCGTCCTTGGCCAGGGAATTGAAGAGATTTCGCTCCAAGGACGAGGGAGCATTCTCGGCGCGGTCCTGGAAAAAGGCCATGCCTTCCTCTTCGAAAACAATGGCTTTCTCCAGGATTTCCAGGCAGTACTTCACAGCGCTCATGTTGTCCTCCAGGGACGGGTCCGATTGGGGATTGAACCCTCCAATGTTAACTCCCTGAACTTGATTTTCCATAAAAATTACTTGGGGCACTAGGACCGGGTTGATCTCGGCCGAAACACCTGTTAAGTTTTGCACAGATCATATTCCCGTCGCTCCAAGTGCAAATCCCTCCTGTTTTTATGGGGCTTGTTCCGGAGGCGGCGGGTACTGCGGTAAACCGCCGAAACCCGGATGGATGACCCTGGTTCTTTTCCAGGCGGGGTTTCGGGAACCAAGGCAAGGAGAGCGACATGGCCAAGCTCCAGAATGCACTCGACAAGAAGATACCCGTCTGGCGGAGGGAGATTCGCAACCTGGTCAAGAAGCACGGCGCTAAAAAGATCAGCGACGTTTCCATCCTTCAGGCATACGGCGGTATGCGGGGTGTAAAGGGAATGGTCTGCGACACCTCCGAAGTTCCCCCCGAAAAAGGCCTGATGATCCGCGGCACTCCCGCCGGCAAGCTGGTCGACAAGACACCCGAGGACATCTTCTATCTCCTGTGCACGGGCGAGCTGCCCAATGCCCGGGACCGCAGGGCCCTGACCGAGGAATGGAACAAGCGCGCCTCGGTTCCTTCCTACGTGTGGAAGGTCCTCGAGGCCATGCCCAAGAACTCCCACCCCATGTGCATGCTCGACACGGCCATCCTGTGCATGCAGCGGGAAAGCAAGTTCGTCCAGGCCTACAACGCCGGCATTAGCAAGATGGACTACTGGAAACCCACCATGGAAGACAGCCTGGACCTGATGGCCAAGCTGCCGGCCATCGCCGCGGGCGTTTACCGGATGCGTTTCAACAAGGGAAAGAGAATCAGTCCCAAGAAGGGTCTGACCTGGGCGGAGAACTTCGCCCACATGCTCGGGATCAAGGACAAAACCGGTGAGTTCGCCGACTGCATGCGCCTGTACCTGGTGCTGCACTGCGACCATGAAGGCGGCAACGTTTCGGCCCATACCTGCCACCTGGTGGGTTCGGCCCTGAGCGACACCTACTACAGCGTCTCCGCGGGCCTGAACGGTCTGGCCGGCCCCCTGCACGGCCTGGCCAACCAGGAATGCCTGAACTGGGTGATCCAGCTGAAGAAGAAGTTCCGGGGGGTTCCTTCGGACGCAGAGCTCAAGCAGTTCGCCTGGGATACACTCAACAGCGGCAAGGTGATTCCGGGTTACGGCCACGCGGTGCTTCGCGTCACCGATCCGCGCTTCACTGCCTTCAAGGCCTTCGGCATGAAGCACTTCCCGGATGATCCGATCATGCAGCTGGTGGACAAGATCTACAACATCGTGCCGGGCGTGCTCAAGGAACACGGCAAGGCCAAGAATCCTTGGCCCAACGTGGATGCCGGCAGCGGCGCTCTGCTGTACCACTACGGCATGAAGGAGTTCTCGTACTACACGGTGCTGTTCTCCATCAGCCGTGCCATGGGCATGACCTCGCAGCTGATCATCAACCGGGCCATGGGCTCGCCGATCGAACGGCCGAAGAGCGTCACGACCAAGTGGCTGAAGAAGCAGGTCAAAAAGTAGGCGGACCACCGCCGAAAACCATTCCGGACGGGTCGCGGCTTTTGCTGCCGACCCGTCCGGTTTTTTGTTCCCCAGCTCGTGGCTTGATTTCCCGTTTGGGTTTAAATTTCAGACAGGTCTTTTTCCAGGAGGGGAATCATGCCCACGTACGTTTTGATGACCAAACTCGCCCCCGACTGCCTCGGGGATGCCAACGACCGCCGGGGCAAAGGCAAGGACTGGCTGGCCCGGGTCAACAAGGCCTGCCCCCAGGTGAAATGGCTTTCCCACTACGCCCTGCTCGGGCGGTACGATTTCATGGACATTTACGAGGCACCCGACGACGCCACGGCCCACAAGGTCAGCATGATTTCGCGGGAGGAGGGCGCCATCAGCGCCGAAAGCTGGCCCGCCCTGCCGTACGACAAGCATCTGGAGCTGATGGAAGAAGTGGCCCGAGGCTAACGGATCAGAATGATATTGGTCCTTTGTTCAACCCCGAGTGCTTTGAGAACAAAAACATATTTTCCAGAAGGAGCCGAGCGGCCCAGGTGATCGGATCCGTCCCAGGTGAAATGGTTTTCACCGGCGGCGCCCGTCATGCTGCCCAGGTCCTGGACACGCTGGCCGCGGATGTCGAAAATCTGGCCCGTGACGGTGGCCTGCCCACCCAGCGTGTATCGGATTTCTGTTTCCGGAACGGTCTGGCTGCCGAAGGGGTTCGGCACTACCCCGGTGAGACTGGGCAGGTTGGATGAAACGGAAACCGAAACGGGTCGCGACGTGCTGCCGGCCCCGTTGGCGGTGTTGGTGATCAACAAAGTGGACTGGTGCCTGCCCACGGCCAGGTTATCCGCCGCTGAGTTAAAACTCACTTCGACTTCGACGGTACCGCCGATGGCGATCGACCCACCGGCAGGTGTGACCGTCAACCAACCATTGGCAACCTCGGCTGTGAACTGGGCGGTTTCATCGCCGGTGTTGGTCAGGGTGTACACCATTGACATCGGTTCGAAAGTCCCCCCCTGAACCCCGGCCGATTCGAATCCCGCCGCCGGGGCCACGGTGAAGCTGGTGCCGCGGGGATCGATGGTGTCCACGGTTTGGGCGCCGGTATCCTGGGGATCAAGCCAACCGCTCAGCTGGGTGGCGGGCGTCCCACCCCCTGTCCAGGACGTGAAGAAACGGCCGTACCAATCAGACGCATTGTTTCCACAGGCCGCGGCCCCGCCGTGAAGTTGACCGACCACGCGGTGGTCCTGATCAAACAGCGGCGACCCCGACGAACCCGGCTCGGTTGTGCCGACATCCCAGTCATCCACCCGCAGGTGGGTGCCATCCCCCGGCGAGAGATTGCTCTGGTAGGAAGTCACCGTCACGGGATCATTCTCGAAGCTGATGCTCTTTTCGTCGCCACTGGGATGGTGGATGCAGACCGCACTTGTCGGCGGAGGGGTGGCCCGGTTCCAGCCGGCATACTTGACGTTGAAATCGGATTCCGGAAGATCATCCAGCTCCAGCAAGGCCATGTCCGAAACCGAGTATTCCGCCCGGAGAGTCGCTCCGTTCTGAAACTGGGTCAATGAACCGCTGCCCATGCTGCAATCCGGCTTCTGGAAATTCCAGTACACCACCAGCGAAGGGGCCAGGTTCGCCCTGACGTCGCAGTGGTAGGCCGTCATGAAATAGGGTGTCCCGTCCTGGTCGGTGTTGTTGATCATGAAACCGGTACAGAAGAGGGATCCCCCGAAGGAATAGCCCCCCACGGTGTCGATCTCGTCACGCCAGTCATCCCCCTCCTCGCAGACGACATCCACATTGCAATAACCGGATTTTTCCGTGAAATCTTCCCCGAACAATCGATAACCCCGCCCGATGGAGGTCAATTCGATTTCCACCTGCCAACGCAGCGCAGCGTCCACCTCCAGCTCGATCACCGCTTCGTCGGTCAGCAGCACCCCCGTCCAGAGCTGACCGTGGTCGGCGATGTCCGTTTCATCGTAGACCTGGACCGGGCTCGGCTCGGCGGCAGGATAAACCAGCAAGCGCGCGCCGGCAGGAAGCCAGAAACGGGAAAAGCCAAGATTCAGGGATAGAACGTCCGGACAGAAAACCCGCAACCGCCACAGACTCCGGCCCCCAGGAAGGGTTTCCCAGTTGCCGGCGGCATCCGGAGTCAGGGAGACTTCTTGATTCTGCGCGAACCGGAATGGCAAACCCTGATCACGGCGATCCAGATCTTCCCGGGCCAAAACTTCGCGATCCAACGCCGGGGCCTGATGCCGCATGATCTCGGCCAGGGGCCGCACGGCCCACTGTTTCGCCGCGGGCAGAACGTCGGCACCAAACGCCGCCATCGGAAGGGAAATCACCAAAAGGAGAATGGCGAGTCCCCGAGCAAAAAACCGGTATTTCATGATGTTCCCTTCTCAAGGTCGTTTCCGGCCGCCGGCTGGTCGTTTCCGTGGACCGCCTCGGTGGCATTCCAGGCTATGGTCCATCCCAGAATGACCTGGGACAGGTAGTGTTTACGGTCATTGATTCGCGACCAGCCGGTCAGGACCGACGCGAAACGAGCGGCCCACCGCTGCTGTGGCCACCCCGTTCGCCGGGCCAGGTTCAGCCAGGGGATCGCCGCGATGAAAGCGTGCCCCGAAGCCGCGTTGTCGTCGTCAAGGGGCCGCCACCGCGGACTGGGATTTTCGTCCGTGGGTCGATTGGCGCCCAGTCCCCGCTGTACTGTCCACAGAACGGGCAGGCCCACGACCATGGCCTCGAAATTTTCCCGGCCCCAGCGGCTGAAGGAACCGGAACGAATCCAGGCGTCCACCGCCGCCACCAGAAACCAGTTCACGAACCAGAACCGTTCCCCGAAGGGATTGACCACGGCCGAAGCGGAATCGGTCGGCCGGGACCGGACCTTTCCCGAGTGGAAACTGTCCACCGCTTCATCGGCCCCACTGTAGGCCAAGACCCCCGCGGCAACTACCGCACCTCCCAGCCGCAGAAAACTCCGGCGACTGTAGTTGCGCCGCCAGTGGTCCCCCGTGCCTTGCAACAGGTGGTCCCGAGGTCCGCCCCGGCGCCAGCGGCCGGGCATCAACAGCAGGGCACAGACCAGGGACAGGCCGACCGCTATCCACATACCGAGTCCACTTGTTTTCCTTTCGGGACGGTCATACCTGCTCCATTTCCCTGACCAGATCGGCGACCGCCAGGGCGATTGAGGGCGCACTGGTCAGCCCCGGCGATTCGATACCCACGAGGTTGATCATCCCGGCCCATGGATCCGTTTCGCGCTGGATCACGAAATCACCGAAACCCGAAGTCGCCACCTTGGGGCGCAACCCGCACATGGCGGGCGATAGATCGTCGAACCGAAGCCAGGGCAAAAACCGCCGGGCATCCTCAAAAAACGATTCCTGCCTGCCGGGATCAACCCTGTAGTCGAGTTCGAATTCCGAGGCCGCCGTGTTGGCGGCGCGGGGATCACCGGGCAGGACTTCGAGATCGGGGCCCAGTTTCATCTGACCAGCCAGATCCAGGCACACATGAACGCCCAGGCACAAACCGGAAACCGGGGGCACGGGGTATATCAAACGGTTGATCCGGCCGTCGTGGGCGTTGCTAACGGCAAAGTAGTTTCCCTTGGTCAGATATTGGGTCCAGCCACGTTCGGCGATATCGATTCCCGCCAGCGCGGCCACCCGATCCGCCCATAGACCCCCCGCGTTGATGACGATCCGACTGGTGTGCTGCCAGCCTTCCCGGCGACCGTCCCCCGTCGGGGAGATGGTCACCTGCCAACCGCCGCCGACACGGTCCAGGCCCGTGACCCGGGACCCGGTCAGAACCTGGGCTCCCCTTTCGCCCGCCAGATGGGCGTAGGCCCGAGTGGCCCCTTCGGCGTCGAAGACGGCGGTGCGGGGAGAATAGAGCCCCGCCACCGCCCGGACATCGGGTTCCAGGGCGACCAGTTCGGCCGCGTCGATGATTTTCAGATCCTCCACCCCGTTGGCCTGCCCCAGTTTCAACAAACGCTCCAGCTCGGGGATTTCATCATCCTCGACCGCGACGATCAACTTGCCGCACTCACGATAACCGACCCCGGTGGTGGCGCAGAAATCCTTCATGAGCCGGCGACCAGCCACACAGTGCTGCGCCTTGAGCGACCCGGTGGGGTAATACATCCCGCCGTGGGAAACCTCGCTGTTGCGCGAGGTCGTTCCGCGCGCCAGACCCGATTCCATCTCCAGAAGAGCCGTGGACAGCCCCAGTCCGGACACCTCGGCGGCCACCGCGCAACCCACGATGCCGCCGCCAATCACCGTGACATCGAGATCAAACACGAATCCCCTCACTTGGAGGGATGCTTGCGCACCCACTTTTGGTAGTCGACTTCCTCGTAGGCCTTGGTGCTCACATACTCCAGGACCCGTAGCAGTTTATCGGCGCCCACGTAACCTTCAATAGCCGTCAGACCCTGGCCCTTGGAATCGAGAAACCAGAGTGTCGGCAGGCTGGTCGCCCGGTACTTGCGCGCCAGGGAGGGAAGTTTTTCGGTGTCGACCATCACGGCGAAGAAATTTTCGGAAAGGTAACGGATCACCCGGGGGTCGGTATAGGTCTCGTCCTGCATCTTCACGCACCACTTGCACCACTTGGCGGTGAAATGAAGATAGACCGGTTTGTCGAAATCCCGTGCCTGGGCCAAGGCATCGTTGTAACCCAGCCAGGTGATGGAACGGAGCTTCTCTTTCGATTCCTCGGCGGCGACGGCACCGGTAACCGATATGGCCAGCAAAAGAAGGGCCGCCAGAATGATGGTGCCCGGCCGTGGGTGCTTCGTGGTCATCGATATCTCTCTTTCTGATCGGGGACGGGCCAGGGCCAATCCGCCGGCAGTGAAGCGGTCAGGGTCAGGTTTTCGTCGCGGACCGGATGGTTCACGGTCAGGCTCAGCGCATGCAAGGCGATGCGGTGATCTGCCAGCCGGCGGCGTGAGCCGTATTTGACATCGCCCAGCAGCGGATGACCCGCCAGAGCGAACTGGGCGCGAATCTGGTGACGTCTGCCGGTCACCGGCCGGACCTCCACCAGGGACCACCCGACCGAGGACTCTGCTACATCGTAACGCAGCCAGGCTTCCTTGGCTCCGGGAAAAGGTTTCGTTTCGGCCCGGGTCACACCCTGCGGGTCCCCCTTGGCGGACAACCAGCTTCGCAATTCTGCCGGGCCAGTACCGGGTCGGCCGGCCACGACCGCCCGGTAATCCTTGGTAACGGTCCCGTCACGGAATTGGGTCGCCAGGCGCCCGGCGGCCTTGCTCGTTCTGGCCAGAAGAACCACCCCGGAAACATTGCGGTCCAGGCGGTGAACCAAACCCAGGTAAACCTGACCTGGTTTGGCGTACTTGTTTTTGAGATACGCCCGCGCCCCGTCGAGCAGGGTTGCGTCGCCGCTGCGGTCACCTTGGACCAGAAGTCCCGCCGGTTTGATCACGGCCAAAAGGTGATTGTCCTCGTAAAGGACCTCCAGTTTCATCCAACAACTCCCGACGGGGTTAAATTCCCTGCAATTCTACCCCGAGGATTGAACAACTGACAAGAATCCCCTGATGTCATATTTTTGCGAGGTTGTCCCGCCCCGACCAACACCCCGCTGCTCAGGCCGGAGATCAGCCGCCGCCAAGAGGAGATCCCATGTCCAGATACCTGTTACTATCCCGACCAGCGGCTGCTTTCATGCTGGTGATGCTGGCTGTGGTGTGGGCCGCGGCCGGTTGCAACGATGTCCAGGAAAACCAGGCTGCAAAACACACCCCCAGGTATGTGCGTGACACCGTATCCTTCACACCGCTGACGTATCCGGAATCCAAAACCATTGACCAGTTTGACGATTACCACGGAACCTCGGTGGCCGATCCCTACCGCTGGCTCGAGGACGTTGACTCCGCCGACACCGGTGACTGGGTGGCCAGGCAGAACGAAGTCACTTTCGGATTTTTGGAGACCATTCCCGCCCGGAAGGAATACGCCGACCGGTTGACCGAGATCTGGGACTACGCCAAGTACAGCGCCCCCTTCAGGGAAGGCGGCCGGACCTTCTTCTACAAAAACGACGGCCTGCAGAACCAGTACGTCCTGTACGTCCAGGACACCCCTGACGCCGAGCCCCGCGTGCTGCTGGATCCGAATCAGCTGAGCGAGGACGGCACCGTTTCCCTGGGCGCAGCGAGCATCAGCCGTGACGGCAACACCATGGCCTGGTCCACCAGTGTCAGCGGTTCGGACTGGCGCACCTGGTACGTGCGCGACGTGGCCACCGGCCAAGACCTCAAGGACAAGATCGAGTGGAGCAAGTTCAGCGACGCCGCCTGGGACCACGAAGGACACGGCTTCTACTACAGCCGCTACGAAGCCCCGCGCGAGGGTGAAACTTTCGAGGGCGCCAACTACTTTCAGAAACTCTACTACCACCGCGTGGGCACCGGTCAGGACGAGGACGTCCTGGTCTACGACCGGCCCGACCAGAAAGAATGGGGAATAAGTGGTGAAGTCAGCGAAGACGGGCGTTACCTGCTGATCGCCATCTGGCAGGGATCCAGCCAGGACAACGGGCTCTTTTACCGGGATCTGCGCGACAAGAGCCTCCTAGTCCACGAATTGATGGCCGACTTCGACGCCAGTTACACATTCCTGGGCAACGACGGCCCCGTATTTTTTCTCCGGACCAACAAGGACGCCCCCCGGAACCGCATCGTCGCGGTCGACATCACCCAGCCGGATCCGGCCCACTGGGAAACCCTCATTCCCGAGAGTGACGACCCCATCGACAGCGCCACCATCCTGGATGGAAGCTTCGTGATTCGCTTAATGCACGACGTGGCCGGCGTGGTGAAGGTCTACGATCTGGACGGCACCTTCAAGAACGAGGTCAAGATGCCGGGGCTGGGCAGTGTCAGCGGTTTTTCGGGCCATCCCGAGGACACCGAAACCTACTTTGTCTTCAACAGCTTTTTGAACCCGAGCGAGATCTACCACTACGACTTCCGCACGCGGGAAAGCACCCTCTTTCGCAAGCCGGACATCGACTTCGATTTTTCAGGCTATGAAACCAACCAGATCTTCTACGAAGGCAAGGACGGCACCACCATCCCCATGTTCGTGGTGCACCAGAAGGGTCTGAAGCTGGACGGCAACAATGCCACCATCCTGTACGCCTACGGGGGATTCAATTCCTCCACCAAGCCTCGCTTCCGGATTTCACTCTTGCCCTGGCTGGAGCAGGGCGGGGTTTACGCCTCGGCCAACATTCGCGGCGGCGGGGAATACGGGAAACAATGGCATGAAGCGGCCATCAAGCATAACAAGCAGGTCAGTTACGACGATTACATTGCCGCCGCCAAGCATCTCATCGCCGCCGGTTACACCAGCCCCAACAAGCTTGCTGCTTCGGGCGCCAGCAACGGAGGATTGATGGTCGGCGCGGTGGTCAACCAGCGGCCCGAACTGTTCGGCGCGGCCTTGCCCGCGGTCGGCGTGATGGATATGCTGCGCTTCCAGCTGTTCACCATCGGCTGGGCCTGGACCAGCGACTTCGGCAGCAGTGATGACCCGGAAATGTTCCCGACCCTTTACGCCTACAGCCCCTATCACAACCTGAAGCCAGGCGTCCAATACCCCGCGACCCTGGTCACCACCGCCGACCACGACGACCGCGTGGTCCCCGGCCACAGTTTCAAGTACGCGGCCCGGCTGCAAGCCTGCCAGGCCGGCAACCTGCCGGTGCTGATCCGGATCCAGACCAAATCGGGACACGGCGGCGGCAAACCCACCGCCATGATCATCCAGGAACTGGCGGACACTTACGGCTTCCTGCACCGGGTGCTTGACCTGGACGACGGCTGACTGACCATCTGGGAGCGCCAGGCCGATGGTGCCTGGAAAGTCGCGCTGGATACCGGGGTTCCAGACCCCGACGAGTAGGACCAAGGTGATTTCATTCATGGGGCCCCGGGGGCCCCTTTTTCTACCTGGCTTTGGGCCGCGCCCAGAAAAGCGCCACCACGATGACCACCAGCCCCGCCATCACGCGTCCGTAAGCCGCCTCCTCGCCGAATACCAGCCAGGACACCAGCACAGCCAGAGGGACTTTCAGGTTGTTGGCCGCTGCCAACACCCCGCTCCCCACCTGGACGGCCCCCTTGTTCCACAAATAAAATCCCAAGGCCGTCGGCAACAATCCCAGATAGAGCAAGACCAACCAGACTGGCCGGTCCCATCCTGCCAGGGGCCGACCTCCAGCCGCTATAACGAAAAGAACCCCGGCCAAGGTGAACGCCGCGGCGCCCAGATACATCCAACCCAATAGAGCCGCCTGAGATCCTTGGGATTGCCGCTTCAAGCGAACATACCCCACCTGCCCGGCCGCAAAACACAAATTGGCCCCCTGTAACACCAGGATGCCTCGCCAATCGGCACCTGCGGGCATATTCGTGGCCACCACCAGGCCGGCGCCCAGGACCGCCAGCAGGGCGCAGGCCAAATGCCGCACTCGGAATTTCCGTTCCAACAGGTCCGAAAAAAGAACCACGTACAGCGGGGTGAAGATGGTGAACAGGGCCACCATCCAGGCGGGCAACCAGCGATAGGAAACGATGTACAGCACGTACATCAATCCGAACTGAAGCATGCCCAGGCCCAGAGCTTGAACGATGGTTTGGCGGGATAAACGGGATCGAAAAACCAGAGGCGAAAATACCGCCGCCGCCAGCAACAGGCGGCCACAGGAGACGGCCACCGGGTCCAGCCCGGACAGCTGACCCTTGATCAGACCGAAGGAAAACGCCCACAGCAAAGAAGCGGCCAGCAGATAAGTCATGAAGTCCAGTCCGGCGGATTGGGGAACAGCCCGGGAAACCTGTCAAAATGCACCCAGGGGTCCGGATCCGGCGACACACTAAAATGGTGGCCGATCCGGTCGCCACAGGCAGGGTCAGGCTGACGACCTCCAACGCCTCGGTCAAGCTGAAACTGGCATCTTGGTGGCTTTACCCCCATATTTTGCCCTTCCCAGGACAGTTTCCGAAGCTTTCACTTTCTCCGTTCGAGGTATTGATAAATGCCAACCTACGAATACGAATGCACTCGTTGCGGGCTCATTATCGAAGAGTTCAAGTCCATGTCCGCTCCCCGGCGGCAGCGTTGCCCCGAGTGCCGGGGAAAAGTCGAGCGGCTGATCTCCGGTGGCCTGGGTATCCATTTCAAGGGGTCGGGATTTTATGTCACCGATTCCCGCGGTAAGGTGGACACCGGCGCAACCGACAAGACCCCTACCGCCGCCCCAGCCGAAAGCAAGACCAGCGAAAAGTCCGATTAGCCAGCGAGCCTGTTTTTGGAGGATCCCATGGCAGCCAAGAACGTCTACGTAGAAGTCGACGGACTGAAAATCGCCATCCAGCCCGGGGCCACGGCCCTGCAACTGCTGGAGCAGCGGGACAACCTGGACCGGACCGAGGCCGATCCCATCGTCATCGTCTCGATCAACGGGCGGCGCACCAGCCTTGCCGAACCCCTGTTTGGAGATGAACGCCTCCGCTTCATCAGGATGAAAGCCCCCGAAGCCCAGACCACCATCCAGCGCACGGTTCAATTTTTGGCCCTTTCCGCCGCCGAAGACCTTTTTCCCGGAATGACCCTCAACGCCCATTTCAGCTGCGGTACGGGGATGTACTGCGAACTGGATAGGCCAGAGCCCTTGGCAGCAAACGAAATCACCGCTCTGGAAGAGCGCATGAGGTGGCTGATCGACCAGGATCTGCCTCTGACTCCCCAGCGGTTCGGACTGAGAGCCCTGCAGAAAATCTACCAGCGGCAAGGTGATGTGCGCAGTCTGACCACCGCGAAATATCTGCGGCGCGACTCTCTGGTGTTTTACAGCATGGAAGGGTCGAAGCTTCTGTATTTTGGTCGCCAGCTGCCCTCCACCGGGTACGTGCGGGCCTTCAGCCTGGTGCCCGAAAATCCCGGATTCGTGCTGTTGACCAATGTGAAAGGCGAACCGGACCGGGTGCCGGAATACATCCACCAGCCTGAGTTGCTTCATACCCTGCGGCGCTACACGGCCTGGGCCGAAAAGATCGGTATGCAGGATACCGGCAGTATCAACGAGTTCATTGTCGAGGGACGCACCGGCGAACTGATCCAGATCTCCGAAGCCCGGCACAACAAATTTTTTGTGGAGGCCGCCCAGCGGGTGGCCGACTTGCCCGAAGAGGGCCGTCTGGTATTGCTGGCCGGGCCTTCCAGTTCCGGCAAAACCAGTAGCGCCAAGAGGCTGATGATTCAGCTGCGGGTGCTGGGCTTGCAACCGATGGCCTTATCCCTGGACAATTATTTCGTCGACCGGGATCAGACACCACGCGACGAGGAGGGGGACTTCGACTTCGAATCCCTGGGCGCCTTGAACGTCGACCTGTTCAACCAACACCTCAAGGCCTTGCTGGCCGGTCAGGAAGTGCACCTACCGCGTTTCGATTTCCGCACCGGCACCTCCACCACCAGTGAATCAGCCACCCGCATCCAGCGCGGCCAGCCCCTCCTGGTGGAGGGCATCCACGCCTTGAATCCCGCTCTTACCGCCGCGGTCCCCGCAGCCGACAAGTTGAAGATCTACGTTTCGGCCCTGTGTCATCTGAACATCAACAATATCAGCTACATCAAGACCACTCACAGCCGGCTGTTCCGCCGCATCGTTCGCGACGCCCAGTTCCGCGGCTACACCGCCAGCGAGACCCTCGCCCGCTGGCCCAAGGTCCGGCATGGCGAGGACAAGCACATTTTCCCCTTTCAGGGCAATGCCGACCTGTTCTTCAACTCAGGATTGACCTACGAGTTGGCGGTTCTGAAGCTGTGGGCCGAACCCCGGTTGGCGGCGGTGACCGCCGACGATCCCCACTACGGCATAGCCCGCACCCTGATCGACCTGCTGTCGCTGCTGCTGCCCATCGACGCCAGTCAGGTACCGCCTACTTCATTGTTACGGGAATTCATCGGAGGCAGCGGGTTCAACTACTGATTCATCCGCCATGGTTCGAGGCTCAGGGGACCAGGAAATTTTCCTGCAACTTGGTTACGGCCGCATCTGCATCCTTCTCGTTGGTCAAGAAAGATACGTTGGAAGACGAAGTGACGATCATGTGGATCTGCACGCCCGCTTCGCCCGTGGCCTGAAAAACGGTGCCGGCGATGGCGGGACGTTCGCTGAAATGGGGACCATAAATGGAAATGGAACTGCAGTGGCGCTGGTATTCGATGCTCCGGGCCTCGAGTTCGTCCTGGAGGGATTGCAAAATACCGAGGGCCTGATCCAGGTCGTCTTCCTTGATGGCGATGCCGAGGTTGTTCAGCCCGTCACGATCGATGAAGGAGGTCACGGAATTAATGTTGATCCCCTTCAGACCGAGGCTTGACAGGGCACGTCCCGCCAGCCCGAAACCCCTCTTCGCACCCATGATCCGGACCAGCACGAGATTATCGACTCTCGTGATGCCCCCGACTGCCATCTTCGGTGTCATGCTCCATCTCCAGGTTGCGGATAAACTACCCCAACTGCCGTCAAGCCGTGAGCGACAGCCCCAGGTGGCCGAACCTCCCAAAACTAGCCTTTGAAAACGCGGAAACAAAAAAATCTTCCTCAAAGTGACAATGTATCTTCAAAATCCCTGTTTCGGCCCGGAGGGTTGACATCCGGTGTCCCACCCGCTAAAAGCAGGAGTGCAAGCCACATGCGAAGCACCCCCTGCGAATCGGAGGTCCAGGATGAAAAAAATAGCGGTCGTCTTGAGTGGGTGCGGGGTATTCGACGGCTCGGAAATCCACGAAGCCTGCGCCGCCCTGTTGGCCCTGCACCGCGCCGGCGCCCAGGCGGTGATCTGCGCCCCGACCGGCCCCCAACTCCATGTGGTGGACCATCTGGCCGGAGAACCGGCCGCCGACCAGAGCCGGGACATCTTGATTGAGAGCGCCCGCCTGGCCCGTGGAGAAATTTTGCCCGTGGCCCAGGTCCCGATCGCCGGTCTGGACGCCGTGTTGTTGCCCGGAGGGTTCGGCGCCGCCAAGAACCTGTGTACTTTTGCCGTCGACGGCGAAAACTGCACCGTCAACGCCGAACTCGACACCTTCCTGCGCGAGGCCCACGCCCAAGGCAAGCCCATCGCCGCCATGTGCATTGCCCCGGTGATTCTGGCCCGGATTTTCGGATCGGATCTGAAACCGTCCCTTACCATCGGCAATGACCCGGCCACCGCCGCCAAGATCGCCCAGATGGGAGCCCACCATGTCGATTGCCTCGCTGCCGAAACCGTGGTGGATGAAAGCAACAACATGGTCACCTCACCAGCCTATATGATTGCCGGCAACATCGGCGAGGTGTTCGACGGCGCGGCGGCTCTGGTGGAGAAACTGCTGGGCTTGTGCCGCTGATCAAAAAAGGTAAAAAAACAGGCGTTCTGGCAGCCGGAACGCCTGTTTTCTGTTGATTTTTCGGGGTATGTTGGGTTAGCTTCCCGGTTCCCGGACTTGCCCCATCTTCAAGGAGATCTTCATGTCAGGACAAAAGCCCGAAGGAAATGATATTCCCACCTCCAATATCGCCCACCCGGATTTTCAGCCGCGACGCCGTACCCCCTGGGGTACTGTCGAAGGACGGGTCATCAGCCTGGTCAGCCGCAAGGGCGGAGTTGGGAAAACCACGTCCGCGGTCAATCTCGGCGCGGCGTTCGCTCTTTCCGGCCATACAGTTCTGGTCGTCGGCACCGATCCCCAGTGCGGCGTTTGCCGGACCCTGGGTATCCCCCCCCACGAGTTGACCACCTGTCTGAGTGAAATTCACTCTGGTAGCCAACCTCTGACCGACATGGTGCATCCCTCCACTTTAAAGGGTTTGTTCTTCATCTCTCCGAGGATCCTCACCCTGGAAGAGGAAGAATCCTATCTTCACGCCATGGAAAAGGATCCCGACACCTTCATCAGGGAAATTGACCGGGCAAGACATCTTTACGATACGATCCTCATCGACTGCCCACCCGGATTAGGGGCCGCGGCCAAGGCCTCCCTGCTGGCGTCGGACACTTTTCTCGTGCCGCTGCAAGCCGAAGAACTTTGCCGGGATTCCGTGGACAGTCTCCTGGATTTCGTGAACACCTTCCGGGACCGGGTCTACCGGGACGAACCCGAAGCCAGCGGTCCCTTCCCCGGACCCGAGGCGGACAATACCCTGGGGTTGGAAGGCATTTTCCTGACCATGGCCAGCACCCAAACGCGCATGGGTCGCCACGTGGCCGCCCGCGTTGGCGAGGATTTCGGCAATGCCATGCTGGATACCGCCGTTCCCCGCACCACCCGTTTGAGTGAAATGGCTCTTCGGGGCAAGCCGACGGTAATCTACGACCGACGCTCGCCCGGTAGCCGGGCCTATTTCAATCTTGCCGACGAGCTTTTACAGCGCTTCGACATTTCCGAGGTATCCATGGGCATGGGAAGGGAATCTTCCATACCCGACCGGGCCGATCCCCTGAATCCTGTCGGCGATTCCTCCGAAGAAGTAACCGGGGACATGTCCACCTCGAAGATGCCCGCGGCCGATGGACTCGACCGGTTTCTTTCCGATCTGGGTGGTTCCGGTCAGGGGGTGGGTTCGGTTCCCTCTTTCGAAGAGCCCTCGAGTCCGGAAATAGTTTCTCTGGACGATCTGCTGGCTGAAGAGGAAAACCGTAGCGACCAAACCCATGGCGATGAGGAATGGGACGAGGGACTCTGGAATCCCGATAGTGACGGCGACGAACGGATCAACTGACCCCGGGGCGGGGAACCATCCCGGTCCGGCGGAGGTGACTCAGTGACGGCCGCGACCATGAAATGTCTGGTGTTCGACAAATCCAGCCAGGATTGGGACAAATCCAAGGGTTTTCTCAGAATGGATCTGCCTACCCCCGTCATCGACGAGGCCGCAGACCCCGCCGACGAGGACAACGTCCTGGTCAAGGTCATCTACTCCGGGTTCTGCGGTAGCGATCGGGGTATCTGGAACCGCACCGCCTTCAAGGGCATGATCTTCGACAGCCTCAAGCGGGAAAAAAAATCCACACGCATCATCGGCCACGAAATGGTGGGAGAAATCGTCCAGGTGGGATCACGGGTCCGCGGACGTTTCGGCTACGGCCCCAAGGACATCGTGTCCACCGAAAGCCATATCATCTGCGGCACCTGTTACCAGTGCCGCATCGGCCAGACCCACATTTGCAGCAAGGATGTGATCATCGGCATCGGGCGCGACGGTTGTTTTGCCGAATACATCAAGCTGCCAGCCAACGTCTTGTGGCCCACCGATCCCCGCAAGGTCAAGATGAAGGTCGCCGCCTTGCAGGAACCCTTCGGCAACGCCGTGCACGCCTGCACCACGGCCGACCTGCGGGGCAAGACCGTTGCCGTTTTCGGGTGCGGTACCATTGGACTGTTCGTGATCATGGTAGCCCGGGCCCTCGGCGCCACCCGGGTCATCGGCATCGAGCCCAACCCCGCCAACATAGCCATGGCCAAAAAACTGGGCGCCGACGAAGTCATTCCCGTGGACCTGACCCGCTCGGCACCCCACTCCTGGAGCGCGGACAAGGAGCTGGTCAAGGATGTCCGCCAAGCCTTCGGCGGCATCGGGCCTGATGTCGCCATGGAAATGGCCGGCTTCAACTCGAGCGTCAACAACGCCATCCAGTCGACACGCCGTGGCGGCGACGTGATCCTTTTCGGTCTCAAGCAGGGCAACTTCCATATCCAAGCCTTCGACCGCCTGATCGTCAACGGCCTGGCTCTGCATAGTGTGATCGGTCGCCGTATTTTCGAAACATGGTATATTACCCGCAACCTCCTGGAAGACCGCACCAATGGTATCCAGGATCGGATAGCCGACGTCATCCTCGGCGGTGGCGAGGAAGCAGTAGTTCACATCGATGAATTTTCGCCGGATTCATTCGAAAAAACTCTCGCCGCCTGGCCCAAGCCACTAATCCAGTTCTGATTATTTTAGGAATTCTTCCGGGGAGGATCTCCATGAAGATCACCATCGAATACTGCCAGGTTTGAAATTACGGACCCCAAGCAGCCGGTCTGGCTGATGAAATAAAGAATACCTTCAAGATCGACCCGGAACTCATCTCTTCAGGTGGCGGGGTTTTCGAGGTGGAAGTCGATGGCCAGCTGGTCTTTTCGAAGAAGGCCCTGGACCGTTTTCCCAGCGAGGGGGAAGTCGTGGCCACCATCGAAAAACTCGCCGGTTAACGGGCAAAGAAATCCACCCTCGGTCCCAGGGTGGATTTCCATATTCATCCATTCACCGACGCCGAAACCGGCGGTCAGTCCTCGTCAGAATCCTTGATTTTTCTGATTTCCCTGCGCAGTTCTCTCATTTCTTTCTGCAGATCTTTCAATTCCCGCTTCAGATCATCTTCCGAAACGTCCGACCACCGGTCGTGGGAATGGGTCCAGTCCTGGGTATGGAACTGGTCGAAACCCACTTGAACCGCGGCCGAGACCTGGGTCATGATCTGATCCAGATCCAGTTCAAAGGTGGTGTCCTCGTAGGATAGGTTCAGGTTGTTGTCCTCGCCCAGTCGAACCTCAAGCTGCATGTCCTGGAGTTCGGCCAGGACCTCGTCCAGACCTTCCATCGCCTCGTCCACGATGGCCTGGACCTCCTCCATTTCGATGACCACTTCTTCCCCGTCGTGTTCGATGATGATGACCTTGGAGTTATCCCCGGTATCGGTGGGCTCATCGGCCAGCAGGGCCGGCGGCGAGACCAACAGCAGGGACAGGCCCAGCACGGCCATGGTCAGGACCGGAAATTTACTTCTATGTGAATCCATGATGAACCTCCCGCGGAACCAGATGTAGAAAAGCGGGACCCTTGGACGGATCCCGCTTTCTACTACGCATGATTTTCCGCGAGGTTTCACGCAGTGATCAGAAAATCATCCCCAGATCGGGCACCTGCAGCGACTTCCAGTAGTCCGGATCGATTTTAAGACTCACTGTCCCCCGACCGCCTGACCGGGGTCGGGCCATACCGCCCGGTCCCACGCCATCAACCAGGGGCGGGCAGGTGACCATCAGCAGGATCTCTTCCTTCTTTTCGGAAATGATCTTGACCTCGAGTCCCTGCGTGGGCTCGATTTCAAAGGACATCTTCAGGGGCACGGTTCCAACCCATCCCATGCCATCGGTCGCGGCCGGTCCGATGTGGAATTTGTCCGAGCGCATGACTTCCCCGTCCGGGTTCACCCTGATCTCCAGAACGGCCTTTGTCGGTTCCAGCATCCGGTCCTGGTCCAGGCGAATGGTCCCCGCCTCCAGGCCCAAGGGCAGAGGGGCTTTCAGGGCAACGGCCAGGTAGTTGACATCCGCCAGCTTGACCTCTCGCTCCGGGTCATTTCCCAGCACGCCGGTATGGGCCTCGATGATCGTCTGGGTCTGGCCATTCAGGGTTTTCCAGGTCTCGGTCCAGTCCCGGCCCAGGGATACCTCACTCTGCAGCTTCACGGCGTTTTGCCGACAGTCGATCCAGGCCTCGTCGAATTCCAGACGGTGGCGATCCAGGTCCGCCCGGGCCAACGATCCCAGATGTCCGGCCCAACGGGCCAGGAAAGGCGAGCCCTCAGCCGCAGCCATCCTTTCCCAGGTATCGGGGGTCTGGAAGGCGGACATGGTATCCCGGAAGGCGACCACCCTATCCTTGTCCGCACCTGCGTAAAGGTGGTCGGGAATCAGAGTCGGGTCATAAGACCCCTCCAGACGGAGCAGGGCGGCCTCGTACCTGATTCTATCCAGATAATTCTGGTAAGCCTCCGGATGGAACCGGACCGCCCGATTGGTTGCCAGCGTTCCCAGGACCTTCGCCGACTGCGAAGCCTCCGCCGCCATCGAAGCGGGTTTTTTCAGGGCCGAGTACAGTTCGAGGGTACCGGTCAACAGGTGCGGAGCTTTTCCGCCGGAGAACATGACCGTTTGAGCTCGGACGTTTGTCAGAATGCTCCTGATTTCCGCCGAGGGCCACACCTCGTCCTTGAAATCAGTGCTGAAAGGCAGGTTGGTCTGATCGGCCCTGCGCTCGGCTTTCTTGAGTCTTACCAAGGCGAAGGCACTGTTGGCATAGGCACGGGTCATGCGGCTGGCGGTTGTTGAAACCTGCCCTGCCGCCCGGGTCAGTTTCTTTTCCCAGTCCGCCGACCAGTTCTTCGCCTCGAAAAGAGTCAGCAGCGAAGCCATGCCGTCGACATGGCCCCGGGTCTGGTCCAGGACAATCTTGGCCTCCACCGTCCCCAGGTCGCGGCGGGCATCTTCAAGCACCCCTTTTTCAACCTTGGCCAGGGAGTCGCGGCGGGCGTTGACCATTGCGTCGGACAAGGTGTTCAGATCATTCCACAACACACCGGCCGCCAGGGAATACCACGCCAGCTCCAGGCGCGCCAATTCGTTTTCCAGGACCAGGCCCTGGCTGGCCAAGGAACGCATTCGCTGGGATTCCCGATCGGGCCGTCCACCCTGCTGGATACCGTCGGTAGCCAACTTGGCGAATAGTTCCACCTGTTGGTTTAGAGGACTGGCCGCATCTTCCCTCAGTTTACCCAGGACTTTTCGCCTTCCCTTGTCCAGGGAGGGGTTCAAACCTTTCCCCATACCCGTCACCTGTTTCAACTGACGATCGTAAACACCTCCCACATCGACCACCTCGAGCAGGGTTGCCGCTCTTTCGGTGCGGGGCATTTCTCCGGTGATCCGCTGCAGGTTGGCCCACTCCAGGCTTTCGGCCAGGGTTTTCCCTTCTTTCCACATCACGCCCGCGGCAATGGCCAAACCAACGATGAGCACCGCCAGGGCGCCCCTGGTGAATTGGCTGCGGGTTACCTTTCGGCGGCTGAAAGTCTTTGGGACTCCCGCGTTTTTTCGCTTCAAAGGACTGAGCTTGCGGGGATTGGAAAAAGTCGGTTTTCCGGTATCACAATTAGGTCCGGGTACCGGGATCCGTATCGTTTGATTGAGGGCCGGTCTCGCCGGGGGTTTGCGGGTTGTCGGGGAGGTCAAATCAGGCCGGGCCGGTGTCGATTGGATATGTCTGGCATTCCGAACAGATTCGGTCCCATTGGCAGGCACGGCCGCCGAAACGGTATTCCGATTCTGGATATCCAGGGGGTCATGAATCGGGGCCGAATGGAACTGGTGCCGCTGGCTCGTCCGGGAAATGCCCGCCAAGTCCCCCGCCGCCAGATAGGCCCGGATATCCGTGATGTAAATTTCCACCTGATCCACGAATTCCCCGCCTATCCAGGCCATCATCATCCGCTTCCAACCCGCGAAAACACAATCATCGGATTGCAGACCCACCAGGTTGTACTTGTTGGACTCACTGGGAGCGAAGGAGGCGAAGCGGAGATTTTTTCGGTCCTTTTCAGGCAAACAAGCAATGATCAGGGCCAGACAGCGGTCGCTTTGGGCATTGGTCTGTTCGATGGGCAGATCCAATTTGCCTTCGGAGATTAATTTGAGCACCGCTTCGTCGACCAGGCCGACGTCCTCTTCATTCGGGAGCGGATCCACCAAGGGCACCGAGGAATCGAATTCGATTTCCTCCCGCTTGAGAATCAGGCGGGGTTCCCAGATATCAAGGAAGGTCACGGACTGGGCCACGGCAAAGGGATTTCGCAGGAAAGTAGCATACGATCCCTCCGACAAGACAACCGCGTGGAAAAGCGGGTTCAGGCCTTTGCTGACCCGAATCACCGTGAACAGACGGCCGGCAATCGCCGGCATGGTCGCCTCCAGGCCGAAGGACATCAAGGCGGGCCGTTCCAGACCGAGAGCAGGCACAGTGCCCCAGTTTTCGCACAGACGGACAATTTCGTCCGAAACTTCCTGACCCATTCCCGGTGAACGGGCAAGGATCGACTTTTTCGGTTTTTCTTCTTTTAGGTTCACTCCGAAGAGCAATTGTTCGATGAAAGGCATTTTCGACCCCACAAGAAAAGTGAATCCCACCTCTTCCCTACTCTTTTCGGCCGAAAAACCCTTTTCCTGAGCCGGAACGGCAAAAAATGAGGAGTTTATCTGAGGTATTTTGGGCAGAAAAAGGCCTCCCCCGAGGGGGAGGCCGAAGGGAACTAGGGATCAAAAAGGGGTCAAACGTCCCTTTCCAGCCCCAATCGCTTGACTTTTTCCACGTTACCGGGCGATTGAGCCGCCGGATGCTCCGTGTCGAACATCTCCTTGGGCATCTTGCCGTTCAACCACGAGGGATTCATGGGATACACGTGGGGATTGAACATGACCCCGTACATGTGCCAGATCAGGATGGCCAGGAAGGCCAGCCACGCTTCGTAGTAGTGGATGATCAGGAAAATCTCCATGACGCCCTTGCCGATGTAGGCGGTCAGGGCCTTTTCGAACCACATGGCCAGACCCGTCAGGACCATGACCACCGTTCCCCAGATCAGGGCCCAGTATTCGGCCTTTTCCACGAAGGAGAAGCGCCGCATCTGGGGATGGTCATCCGAACGACCCAGATTGTACAGGAACATGCCCCAAACCTGCTTGGCGTCGTTCCAGGTGGGAGCGATGTCCTTGAGGAAAATCCGCCCCTTGATGGTAAACAGATAACCCAGGTGCCACAGAGCGCCCAGAATCATCACCACCGCGGCCACGCGGTGGATCATTCCACGGACGAAGGCGCCACCCTCGTGACCGAAGATCATTCGGGCCCACCAGGCATCGTAGAAGCGCAGGGAAAAACCGGTGATGACCAGGACGGTGAAAGAAATGGCCAAGATCGTATGCTGGACCACCTCATCAGCCTCCATGCGTCGCACCTGTTCCTTGCGCAGGACATTGCGCACCTGGCGCAGCCAGTCCAGGAAGCAGTAGACGACCATGCCGCCGATGATCAACAAAATCATGGCCAGGTAGATGGTCCGCACGTAGTAGGGCCAGCCCTCGGCTACCCCGGTGACCGGTTCGTGAATCTTGGTCTTGGAAGCCTTCTCGGCCGACATTCCCGTGTGACAATGGCCGCAAGTCTGAACGAGATTGTTGGCCGCCACCGAAGAGCGGGGATCGGTCGACGGCAACACCATGTGGGGACTGTGACAAGAGGAGCAGTTGGCCACCGTCTTATCGCCGGCGCGGCTTTTAAGGCCATGATAAGAGTCCACATACGACTGCAGACGGCCGGACGGCATATCGTATTTCTCATTCAGCTTGGCCGAGTCGTGACAGGGGGAGCAGGTGGCGGCCGCCACCCGGAAGGGGCTGACAGGAGAACGGGGGTCGTCGGTGGCGAGAATTCCGTGTTCCCCATGGCAGGTGGTGCAGGTGGGCGAGTCCACCTCTCCACGGGCCACCAGTTCCCCGTGCGTTCCCGCTTCGAAATCAGCTTGGATCTTGCTGTGGCATTTGCCGCAGGTCTTGGAAATATTGAAGAAGTTGATGGTGGATTCAATGTTGCCCGGAGGCAGGATTCGATGGGCCGTGCCTCCGGTGGAATGGCAATCGTTACAGGAAGCAGCCTGGTCCACCCCTCCAGCGGTGGCCTTTCCGTGCACACCTTTCTGATACATCTCGATGGGATGTTTGAACTTGATGTTCAGGTCGGTAAGGAAATCCTGGTCCTCGTGACAGGACCCGCACGTTGAGGGCAGATTCACCACATTGACCAGGGATTCCGAATCGGTGTGAGGCAGGATGTGGTGGCTGCCGTGGCATTGCTGGCAGGTGGGCACATCCGGTGATTCTCCGACCATGGCCCGTCCATGCTGGACGTAGATATCGAGGGTTTCCTCATGACAGACACCGCAGTCGGGCTTGGCCAGTTCCAGAGGGTGGGGAACCCTCTGGATATCGTGGTGACAGTCGGTGCAGGAAAAATCCTCATGGATGCTGCCGCGCAGATCTTCGGTGGAAACTTCCGGTGGAGCGCCGCCGGTGTTGGTGTGGCAATCGGCGCAGATCTCGTCGGGAAAATCCACCGCGAAGGAAAGGGAGGCCGCGCTCACAAGAATGAGGAGCAACACGGGAACGAGTACCCTTGCTCTGATCATATTTCCTGAAACCTTTCTCTGGCTCGGCCGGACACCCGAGATCCGGGTCACTGTGGACACAAAAACAGGGTTTCCCGAGGGCTGATCATTCTCCCCATCACCCCCCCACGTTGCCAAAGAATTAACATTCACCACCTCACCGCTCAGCCCTGGCAACGAAAAGATCCGGGGCAAAATCCGTTGCTTTTCCGCTTTCAATGTTAATGACCCTGGTCCCTTTTCCAAAGTTTAAAGTTATTCAAATCCTTCAAATTAATGGACTTAACTCCCATTGGTTTGGTGGGGTTTTTTGATGCCTAGCCCTTTTGGGGAGGGGCCAATCGGCCCCCCTCATTTTATCGCCGCCTCGAAGATGAACAACGATCTGGAGCGGGTCGCCGATCTGGCCACCAACATCGCCCAGGACACCAACTACACCGTGGGAGGCGCCATCATCCCGATCTTATCTAGCTGATATTTCCCTTGAAAGAAATCGTGGTTCCACTGCCCGGGGCTGAATCGATGGTCACGCTGCCCTTGATCCTTGCGGCACGGTCCTTCATGTTTCGCAAGCCGTTGCCGTCACTCGTCTGACTTGTGTCGAATCCCTTCCCGTCGTCGACAACTTGCATCATTAGCTTCCTGCCTGACAGGTCGACATTCAGGGAGATCTCACTGCCGCCACTGTATTTCAGACTGTTGTTCAACGCCTCCTTGAAGATCAGGAAGAGGTTCTGACGGTACTCCATACTGAGCCTGATATTCTTCAGCGATTCGAGGTTCTGCGTGGTGAAATTGATGTCTCCCGCGTGAAGTGTCTCCTTGAACGAGTCACCGAGCCTTGAGATCAGGTCGAACAGTGAATCTCTCTTGGGATTCACCAGCCAGACGATATCGCTCATGCTGGCGATGAGATGGCGGGAGGTCGTCCCGATACGGTCGATCTCCGAGGTAACGATCTCTTTTGATTCGTCGGGAAGCTTGCGGCTGATGACCTCACCCATGATCGAGATCTCGGTAAGCCCGGCGCCAATATCGTCGTGAAGGTCCGCCGCTATCTTGCTCCTCAACCGCTCGATGGCGAGCAGCTGTTTCACCCGGTATGTGATTACACCCGCGATACTCCCGGCAGCAGAAAGTATCACCAGCGTGATAAACCACCACGTCTTCCAGAAGGGAGGGGTGATAGTGATCCTTACAGAAGCGACATCGTTGCTCCAGACTCCGTCCCCGTTGGTGCCTTTGACCCTGAAGACGTATTTCCCCGCGGGGATACGCGTGTAACCGGCGAATCGCCTGTTTCCCGCGTTTGTCCATTCGTGGTCGAGGCCTTCGAGGATGTATGAGTACTGGTTCCTGTCAGGCTTGGAATAATCGAGTGAGGCGAACTCGAACGAGAAATAGTTGTCTCTGTGGGAGAGTGTTATCTCTTCGGTGCTGGAGATGGACCGTTCCAGCTCTGCCGGCTTGTCGAAAATATTGAATCCGGTCAGTACGATCGGGGAATTGAAGGTGCTGTTGCTCAGGCTGTCGGGATGGAACTCGGTGGCTCCGTCGACACCCCCGAAGATGAAGGTGCCTTCTCGTGTCCGGCAGAAGGTCCCCGTGTTGAACTCGTTGCCGTGCAGTCCATCACTGGTATTGTAGTTCTTGAAGTCTTCCGTTTCCGGATCGAAGCATGAGATACCGTAGTTGGTGCTCAGCCAGAGATTGCCCCCTGAATCCTCGAGTATCCCGTATATCACGTCGTTGGGGAGGCCATCCTTTATTAAATAGCGGGTGAACACCGGGGTATCCCGGTCCTCTTTCCGAAGCTTCGAGAGCCCCTGCATCGTCCCGATCCAGATATCCCCGTTTCGTGTCTCACGCATGGAGAGGATATAGCTGTTGCTCAGCGATTGCTGATCTTCGGGATCATGGTAGAGGCGGGTGATGCCGGAGATGGATACTACTGCGGTGTCTCTTGAGAATTCTATCCTGTTTAGGCCGCTTCTGGTCGCGAGCCAGAAGATGCCTCTGCTGTCCTGAAAGATCGAGGTGGTAAAGTCATGGCTGATGCTGAGGGAATCATCCGGATCGTGCGCGAAATGCGTGAAGGTGCCTCTGTCAGGATCGTAGTGATCGAGTCCTCTGGACGTGAGACAGAACCACATGCCCCCATCTCTGTCCCTGTATACGTGACGGAGATCGTCGTCACCGATAGAATTAGGATCTGACGGGTCATGGAGGATCCGTAAAATGCTTTCATCCGACGGATCGAACCTGTAGATACCGTCATGTGCAGAGGTCAGCCACAGTCTGTCATCATCATCCCAGAGGAGAGTGCGGCTATACCCGATTATTCCGTCCTGCCGTTTCACCGGAACCCTGCTGTGAACTGAAAACTCACCCGTTCTCCTGTTGAAACGGTTCAGGCCGGCCCTGTTTGTCCCGAACCAGATATCGCCTTCAGGACCCTGGACTATCGACCAGATGATAGGGTCACTGAGGCTGTTCGGATCGGAGGGATCGTGCCGGTAGTGGCGGAAACGATCCGTTCCCGGATCGTGGATGTTCAATCCTCCTCCGAATGTCCCCACCCAGAGAAGCCCCCCCTTGTCCTCGTATATCACCCTGACACTGTTGTGGCTGATGCTCCGGGGATCAGCGGGATCATGGCTATAGGTGGTGAAAGTCTTCTTTTCAGGGTCAAAAAGGCACACGCCGGTATTCGTGGCGATAAAGAGCCGGCCGCGCCTGTCCTCGAAGACCTTGCGGAGATTGTTGGTGCCTATGCTGCCGGGATCGTTTTCGTCATGGACATAGTTTTCGAACTCCAGCGATCGCGGATCGAAGCGGGACAGACCTCCCACTGTCGATATCCAGAGGACCCCGTCGCTATCGGTGAAGATATGCCTGACATTGTCGTGTATCAGCGAATTGGATCCCGGGTTTCCTGCCCTGTAGTGAGCGAATCTTCCGGTCTCCGGTTCGAACCTGCTGAATCCCCTGTTGGAAGCTATCCAGATGGTACCGTCATCCTGCGGGAGGACAAACCGTATGTTGTTACTGGGGAGACTGTTTGCGGAATCCGGATCATGGGAGAATCTCACAAAAGATCCGTTGTCCGGATCCATTTGGTTCAGCCCGCCGTCCCTGGTCCCGACCCAGATGTTGCCGTCCCGATCCTCGATGATGGAGCGAATACGGTCGCTGCTTATGCTGCCCGGATCTTCAGGATCATGAAGGTAGCGGTGAAAGGTCTCTGTTTCAGGATCGAAGCGGTTCAGCCCCGAGGAATAGGTGCCTATCCAGAGGCATCCATTCCGGTCCACATACAGGCACCAGATATTGTTATTGGAGAGAGAATTCTGATCGTCGATGTCGTTTCTGAATATCGTAAAATCGTTTCCGTCGAAGCGGTTCAGTCCGTCCTCGGTGCCGATCCAGATCAGTCCCGACTGGTCCTGGACGATCGACTCGACAGACGACTGGGAAAGGCCCTGTTCTATCGAGAATCGCTTGAACCTCATGCTCTGCTTCGACAGGGCGGTATGCGGGGACAGCGTCACAAAGAGCAGTACCCACAACGTCAAACAGAGGCGCAGCCGGTAAGCGCGGTCCATCTATCTCCGATTCTGGTGGTCCTATCCCTGAAATCAGACTGGTTTTTTTGATTCTAGGCTTTCATCGTCAGTTTAACAAGCATCTTCGCTTCCAGACGCAGCCCTGAAAAACTACATATTCATGCGATTGTTTAAACACCTCCCTTTGTATACAATCATGATGTCAATACGACAAAATGCAGGGGGGCATTAATGACAAGGCTAGTGATAGTCGAAGACAAGAAGGGTATTCGGGACGGCCTGACGGTCCTGTTGAGCGCGACCGAAGGTATCGAGTGCGTGTCTGGCTACGGCAGCTGCGAGGATATGCTTCCACAGCTCGAGACCGACAGGCCCGACGTCATCCTCATGGATATCGGCCTTCCCGGGATGTCAGGGATTGAAGGTACGAGGGAGGTAAAGAAGATACGGCCCGATACGACTGTCCTCGTCCTGTCCGTCTATGATGACAACGACAATATCTTCCAGGCACTGTGCATGGGCGCATCCGGTTATCTCGTAAAGAACACTCCACCAGC
>CBDUDB010000012.1:0-32167 GCA_965365795.1 uncultured bacterium | reverse complement strand
GGCCACAGGTCACGTACTTCCTGATTCATCTCGGCTCCCTTTCACCGTTTCCAAACCTCGAATGTTGCGGGTTCGGCTAATTTCATCTCCCGACCACCGCTCCACAAGGTCGAAATGTCGGTTCGAATCATCGCACCGATCGGGGGGCCGCTGGGATCCCACGAGGAAATCGGAGCCCTTATCCGGAACAAGTGGAAACGTACCGCCCACCCGGAACTCCTTACCGGAACCCATATTCCGACAAGGCGTTAACCGATTGTGTCACAAGTGTGTTACAGATTTCGACCCTCGAGCCCGACTCTCGGTTTCATGAAGGCATCCTGCATGATTGCCATTTCAATAATCCAGATTTCCGCCGGGGCGATGACCCTTTTTTTCGACCCAATTCCAGGATCTCGAGATTTTTGATCTTTAAAGATCATTGATGGCAAGGGGTTCTCCGAATCCACCCAAAAGCCCGGAGCGCTGGGCCCCTCAATTGCAAAATTGGCCCAAACCGCAATCCTGTCCCACGACAACGCCCCGCCTGGAGAAACCCCGCGGGCAGGCAAAGGAAAGTTGAAGAAATGCGAAAGATCACTCTTTTAAAAATGACCATGTTCACGGTGCTGCTGGCCGTGTTACTGCCGGCTGCCTCGTCCCTTGCCCAGACCGAAGTCCAGGTCAACTACTCCTGGACCGCACCCACTAGCGGGACCCCCGTGGACCACTACGTGGTGCAGCATTCCATCAATGGTGGGAACTGGACCCAGGTCGGTACCTCCAACGACAACACCTTTACCCTGACCGCCACGATGGGCCAGTCCCATCAGATCCGCGTCCGGGGCGTGGATGACCAGGACCGCGAAGGCCCCTGGTCCGAAGCCAGCGACCCATACATGCCCGATGCGGGTGCGCCTGGGCAGCCAGGGAAACCCGTCCTGTTCTGACCTGACCTGTCTGTTGATGTGTGAACCGGTCTTTCGGTCTGCCACAACGGCGAAAAAAGACCGCTGGTTGAAAAACCAGCGGTCTTTTTCATGCCTTCGCCCGGGGAAACCCGCTTCTAGAAGGGGATGATCCACCCCGCCCGCAAAACCAGGTTGTCCCAGACGTAGTCTTCCTCGTATCCGGTATTGAAAAAACGCCAGGTGTCGAACCGGTTCACGTTGTAAACGACACTGAGTTCGAAACCCACAACCTGGAAACCGGCCCGCAATCCGAAACCCAGGCTGTTGACCGAGGAATCGAAGGCCTTGTCCCAGGTCTTCCAGTACCCCTCGGTCCGGTTCCGGCAGACGGCCGCGCTTCCGGCGACGAAGGGCCGAAAAGTGGTGTCGTCATCCATCAGGAAATAAAGCAGCTCCAAACTGTACAGCAGGGTGGTGGGCTTGATGCGATAGGCCCCGATTTCGTCGTTTTCACCCTTGAGGTTCTTGTAGTCCACGAAGTGGAATGATGGGGAAAGGGAAAGCGACCTGGAGAAATGGTACCGCCAGCGAAAACCCAGCTCGATGCCGCTCTTGATGCCGAAGCCCTTTTCGGTGTTTGAGAAATCGTCGGCCAGGTCGCCGTAGGGGGTTACGAATCCAAACTCGACCACAACCTGGCTTGGGGGGCGAGTTCCGGCCATGGCGGAAGTTCCGGGCCAAAGCATCAACGCGCACACCAGAAGCGCCAGGCAGGTGGGTGGCAGGGGAAAGCTGGGATTCCTGAGGAGCATCGGCCTTGGCTTCTTTCTTCCGGGTTGGCGACAACTTCCAGGGATATTATATCCTGGGCCTGGCTGTGGCAACGCATTCACCTTGTTTTATGATCCGGGTCCGGGCACCTTACTGGCTGAAGAGTTTGGCCATCGGCCATCCCGGCGCTTTCAACCCTGGATCAACCGCAGTCATGGACCCGTTGAACCCAAGCCGTGAAAAACAAGTTCCGGAAACGGCCTCCCCGACCAAGGTCCGAACCGCCCTTTTGACCATCCAGGTCTTGTTCGGCATCAACTATCTGGCCTCCAAGGTCATCGTTACGGAGATGTCGCCGGCCGCCTGGGCTGTCCTGCGAACCAGCGGCGCATTCGTGGTGCTGGCGATCGTGGCGGTCGCGGGCAAGCGCCGTCTGCCGCAGGGCCGGGACCTGGGGCTGCTGGCGATCTGCGCCCTGTTTGGCGTGGTATTCAACCAGGGATTTTTCCTGGAGGGGCTGTCCCGCACCACCGTCGGCCGCTCGGCCCTGATCTGCAGCCAGATACCCACCTTCGTTTTGTTGTTTTCGGTTCTGGCCCGGCAGGAACCCATTACCTGGCGCAAGGTCCTGGGCTTTGCCGCGGGCATCGCCGGAGTGCTGGTGCTGCTGGGCGCCGATAGATTCACCCTGGACCGCCGCTACCTCACTGGTGACCTCCTCACCTTGACCAACGCCGCCAGCTACGCCCTGTTCGTGGTGCTCAGCCGCCGGGTCATGGCCCGCAATGATCCTCTGGCCGCCACCGCGGTGATTTTCTTTTTCGGCGCCGCCGGCATGATGGTCTACGGAGGACCGAGCCTCCTGGAGGCCGACTTCTCGGTGATCACCCCGCAACTGGCCTGGGTGATGGTCTATGTCATCTTTGGGGCAACGGTGGTGACCTATTTCCTGAACCTGTGGGCGGTCAAGAGGGCCCAGGCCACTCGGGTTGCCCTGTACATATTCCTGCAGCCGGTGATCGCGGCCGTCCTGGGGGTGGTTTTCCGCGGCGAGGCCATCACCCCTCGGTTCCTGATCGCCACCGGCCTTGTCTTCACGGCCCTGTTCCTGCGGGACGGCTCGCCCAAGCCGAAAAGGATGCAGTGATCCCTGGAAAAACCCAGCGGGACGGTCTACAATGGAACCCGACCCACCACGCAGGAGAGGGCTTCCTAGATGTGCCTTGGAGTTCCCGGCCGTATCACCACCGTTGAGGATGGATTCGTGCGCATGGGAACCGTCGACTTCGACGGTTCGGCCCTCGAAGTCTGCCTGGCCTACGTGCCGGACGCCGGGCCGGGCGACTACGTCCTGGTCCACGCGGGTTTCGCCCTGACCCAGCTCGACGAGGATCAGGCCGCCAAAACCCTCGTTGCCCTGCGTGAACTCGGTGACGCCCCCATTCCCGAGGCGCCTCAATCATGACCGCCCCCGAAAAATTCCCCGTGGCAGGCCGCCGGATTTTTGTGACCCGCGGTTGCGGGGTTGTCGCCGCTTGCCTGACCGCGCCCCTGTGGAACCTTTTGGCCGGATGCAACGCCGAGTCCGACGATGAGCCGGCCGGCCCGTTGACCGTAGCGGTCGCTGAACTGCCTCTGAACCGCCGCGTCCGGCTGGAGCAGGGCGACCGGGCGGTGGAAGTGCTGCGCACCGAAAACGGCGTGACGGCACGCTCGCTGCTTTGCACCCACCAGGGCTGCAACGTGCGCTGGATCGAAAACCAGCAGATCTATCAGTGCCCCTGCCACGAGGGCAAATTCGACCCCGAAGGAAATCCAGTCTACGGTCCGCCCCGCGAAGCCTTGCGGCCGCTGTCCGTCACCTTGACCCCGACCGATGCCGTCATCGGCGGCTGAATCCCGGGAGAACCCATGGCACTTCCCCGCATCCTGTTGACCGGAGCATCGGGGTTCATCGGGCGCCACCTTCTGGAAACCATCAAAGATGATTTCCGGATCGACGGGCTGGCCCGGCGCTCGCAGATCCGTTGCGGGGCGCCTTTCCACGACAACATCACCTGGCACCAGGTGGACATCGGGGATCCGGAGACCCTGGCCGACACCTTCGATGAAATCAAGGCCGCCGGGCCCGTGGACATCGTCATTCACCTGGCCGCCCACTACGATTTCACCGGGGAAGATCACCCCGAATACTGGCGCACCAACGTCGAGGGTTTGCGAAGCATCCTGGATCACTGCCGCGAACTTCGTCCCAAACTGTTCCTTTTTTCCAGCTCGGTGGCCGCCTGCGCCTTTCCTCCGGCCGGCAAGGCCCTGACCGAAAAGAGCCCGCCGGACGGGGACCACGTCTACGCCAAGACCAAGGCCCTCGGCGAACAGATGCTCACCGAATACAGCGACTCCTTTCAGTCGGTCATCGTCCGGTTCGCCGCCCTGTTTTCCGACTGGTGCGAATATCCCCCGCTGTACATGTTCCTGCGCACCTGGCTGTCCAGGGCCTGGAATTCCCGCATCCTCGGCGGCCGGGGCGAGTCGGCCATCCCGTATCTTCATATCAACGACGCCACCGGTTTCCTCAAGAGGGTCCTGAACCAGTACCCCACCCTGGACAACGGAGAAATCCTGATCGCCAGCCCCGATGGGGCGGTCAGTCACGAGCAACTCTACATCGAATCCACCCAGTACTATTTCGAGGACGCCGTGCCTCCCATCCACACACCCAAAGTGATGATCAAACCTGGCATCCACGCGCGGGTTTTCGCCAGCCGTTTCACTTCGGAAAAACCCTTCGAGCGGCCCTGGATGGCCAAATATGTGGACAAGGAGCTGACCGTCGACGCCTCCCGGACACGGGAACTTCTGGACTGGGCGCCCAAGCGGCGGCTCGAGGTCCTGTACCGCTTGCCCTTCCTGATCGAGAATCGAAAATACGACCGCATCGAATGGACGCGGCGTAACCGGGACGCCATGAAGATGGTCCGGGTGCGGCCCAACCTGAAGATCCACTCCCTACTGCAGAAGCATAAGCTGGAGATCATCGTCGAATGCACCGAGGCGCTGCGGGCGCAATATCCCCACTACCAGGAAATGGACGTCAACGAACACATCTGGAACCACCGCCTGATCCTGCGCAACCTGTTCAACGCGATCCGTATGCGGATGAAGATAGATTTCATGAACTACTGCCGGGAACTGGCCGAGCGCAGGTTGGAACAGGGCTTCACCGCCGAGGAACTGGTCGGGGCGATGGAAACCATGGACCGGGTCATCAACCATATCCTGATGGCCGACCCCGAGGCCGAGGACATGCAGCCCCATCTCTATGCCAACGTCACCATGACCATCCGGTTCGGGATCGACCAGGTGCTGGAGACCTTCGAACAGCTGCACGAGGTGGAAGGCGGGGAGGGGCCTAGTCCGCGTGAGGTGTGAGACCACCTGTCGCGGCATCTCTTCTGGCCATCCGGTGAATCAACGCCATTCCCACCAGCATCATCCCATCGAAAATCCCTGAAAAAGGCACGGACCACGCTTCTTTCCACGGACTCATGATCAGCAGGAAAACCACCGCCGTGGCCTTGGCCAGCAGCATCAGGCGAATGGTCTGGTAGGCGCGGTACTCCAGGAAATAACCCGCGGCCAGGATGATGTGGAAGGCCCCTGACTGACGGGGAAAAAAGGGATGGGACACCTGGCTCCAACCGGCGAAATCCAGGATCCAGACGGTAGTGAAGATCAGCATGATCCCGATCAGGAAACTGTGCAGCGCGACCAGAAAAACACCCACGTCCTCGAGCTTGCGCCAGAAATGAAGGTTACCCATTGCCGGCCTCCCACCACAGATCGGGTTCGGTAGGTTCTTCCCGCGGCCGGGCTGGACAACCCAGCCGCTCAAGTTCCTCGAGCACGGCCGAGGCAGCCTTCGAAACCGCTTGGTTGAGCGCGCCGGTCATACCCACCATATGCCCAACCTTGTCCGGAATGACCCCCACCAGAAGAATCTCCTCGGGTTCGTCGCCTGCGAACTGTAGGGCCAGCAGGGCTTCTTTCACCCCGGGATCGTGCGGACTGACCCTCACCCCGGGCGCGTGTTTCAAAATTTCGTCTTTCCGGTAAAGCCGCAACTCCCCCGGTTCCCCTTGGGACTTGACCACATCCACCAGCACTAGCTTCCGCCGTCCCGCCAGATGGGGATGCAGATCCAGCCCCGGCGTCCCCAGGTCTTCCACATGCACTCCCTCGGGAAATTCGAACCCCGCCAGCAAATGGGCGATCACGGTAGGCCCAAGTGCATCGTCCCCCATGAGCACGTTCCCAAGTCCAAATACCCCTATCGGCGCAGTCTTGATGTCGTAAGAATCCAATAGGTCTCCTTGCGAATGGTTGGGGATGGGTTTGGGGTCAGGGTGGCACATACGCACGCGGCGCGTAATCCGCAGGCCGAAGGCTGAGGACATCGCGCCGCGTGTGTATGTGTCACCCTGACCCTACCGCAGGTCAGAGCGTTCGCACAGACCCGATTTCATTCCCTTCGACATCAAGAGTGTGCACCGCACAGGCGATACATGGATCAAAGGAATGAATGGTGCGCAAGACTTCGAGCGGCCGTTCGGGATCGGCAATCGGATTGCCGACCAGCGAGGCTTCGTAGGGCCCCGGCCGGTTCTGGGCGTCCCGCGGCCCGGCGTTCCAGGTCGAAGGCACCACGGCCTGGTAGTTCTTGATCTTGCCGTTCTCGATCACCACGAAATGCGACAGCGTGCCACGCGGCGCCTCGTGGAAACCGAAGCCCGACTGCAGCCCGGTGAACACCGGCTCGTTGAAGGTGTCCGTGTCGCCCGAGGCGATGTTGTCCACCAGCATCTTCCAGTGGTGTTGCGCCAGCTCGCAGATGACCGCGCAACGAACCGCCCGCGCCAGGTGGCGTCCGAGGGTCGAGTGCAGCATTTCGACCTTGATCGGGATGCCCGCCACGCTGCCGGCCAGATCGGTGGCGAACTTCAGCCAGCGCGCCGTGGGCTCATGGCCGCTGACCGCACCGACCAGGACCTGGGCCAGCGGCCCGACCTGCATCACTTCGCCCTTGAACCGCGGCGATTTGATCCACGAGTACATGCCGTTTTCGTCGTATTCGGCGTAGTTCGGGATCGTATCCTCCTCGTAGGGATGACGTTCCCAATCGCCCTGGTACCACGAATGCGCGATGCCTTCGACCACGTTGTCGGCGAAGTACTTGTCCTTGAAGTTGGTGATCGCCTTGAAGGTGCCCAGATCGCCGTTCATGATCGTACCGCCGGGCAGATCGAACTTGGTGCCCGCAGAATCCAGAGGCAGATCCGGAACCGCCAGATAGTTTGTCACGCCGGCGCCATGGCCCAGCCATTCGGGATACATCGCGCCCACCGCACACACGTCCGTCAGGTAAACGTGTTTGATGAAGTCGTGCATCTCGTCCAGCAGGTTCTTGATCTGGAAGAGCGTGGACATGTTGATCGTGGACTGGTTGTCCAGGTTGATCGCGTTGGCCACGCCACCCACGGCAAGGTTCTGGATGTTCGGCGTCTTGCCGCCGAGGATCGCCACGACCTGGTTGGCCGTGCGCTGATAGTCCAGTGCCTGCAGGTAATGGCTGACCGCCATCAGGTTGACTTCCGGCGGTAGCTTCATGGCCGAATGGCCCCAGTACCCGTTGGCGAAAGGTCCAAGCTGCCCCCGCGCCACAAATCCGGCCAGCTTGTCCTTGACGGCGGTCAACTCCTGCACGCTGTTGCGCGGCCAGGGGCTGAGCGACTGGGCCAGCTTGGCCGTGGCCTTGGGGTCGGCGTCGAGCGCGGACACCACGTCCACCCAGTCCAGAGCCGACAGGTGGAAGAAATGCACGATGTGATCGTGCATGGCGTGGGCCGCCAGGATCAGGTTGCGAATCAGCTGGGCGTTGAGCGGCACTTCCACGCCGACGGCGTTTTCCACCGCCCGGACCGAAGCGATCGCGTGAACGGTGGTGCACACCCCGCAGAACCTCTGCGTGAATAACCAGGCTTCGCGTGGATCGCGCCCCTGGAGAATATTTTCGATACCCCGCCACATCTGGCCCGAAGACCAGGCCTTGGTCACCTTGCCGCCGTCGACTTCCACGTCGATGCGCAGATGGCCCTCGATGCGCGTGATCGGATCTACAACGATTCTCTTGCTCATGTTCACTCCCTACTTTCTACCGGCCGCCATGGGCGAAGTGCCGCTGAGAATCGGAAAACTCTTGACCAGCGCGACGAAGATGAAGACCTCCAACGCCACCAGTCCGAGGGTGATTGCGGTTTCGGGTACCGAGGGGAAATAGGACCAGCCCGGCCCGGGGTTGAAAGCCACCAGGTACGAGTCGAACCTGTACAGCGATCCGGCCAGGGCGATCATTATGCCCGCGCGGAACATGGTTCCGATGCGGGCCCTCCCCCGGCTTCCGGCCAGCATGATCGCCGGTACCAGGAACAGAGCGATCTCCAGCCAGAACATCACACTCAGGTATCCCTCGCTGATCATCAGCGGGCCGCGTCCGCGCAGGAACAGGTCGCCCAGGCGGAAGGCCACGAACAGGAACAGAACAAAGGACACGACACCCGACAGTGAAGCCAGCATCTTGTCCTCGCGCTGGCGTCCGAAGGCGCGGCTCGAGAGAGTGGACTCCATCACCACCACGGCGTAACCCATGGCGATGCAGGAAATCAGGTACAGGAATGGCAGCCAGGGCGTGTGCCACAGCGGGTGCAGCCGCGGACCGGCCAGCATGATCACCGATCCCAGCGACGACTGGTGCATGGTCGGCAGCAGAAGCCCCAGGGCGATGAACCAGATCAGCGCCTTGTCCATGAACTTCGACAGCCCGCGCGAGAAGTTCGCCAGGCCGGCCTTGCCGCTGTCCTGCCATTTTTCCAGGAAGGCCGGGGAAAGCTCGATCCACAGCACCATCACATAGGCCATGACGCAGAGCGCCACTTCCAGGAGGGCCGAATCGAGATTCCACTTGCCCACCGAAATGGGGATCCGCCAGATGAACCACGGGCGGCCCACATCGATGATGATACCGACGGCCGCCACCGAATAACCCAGCGCGCTGGTCAACAACGCCGGCCGGACCAGCGGGTGGTACTTGCCCTTGTTGAAGATGTAGACCAGCAGCGCGACGGCGTAACCGCCGCAGGCCAGCGCGGTGCCGGTGACCACGTCGAAGGCGATCCACAGGCCCCAGGGGTAACCGTCGCTCAGCCCGGTCGTGGGACCCAGCCCGACGGCGAAACGCCACACGGTAAGGGCGGCCCCCACCATGAAGACAAACAGAAGGATCCTCATGGTCGGCGTCATCATCGGCCCGCCGACGGGGGTTGGCTTATCTCCGCTCATGATTCACCCCCTTTTGATTTGCGATTGCTGGATTTACGATTTCGCAGCATGACCGCGCCCATCACCACGTACAGGGCCGCCGGAGCGATCATTCCCTTGTACACGCCGTGCTGGATCGTGCGGTTCAGCTGAGGCACCGGCTCGTCGCCCAGTTCGGGCAGACCCAGTTTTTCGAAGGGCACGTGGGAGAGGTAAAGGACCTGGGTGCCCCCGCCGTCGTGTTCGCCGTAGATCTTGTCCACGTAGCGGCCGGGGTTGTCGCCCAGGCGCTGCTTGGCTTCGGCGAGCAACTCATCGTACGTGCCGTAGATCACGGCCTCGCGCGGGCAGACTTCGCAGCAGGCTGGTTCCTTGCCCTCGGCCAGCCGGTGGTTACACAGCTCGCACTTGATGATCCGCGGATTGGCGCTTTCCCACTCGAACTTGGGAATGTTGTAGGGGCAGGCAATCTGGCAGTAGCGGCAACCGATGCACCGGTTAGATTCCCAGGTGACGATGCCGTACTCCCGTTTCTGCAGGGCTCCAATCATGCAGGCCCCGACACAGGCGGGATCGATACAGTGCATGCACTGCTGTTTCACGTACGACCGCCGGCCCTCTTCCTTGTAGAGCTTGATGATGTTTTTCGTGCGTTCGTTCAAGGCCTGGGGAGCATCGTGCAGGCCGTTGCCCCGGTCGTCGGGCGGCAAGTCGTTGGCTTCGTGGCAGGCCACCACGCAGGTCTTGCAACCGATGCAGCGGGTGGTGTCGTACAACATCCCCACCGCATCTGCCGGAGCCGTGCGCTTGTCGCTGGCGGCCGCCGGTACGGCGCTGGCCGCGGCGGTGGCCCCGGCGCAGGCCAGACCTTTGAGGAATGAGCGTCTGGTTCTATCCATCGGTTACTCCTCCTTTTTCTCGGTGGAGCCTGGAGCCTCGGCATCCAGATTTCTTGATTGTTTCCAGGCCGCTCCCAGGGCCAGCCCCACCACGGCCCCACCGACGGCGGTGGCCACGGGACTCGGGCCGCCGTGTTCGGCGTGGATGGGCGGGTAAGTGTCCGGAGGCGTCGGCCGCTCAATGTCGACCGTCGTGTGAATGGGCACCTGGAAGGCCAGCTCCTTTTCCGTGCAGCCCACACAGGGATGCCCGATGCCGATAGGCCAGGCCCCGTCCACCTCACAGAAGTGTTTGATGGAGCAGTTGGCGTGGGTGGCCGGACCCTTGCAGCCCAGCTTGTACAGACAATGGCCCTGGCGATGGTTGTCATCGCCGAACTGTTCGGCAAAACGGCCGGCGTCGAAATGGGCCCGCCGCGGGCAGTCCTCATGAATGGTCCGCGCGTAGGCGAACAGGGGCCGGCCCTTGTCGTCCAGGGCAGGCAGGGTGCCCAGAGTAACGTACTGCAGGACCACGCCCAGCAGATTGTAGGGATTCGCGGGGCAACCCGGAATCGTGACCACCGTCTTGTCCTTGAGGATCATGGGTGCGCCCGTGGCTCCGGTCGGGTTCGGGCCCGACGCGGGAAGGCCGCCGAAGGAAGCACAGGACCCAATGGCAATGATGGCCCCGGCATCGGCCGCTACCTCGTTCAGCATATCGACGGCGGTCTTGCCGGCGATCTTGCAGTAGATGCCGTCGTCTTTTTCAGGGATGGATCCTTCGACGATCAGCACGTACTTGCCCTTGTTGGCAACCATGGCGTCGTGCAGGGATTTCTCGACCTGATGACCCGCGGCCGCGCTGAGGGTTTCGTGGTAATCCAGGGAAATCAGATCGAGGATGAGCTCGGCCAGTTCCGGATGCGAAGTTCTCAACAGCGACTCGGTGCAGCCGGTGCACTCCTGGAAGTGGAGCCAGATGACCGACGGCTTGAGGCCCAGGGTGGCCGCTTCCACCAGCTTGACGGCGGCCGAGGTGGAAAGTCCGATGGATGCTGCCGCGGCGGTGATGATCTTCAGGAATTTCCGGCGACCGATTTTGGCTTCGAGGGGGCTGGGGGACTGGGTGGGAGTACCGGAGATTGGGTTCATCGGCTTGCCTCCGTGTAGCGGTTCGCGGCTCTTGAAATTGCCGGACTTCCGGAAGGAAATTCCAGAATTCAAAAACAACTTTATTGGCAACTGCCGACATCCTACCACTTAGCAAGGTGTTATGAAAAGTGTTTTGATTGTTTATTTTCAAAATGATTGTCATTTAGATTTTCAATTGAACCGAAAAGATATGCTTATCCATAAAAGAGCCTTGTTATATGGGAAAAACCGCTTAGTATGGCCATTGTTCGAGCGGAAGCGGAGCCACCGAACCGGAACCTGTCTCGGGACCGACCGTCTGCCCTGAAGACATAGGCAGCGCAAAGTCGTGTCGGGAGCAGGCTCCAGGCCGGACCAGCGACTCTTTGGCCTTTGGCCGAGTGGGCCGGTCCGGTTGCAGGAAGGAACCGGGCTGGAGCGGTTCGGTCATAGCGGAGAAGAGGCGGAGTCCAGGATTGGACTCCGCCTCAATTTTTTAGGGTCCCAGGACCGCTAAATTACTCGATCGCTGTCACGATTCCTGTATCCAGATTGATGGAGTAGCCTGGCTCAGGGGCGTCACTGACATAGACGTCAGCCGTGACATCTCCATCGTAAACCACCACCAGACTAAAACCGTCAGCCGAGTAGGCAAACTTTCCGCCCGTGGGGTGATCACCCGCCACCACCACCACCGGATCGTCTTCGGGGATCGTGAAGGCGTGACTGGAATCGCCCGAGGTGAAGTCACCGGACCCGGCCACCGCCGCGGTGTCGGCCACCTGGTCGATGTCGCCGTAGAGATCGAAGGTCAGCCCGAAATCCGGTTCCAGGCCGTCTAGATCCAGGGCCACGGTAACCTCCGCACCTTCAGGGGTGTAGAAGAGGCCGTAATCCGCGTCGTCCCAGTGGCTGTGGGCTCCCCCAGCGCCGCCGGTGAAAAATTCGAGCATGACGGAACCTGAAATACCCCCTTCGGTGAATTCATGGGTGTAAATGCCCAGTTCCTTTTTGCCGCTAAAATTCAGGATTTGTGGTCCCGCCTTGGCAATGCCGACGGCCACCAGGCCCGCCTGCTGGGCGGCACCCTTCTCGGTCAGCGGGGGCAGGTTTTCCTGGGGCGCCACGGCGTCGCTTTCGCAGCCGGCCAGCACAAGGCAAAAACCCAGTAGCAGGATCAGAACACCCGCCAGGCCCACGCCTCTTTTTGTTTTGTTGAATTCCATGATCTTTTCCTTTCACGAGGACCGGTGAATCCGTGTTGCGGTCCGTTGGTTGTCACCGTCTTCGATCAAAAGCCGAACATCAGGCCGGCAGAATAGGTACTCATATCGCCGAATCCCGCTTCCAGGTTCAAATCCAGAAAAACATCCAGGGTAATACCAACCGTGAAACGTGTTTCCTGGCGGCCATCCACACTGAAACTGACGTCCTGGGTCAGGTTTGGGTTATCCGGATCCTCGTAGTAGTAAGCCACCTTCATCTTGGAATCCTCGAAGGCGAAACCGCCGTAGAGGGTCAAGGCCGGCCAGCTCTTGCTGAGGGCCAGGAAGTAGGAATTGGCGTCCGAATCGAACAGTTTTTCCTGGCCCAAGCCCTGGGTGTTTTCGACATCCAGGCTGGTAATGAAAAAACCAACCATGAGATCGATCGGGAGATCTTCCAGCAGACCGTTGGCGTTCCACTGAAAGCCGTAACCCAGATAATCGGTCTTGCCGATATCGCCCAGTTTCATGGACGGGAGATACCGCAGGGTGAACTTGAGGCCGACCAGCCCGCCGACGTAAACCTCGGGTGTGGCCAGAGGCACCCAGCGGGTATCCCAGAAGCCGGGAATCCCTTCCAGGGTTCCCACCAGAACACCGTTGGCGTACACATCGATTCTTCCGTCGGTTTCGGTGTCCCCGAAAATCGTGGGCCCGGACATGACGGCAGTACCTGCCACCCCATTGAAAGCAGGATCGAGGACCCCCAGATCGTCGACCTTGACCACCTTGCTGAAGGTCTGGTCCGCCTCGTTCAGGTGGGTGGCCATCGCCTTGACCCCGATCCCGAAGGTCAGCCCGGACCAGGGGATGCTGGCGGTGGAGTAGAGGTTCGAGTTCTGGTTGGGTCCGAAAGCATGGATGAACGGGGAAGAATAGGCTTCACCGTACTCGGAACCCACTTGCTCGAGAAGATCCTGCAGGTCGTTGGCCCTGGCGGTACCCATTCCGCCAGTCAGAACCAGACAGACAACCAGTGTTCCGACGATGCAAGCAGCCCTCGGGAATGTGCCGGACCTGGAAAACAATCTCATGGTTTTTCCCTCCCCTGTTGGAAAAATAAGACCAATCAGGTAACATGGGGATGGAACTCCCCTTACCAGTATACCAAAAAGAAGTACTGGTATGATACGTAAATCCTCTTTCAATCAAGAAGGATTCCCCCTAACTGCAACCTGAAAGCTAATCTATGCCGCTCGTGGACCCCCCTTCCGATCATCCCGAAAATAGGGCCGCCGTCATGTTCTGGGATCTGGCCGGCACCCTGATTCCCTATGACACGGTGACGGGGCGACCCTTGCCCCTGCCCGGCTGCGGCGATTTTCTCCCCGAAATAGCCCGCCACTTCCGGCTGGTGGTCACCACCGGCGACGGCACGGCCTCGGCCCGGGGGGCCCTGGCGAATTACGAGATCCTGCCACACATGGAAGCGGTTTACGGGGATCTGACCTACCCGGTGGGCAAACCTTACGGGGAAATCCTGCGGGAATTGAAAGGGCAGGCCGAACGATCCCTGGCGGTGGGGGACCGCATGCGCGCCGACATTCCCTCCGACACGGACCAGGTCGTGACCATTCTGATCAATCAAGGTGGTGATATCATCAACGCCGGCATGGTCCAGTTCATGACCCACATCCTCAGAAAACAATCGGAAATTTTTCCCGAGGCCTTTCGGTTGCTGACGGCGGCCGCGACCCCGGATCCGGAGGCGACGGGCCCAACCTGGGGCGGGGAAATTACCGAAGCCTGGCGCCGCAACGACGGGTTTGACTACGGGTTGATGGTATTCCGGCATTCGGTCCTGGCCGGGGACCGGCTGGTGATCGTGATTTGATCTTCACCCCTGTTGCACCGTCTGCGGTCGCAAATATCCCGCCATCCAGCTGACCAGATAAAGCCCGTTGGCCGCCACCCCGAGGTAACAGCCCCATTCCGGCCGCGGGGTGACCGGCGTGATCAGGAAATAGAAGAGGGTCCGGGATTCGAAGATCAGCTGGGGAATCCACAGGATGATAATGGTCGACCCGGCGGCCAGCAGCGGTTCGGCGAACTGGGTCAGGATCCGCATAACCCGGTTCCGCCCAAGCTTGCCAAGACCGAAAACCAGCAGCGGCCACAGGAAAATGATCGCCAAAAAGACCATTGTCCCGAAATGGCCGGCGCCGAGTTTCCAGACGTATTCGAACCGGGTTTCCTGCCCCTGGAAACCAGGAACGCTGTAGATCGGCAAAAGGGACGCCACAACCAACAGGGCCGTCGCGATCGCCTTGCCGGCAATGACGAGGCGCGATTCCCGGTCGGAGCCGTCACCGGTGGTGGGTTTCGAGCTGTAGAACTGATAAAGCCCGAGCCGGAACACCGCGAAAACCGGCACCATGGCCAGCAGGAAGGTCGGCATCCGGCCGTGGGTCAGTTCCCAGACGATCATGCTTATCCAGACCGCTCCCACCGCGATCAGCGTGCCCCGGTTGGCCATGAACCAGGCCAGCCGCTGTCGTTCGTCCATGTTCATCAGAACCATTTCGCTTTTCATGGCGTGGGCTCCTGTTCGTTCTGTATCTCTTAGGTCTCGAAGATCTCGAAAACCTCGTCCACCTTCATCCCCAGCTCCCGGGCGATCAGAAAGGCCAGCAGGGCCGAGGGAATGAAGTGACCCTTTTCGATGGCCAGGATGGTTTGCCGGCGGACACCGACGCGTTCGGCCAGATCCTGCTGGGTCAGGTTCAGGCGGGCCCGGTGTTGTTTGATGTGGTTGTGCAGCTTCATGGGACCAAATGTACGGTATACCGAACATTTTGTAAAGGGTATATTACACAAACCCGCCGGCGGGTTTTATGAAAAATACATGAGGGCCCCCGGGGGCCCTTTGATTATATTGACTCACCAACTCGAAGGATCATCCGAAAGGAACCCCCATGTCAGCATCAATCCGTCTTTTTGTCACCGGCGGCACCTTCGACAAGGAATACGACGAACGAAACGGCAGCCTCTACTTCAAGGACAGCCATCTGCGGGACATGCTCAAACTGGGCCGCTGTCTGCTGGACGTGGAAATCCGCACCCTGATGATGATCGACAGCCTGGACATGGACGACGAAGACCGCGAAGTCATTCTCAGCCAGTGCCGCAAGTGCGATCGAAACCGCATCGTCATCACCCACGGGACCGACACCATGGAACACACCGCCCGGATGCTCGGGGAATCGATCACCGACAAGACTGTCGTGCTGACCGGGGCCATGATTCCCTACGCCTTCGGCAGCAGCGATGGACTGTTCAACCTCGGCAGCGCCCTGGCTTTTGCCCAGAGTTTGCCCGCCGGCGTCTACATCGCCATGAATGGCCGCTATTTCACCTGGGACAATGTCCGCAAGAATCGGGACATGGGCGTGTTTGAGGAATTGTAATAATTTTCGGTATTTTTTGAGAATTCTCCTCCGTCTTGCCTGGATTTTTTCAAATTTTTCCCAAAAAACTTGAGGTTTTTTACTCTCGGGGTGTAACCAAATCGCGATCTCGTGACCTTTATATTTACGCTGGGGGTTGGAGGGAGATCCGATATCCCGGTGGGTCGGTAGCGTCAAAATAAATACGGGCCCGACATCTTTTCTCGTATGCCTTCTTTATCATCTGGATCGATGACGCTACCGACTGAATATTTGAAAATATATCGGAAAACCGGGCCGCGCGGGGGTGCTCTTTGGGCGAGGATCACTCAAGCAGGTCCGGTTTTCCAATTTACCCCACCGGCGAATATCCTTGGTCCGGGTTCCCCGATCTGATACCTTCAAATAAGGAAGATTCGCAACTGCTTACCTGGAGGATGGCATGGGTTCGGAGCTGGGCATCCTGGCGGCCACCGCGGCAACCGTTGGATTCGTCCACACGCTGACCGGCCCGGACCACTATCTCCCCTTCATCGTTCTGGGCCGGGCCCGCAACTGGTCCCTGGGCCGCACCCTGGGTGTCACCGCCCTGTGCGGGATCGGCCACGTGCTCGGGTCGGTCGCCCTGGGTCTGATCGGCATCGGTCTGGGTCTGGCCGTGGGGCAGCTGAACATCATCGAGGGGATTCGCGGGGACATCGCCTCCTGGCTTTTGATTTCCTTCGGCTTGATCTACGCCGCCTGGGGGCTGCGCCAGGCCTGGCGCAACCAACCCCACACCCATGTCCACCAGCATTCGGATGGGAAGGCACACAATCACCATCACAGCCATCATCACGAGCATTCCCATGTCCACGACCAGGAAGCCGCCTCCAGCCGCAGCCTGACGCCCTGGGCGCTGTTCATCATCTTCGTGCTGGGCCCCTGCGAGCCGTTGATTCCCATCTTGATCTATCCCGCGGCCACCAGCAGTCTGGGCGGACTGTTTCTGGTGACGATCATCTTCGCGGTCGTGACCATCGCCACCATGCTTCTGCTGGTCACGCTGGCGCAGCGGGGCATCCAGCTGATCCCCCTGCGGCGGATCGAGCGTTTCTCCCACGTCATCGCCGGTGTGGCGATTCTCGGCAGCGGCCTTGCCATCCGCATTTTCGGGGCTTAACCATGCATGAGATGTCCATTGTGGCCGGTGTCCTGGACATCGCCGAGAACGAGGCGCGTTCCGCCGGGGCGGCCGTCATCAACTCCGTGGAAATAGAAGTGGGTGCGCTGGCCGGCGTGGAGGTCGACGCGCTGGAGTTCTGTTTCGAGGTCGCCCGCAAGGGCACACTCGCCGCCGAGGCTTCCCTGGTGATTCACCAGATCCCCGGTCGCGGCCACTGCCCCGACTGCGGGCAGGACGTGGTGATGGATTATTTCATGGCCGTCTGTTCTGCCTGTGGCGAAGGCCTGCTGGAAGTTTTGCAGGGCCAGGAGCTGAGGGTCCGGTCCCTCAGCGTGGATTGATTCTTACTCAGGTTTTGAAATAGTGGGAGTGCGACATGTGTGACACCTGCGGTTGTGGACAGCCCCCCGAATCGGTGACCTTCCGGAAACCCGGCGAGGCTGGGCATACACATCAGGATCATCACCACGATCACGATCATCCCCATGACCACCATGATCATGAGCATGACCATGATCACGGCCCTTCGCGCACGCTTCAGGTCGAAATGGACATCCTGCAGCAGAACAACCTGCTGGCCGAGCGCAACCGGGGCTGGTTCGAGGCCAAAAATATCCTGGCGTTGAACCTGGTTTCGTCGCCGGGGTCGGGAAAGACGACATTGCTCGAGCGCACCATCACCGCGCTGAAGGACGAGCTTGCCGTGTCGGTCATCGAAGGCGATCAGCAGACCTTGAATGACGCCAACCGCATCGCCGCCACCGGCGCGCCGGTGATCCAGGTCAACACCGGCAAGGGCTGCCATCTGGACGCCCGCATGATCCGCCGGGCCTGCGACGAACTGGCGCCGGCCGACAAGTCGGTTCTGATGATCGAAAATGTGGGCAACCTGGTCTGCCCCGCCATGTTCGACCTGGGCGAAGCGGCCAAGATCGTGATCATCAGCGTGACCGAAGGCGACGACAAACCATTGAAATATCCCACCATGTTTGCCGCGGCGGACCTGTGCCTGATCAACAAAATCGATCTGCTGCCCTACGTGGACTTCGACACCGACAAGTGCGAACAGGCCGCCCGGACGGTGAATCCCCGGCTCGAGTTTTGCCGGGTGTCCGCCACCACCGGCGAGGGTCTGGACCTGTGGTACCAGTGGTTGAAAAATCGACACGGGAGTCGCCGGACCGGACCATGACCTCTTCGCCCCTTCATCGCCGCAAACTACTGATCGACGGCATCGTCCAGGGCGTGGGGTTCCGGCCTTTCGTGTACAACCTGGCGCATGCTGAGGACCTGTCGGGATTCGTAACCAACACCAGTGACGGGGTGGTCATCGAGATCCAGGGTGGCCGTGAGGCCCTGGACCGGTTCGCGGCCCGATTGGAAAACGAGGCGCCGCCCTTGGCGGACATCGTTTCGGTTCATTCCGAAACGGTGGAACCCGAACCGGCCTGTGGCGCCTTCGCCATCCGGAAATCAGTCAACGCCTCCGGCACCCGCACCCTGATCCCTCCCGACGTGGCCACCTGCGCCGACTGCCTGCGCGAAATCCTGGACCCGGACGATCGCCGCTCCGGCTATGCCTTCACCAACTGCACCAACTGCGGGCCCCGCTGGACGATCATCGGTCGCATTCCCTACGACCGGCCGCACACGTCCATGGCCCGGTTCACCATGTGCCCGATGTGCCAGGCCGAGTACGACGACCCCGGCGACCGCCGCTTCCACGCGCAACCAAACGCCTGCCCACGGTGCGGCCCCAGGGTGTGGCTGGAAGATGAGACCGGACCCGTCGATGGTCACACCGATCCCCTGGAAGCGGCCGCCGGCCTGCTTGCCGTCGGCCGGATCATCGCCATCAAGGGTCTGGGCGGATTCCATCTGGCCGTGCGGGCCAATGACGACCGCGCCGTCAGCCGTCTGCGCCGCCGCAAGATGCGCGAGGGCAAACCCCTGGCCGTCATGGTCAGGAACATCGGCGTGGCGCGGAATCTGGGAATCATCGGGGACGTCGAAGAGGAACTTTTAACCTCGCCCCAAGCACCCATCGTGCTGGTAGAAAAAACCGGGGACATGGTGGCGCCAAGTGTGGCTGCGGGCCACCGGCGGCTGGGGATCATGCTGCCCTATACGCCGCTGCACCACCTTCTGTTCGACAAACTACGGGTCCGCGGGGTCGATGCCCTGGTCATGACCAGCGGCAACGCCGGCGACGAGCCCATCTGCCTGGGCAACGACGAGGCCCGCACCCGGCTTGAGGGCATCGCCGACTCCTGGCTGCTTCACGACCGGGACATCGTGCGGCGGGCCGACGATTCGGTGATCCAGGTTCTGGACACGGGCACCTTGTTTTTCCGGCGCAGCCGGGGATATGCGCCGGTGCCGGTCCCGGTGCCGCTTGAAATCGCCGAGGGTCCGGACATCCTGGCCGTCGGCCCCGAACTTAAAAACACGGTGTGCCTGTTGAAGGAGAACCGGGCCTTTCTCAGCCCACACATCGGCGATCTGGAAAACCTGAAGGCCTTCGAATTTTTCACCGCCACCGTGTCCACCCTGCAGGATGTTCTCGAAAGCGAACCGCAGATCATCGCCCACGACCTGCATCCAGGGTATTTCAGCACGCGCTGGGCCAAGGAGCAGGCCCGACGGGCCGTGAAGCTGGCCGCGGTGCAACACCACCACGCGCATCTGGCCGCGGTCATGGCCGAACACGGGCTGACCGATCCGGTCATCGGACTGATCATGGACGGCACCGGCTATGGAACCGACGGCACCATCTGGGGTGGGGAAATTCTGGTCGGCGACCTGAGGGAATTCCGCCGGATAGGGCACTTCGATCCGGTCGCACTGCCGGGAGGCGACGCGGCGATCCGCGCCCCCTGGCGCACGGCCGTCAGTTACCTGCGGCACACTTATGGCGACGAACTTCCGGAGCTGCCCTGGTTCAAGGACAAGCCCGTGGCCGCCGTTCTCGAGATGCTGGACAAAGGGGTGAACTCGCCGCTGACCAGCAGCTGCGGCCGGTTGTTCGACGCGGTGGCGGCCATGACCGGGTTGTGGCTGGAGGCCGACTACGAGGCGCAGGCCGCCATCGAACTGATGGCCTTGACCACCGTTGCCGACGTGGCTGCGGCCCCGCCTCTGGTCCCACCGGCCCCTAATGCCCCCCGGGGGGCATCGTCATCGTATCTTGTTCAACAGGAAGGTCTTGAAGAGTTCATTGTTCCTTTGGCCCCGATAATCCGGGGGGTGGCCGCGGCCCTGGCTTCCGGAGCTTCCGCCGCCGAGATTAGCGCCCGCTTCCACCGAACGCTCATCGATCTATTCGTTGCCTGCGCACAGGAAGCTGCCGAACAGACCCGGATCCAAGCTGTGGTCTTGGGCGGCGGGGTATTCCAGAACGAGATCCTTCTGTCCGAGACCGTCCGGCTCCTGGAAAAGGACGGGCTGCAGGTCTTTCGCCCCCTTCTGGTTCCCCCCAACGACGGCGCCGTGGCCCTGGGTCAGGCCGCCGTAACCCGGGCGCGGCACCGGAAGGATTGAAGTCGCCAATCCCCCCGCCCCCACACAAATAATACTCTGCAGCCCTGACATCAGGGCCCTGCGGTACGATCAATCAAAAACCTGGCAGGCTTGAGCATTTGAAAGTCGCGGTCATGGCAAAAACTTGTTATTCGTAGGGAAATCAAATTTCCCGACCGCCAACCCTGGAGTGAACGATGCTGAAATTTCCCGCGCCCTTTCCGAAAGCCATCTTTGTTTGCACCAACAAGCGGCCCGACGGGCATCCCAAACCCTGCTGCGCGGACCGGGGCGGTAAAGAACTTCGCGACGAACTGAAGGCCATGGTCCGGGAAGGGGGACTTGAGGCCCAGGTCCGCATCTTCCAGAGCGGCTGCCTTGGCGGTTGCGAACGCGGCGTCATGGCCGTGAAGTATCCCGACGGCGAACTGATGATGGATCTCAAGCAGGAAGATCTCCAGCAGGTCCTTGATGATGCGACCGAGGACTGATTCCTCATCATCTCAATTGAACGGGTTGGGGAAGACTGACTCCAATCTGAATTCCACCGGCGGCATATCTTTTTGACCGGCTGAGACTCCTCGGGCGGGGGCAGATGCCTCGGCCTTCAGAATCGGTGGATCCCACACCAGATCGAGAACCGTGCCGGCCAGAATGTCCTCCTTGAAGCCCATGGAGCGGCCCGCGAGGGTGTCCACCAGGCTGACCCGCATCGTCGGGGTAAGGGTCAACGTGCCGATGGTCCGACCGGTTTCGTCGGTGGCGGTCATGTCCGGCCGATCGTACAGGTGGGGAAACAGTTTCTTGTTCTTCAGCACCAGCTTCCCGTCCACATCGGTGTAGCCGGCGGGTACTCGGGACGAATCCAGCATCGCCAGTAGCATATCTTTCCGCCCTTCATACAGCAGCCGATCCGTACCCTGTTCCCTGACCACCAGGTGAACGCTGTAACGACCCGAGGGCTGATGGACCCCGTCGAAGTCGGTGCCATTCCACACCACCTGATGCCTGCCTGCCGCCAATAAACCATCAACCAGTAGGCGAATTTCCCGACCTTCGATATCCTCGATGGAGATGCGAGCACCTGCTGGCGTCGCCATCTGGAACTGGATTAACACCGCCGCTTTTTTTGTATCTTTCCCATCCTGGAAATATGGGGTGTCGTTGACCAGGCCCACCCTCAAACCCTCGACCGGATCCCCCGCCGGGGTTTTCACCTGGATGGTTACCCCGAATTCCGGGGGTTTGACGGGGTTTTCCTCGTCGCATGCTCCCACGCCGAGACACACCGCCGCCACTGCCACAAACAGGCCGAGCTTCCTCATCCGAAATCCTCCTGATTGAATCCTCTTTATGGTGCTATTATAACAGATGAGGGAACCAGGACTCCAGGATACAGCCACCGAACGGAGCCGCCATGTGCCTGGCCATCCCCGGCAAGGTGCTCGAAAAAACCGAAGAGAACGGGCTCGTCATGGGCCTGATCGACTACGCCGGCACGCGCAATAAAGCCTGCCTGACCTACACGCCCGAAGCTGCGATCGGCGACTATGTCATCGTGCACGCGGGTTTCGCCCTGCAGGTGCTCAACGAGGAAGAAGCTCAAGCCTCGCTACGCGAACTGGCTCGCCTGGCGGATATCATGGAAGAGGACGCTTCTTGAAATACCTGGATGAATTCCGCGATCCCGAGCTAGCCAAGGGCCTGCTGACCGAAATCGGGCGCACCGTCACCCAGCCCTGGGTGATCATGGAGATTTGCGGCGGCCAGACCCACGCCATCATGCGATACGGTATCGACCAGCTGTTGCCACCGGAAATCACGCTGGTCCACGGACCCGGTTGCCCGGTGTGTGTCACGCCCCTGGAAACCATCGACCGGGGCCTGGTCATTGCCGCCCGCAACGAGGTGATCTTCACTTCCTTCGGCGACATGCTGCGCGTTCCCGGCAGCAACGACGATCTATTTCGCGTCAAGTCGCGAGGCGGAGACGTCCGCATGGTCTACTCGCCGCTCGAAGCGGTGAAGCTGGCCCGGGAAAATCCCGAGCGCGAAGTGGTGTTCCTGGCCGTGGGGTTCGAAACCACCGCGCCCGGTAACGCCATGGCCGTGAAACAGGCGGCTGCTGAAGGATTGACCAACTTTTCGGAAATCGTCAGCCACGTGCTGGTGCCGCCCGCCATGGAAGCCATCTTGTCGTCGCCCGCCAATCGGGTGCAGGGGTTTTTGGCCGCGGGACACGTGTGCGCCATCATGGGCTGGGAAGAATACGAACCCATCGCCGCCAAATACAGGGTGCCGATCGTGCCCACGGGATTTGAACCGGTGGACATTCTCAAGGGCATTTTGAAAACCGTTCAGCTGCTCGAGCGCGGGGAACCGGGAGTGGAGAACCAGTACCTTCGCGCGGTCAGGGCGCAGGGCAATCCCGCGGCGCGCGCGGTGGTCGATGAGATCTACGAAGTTTGCGACCGCAAGTGGCGGGGCATCGGCACCATACCGGGAAGCGGTCTGAAGATCCGCGACCAGCTGGCCGCCTTCGACGCCGAGAAGAAGTTCCAGGTCGAGGGCATCGTTACCGAAGAGCCGGCGGTCTGCATCAGCGGAGAAATTTTGCAGGGTCTGAAAAAACCCAACGAATGCCCGGCCTTCGGCAACGAGTGTAGCCCGACCAATCCGCTGGGCGCCACCATGGTTTCGGGCGAAGGCGCCTGCGCCGCCTACCATAAATATTCCCGGAAAGGCCTGTTGTGACCAGTCGTCCGGATTTTGACAAGATGAGTTGCCCGGTGCCGCTGATGGATCACGATTCGATCCAGCTCGCTCACGGCGCGGGCGGATTGCTGTCGAGTGAGCTGATCGACAAACTGATCATGCCGCGGTTCACCAGTCCCGAGCTGGAAAAAATGGAAGACCAGGCCGTCCTGGATCTACCGGCCGGCCGGCTGGCCTTTTCCACCGATACCTTTGTCGTCAGTCCCATCTTTTTTCCTGGTGGGGACATCGGCGACCTGGCAATCAACGGCACCGTGAACGACGTGGCCATGAGCGGCGCCGAGGTCCACGCGTTATCGGTGGGTTTTGTGCTGGAAGAAGGTCTGCCTCTGGCCGACTTCCACCGGATTCTGTGTTCGATGGAAACCGCCGCCCAGAAGGCCGGCGTGCGTATTGTCACCGGCGACACCAAGGTGGTGGGCAAGGGAAGCTGCGACAAGATCTTCATCAACACATCAGGGGTGGGGGTCATTCCCGAGGGCGTGAACCTTTCGGCGGGTTCCCTCGAGCCGGGCGATGCGGTCATTCTGTCCGGGACCCTGGCCGATCACGGCATGGCGGTCATGACTGTTCGCGAGGGATTGAGTTTCCAATCCACCTTGACCAGCGATACGGCCGCCTTGAACGGCCTCGTGAAGAACATTCTCGCCGTCGGCCCCGGGACCAAGACCCTGCGCGATCCCACCCGCGGGGGCGCGGCCACCACCCTGAACGAATTCGCCGCGGCCAGCGGGGTGGGCATCAAGCTGGACGAGAGCGCCATCAAGGTGAGGCCGGACGTGACCGGAGCCTGTGAAATCCTCGGAATCGATCCCCTGTACGTGGCCAACGAAGGCAAGCTGATCGCCGTGGTGCCGGCCCCGGAGGCCGAAGCCGTGCTGGCGGCCATGCGGGCGCACGAATTCGGCTCGGAGGCGGCGGTCATCGGCAAGGTGGTGGCGGATCATCCGGGAATGGTGGCGATGAAGACCGGCCTGGGCACCGAGCGTATCGTCGACATGCCGGTCGGGGAGCAGTTGCCTCGGATCTGCTGAGGAATAGACGCCGGATCAGTTCCAGTACCAGATTCCCGTGAGGGTGAAGGGGAAATAATAGGCCGAATCGTAGATGTCCCGCCCGATGGACAGGTAGTTGAAGCCCAGCCCCAGACCGGCGGCGAAAATGCGGCTCATCCGGAATTCATAACCGACCATGAAATTCAAGGCCAGGCCGGACTCGTCGAAACGGGTTCCGTGTTCCTGATAGAGGGGAACGTGCTCGTGAGGTTCCTCGTCGATCTCGATGAAGGTGAGGCCGGCCCAGGCGTATCCGGCCCCACCCCGCAGGTAGAAACCGTCCAGGGCTGATCCCCCCTGCCCGGGATACCAGGTACCCGTCAGGCTGACGCTCTGCAGGCTGCTGCGAAGCTTCACCGGGACGACGCCTTTTTCCAGCATCCACCCGTTGTAGTCCAGGCCAAGGGCGAAGGAGGAGCTGATCATCCTTCCGAAGCGAATCTGAGGGGTGGCCCCCCCGCGGTATCCCCCCTGGTTTTCGTTGCCCCAGGCGATATTCCCCTCGCTGTAGCCGAAGGAAACCCCGACCAGCCACCCCTCACGCACATGGGGCTTGGCGGCCGTTGCGGAGCCCACTATCAGGCAAATCAGGCCCAAAAGGCAGAGGGCGGAAGTGATTTTTTTCAGGTTCAACATGGACTCATCCTAACCCAAAATTTCTGTGGCGGCAAACAAGATTATGATCTAGGATCTTGCCCAACCCGAAACCCACTGGATATCGAATAGTGACGCTTAACAAACGACTTGTTGATTTTCTCACTTTGGCCCTGGCCCTGGTTTCCGTGGTCCTGGCTCCAGGCGCAACCCTCGCCCAGGGGGCGCCTCCGCATCACTTCGCCTCCCTGCAGTTGCTGCATCCGTTGGCCACCAGTCCTGATCCCGAAACCACCACCAACTTCCGCCTATCCGTTTTCTACGGCCGCTCGGGAGGAGTCCACGGACTGGACCTGAACGCGGTCGCCGGTGTCACCTCCGGTGACGTCACCGCCCTGCAATTGAACGGCCTCTATTCCCGGACCGGTGGAGTTTTCAAGGGTATGTCCGCGACCCTGGGGGTCACCCACACCGGCCCCGCCGCCGGGTTCCAGTTCACCGGCCTTGCCAACTACAACGAGGATGCCTTCGCCGGAGCCCAGTTCGCCGGGATCATGAACTACACCAACCGCGGGTTTGCGGGAGCCCAGATCAGCGGGGTCCTGAACCTCAATGACGGCGCCGGCACCTTTTTTCAGCTCGCCTCGGTGGCCAACGTAAACGTCGGGCCCTTCGCCGGATTCCAGGCTTCGGCCCTTATCAACGCCGCGAATTCCCGCATGGGAGGCGGGCAGCTGGCCATCGCGAACTACGCCGAGAGTCTGAACGGTGTTCAGGTGGGCGTCATCAACATGTCCAATGAAATGCATGGCCTGAAGGTGGGGGTGGTAAATACCGCCCAGGAGTTCAGCGGCACCGCCATCGGTCTGGTCAACATGGACAATTCCAGCCGCAAGGAGTGGATGTTCTACGGAGGCAACCATTCCCTGGTGAACATCGGTTTCCGGACCGTGCTGAACCGCTGGTCCTCCATCGTTTCGGTGGGTTACGGGGACGCCATAGGCGACATGGGCGAAGCGCTGTTTTTTGGATGGAATTTCGGCAGAAATATTCCTTTGGCCGAGCGGTGGGACCTGACCATCGACCTGGGGTTCCAGCATGTCATACCCAAGGTCAGTAACAATCCCGACGAGAACGACCGCCTACACTTCGCGTTACAAGCCCGGGCCCTGGGCGAGTACCACCTGAGCGAGAGTCTCGGCCTGGTTGGGTCCCTCGGGGCGAGCAACATCTACTCCGATTATACCTCCGACGCCACCAGCGAGACCGAATTCGTTTTTACCGCAGGGATCGTGTTGTACTGATGAACTTGAAGATGACCGGCAGCCTCATGATTTTTCTTCTCCTGGTCGGAGCCACCACGGCTTTCGCCCAGACCGATCCCGTGCGCGACCCGGATCAGGCCGAAGGCGCGGTGACCGCCGAGAAGCTTGACCCGAACGAACCGGCGGCCATTGACTGGGACCAGACCAATCGCTCCGCCCTGAGCGATTCCTTTTTCGTGAAGAAGAATCCCCTGCTTACCAGCGCTGAAGTCGTAGGCCTCAATACCCTGATCTGGTTCTACGACCGCTACATCCGCGAGGGCGGCACCAACCCTGGTTTCCGGATCGGGTTCAATTCCTGGGAGGAAAACCTGGCCAACGGATTCGAGTGGGATGACAACAACTTCACCACCAACCAGTTCGCCCACCCCTACCACGGCAGCCTCTACTTCAATGCCGCCCGTAGCAACGGCTACACCTTCTGGGAGTCCATCCCCTGGACCTTCGGCGGCAGCTTCCTGTGGGAGTACTTCTTCGAGGTTCATCACCCCTCGATGAACGACTGGATCGCCACCAGCATGGGCGGCGTGACCCTGGGTGAAATGCTCCACCGGCTTTCCATGACCGTGCGCGACAACACAGCCACGGGTTCGAGCCGAAACTGGCGCGAGGTCGGCGGCTTGCTCATCAACCCCATGGGGGGACTGAACCGCCTCTTTGACGGCGACTGGGGCCGCGTGCACGCCAACAGTCCCGATCGTTTCCCCTTGAATTTCCGCTCGAAAATGGATGTCGGGCTCCGAACTGTCGCCGATGAGCGGCTGTGGCAAACCGATACCACCCGGGTCTACGTCAAGTTCGATTGGGAATACGGCGACATGTTCTTCGGTGACATGGGCCAGCCCTTCGACTACTTCGATTTCGACCTGCACCTGCTCTTCGGCGACGTCTCCACTATCGGCCGAGTCGACGTCAACGCTCTTCTAGGCGGGACCTTCCTCAAGGAGACCGAAACAGCTTCGCACATTCTGGGCGGTTTCATCCGGTTCGACTACATCAACCAGTCCAAGGTGGAATTCGGCAGCCAGGGCGTGGGTGCGGGTTTCATGTCCCGCTTCGAAACCCCCTCGGGAATAGAAGTGAGGACCGAGGTCCACACGAACGTGATCGTGCTGGGCGCCAACAAGTCCGACTACCGCAGCACCTCGGGCCGTTCCTACGACTACGGACCGGGGGTAAGCGTCGACCTGGCCGCCAAGCTCGGGCGGAACGGCTGGTACTACCTGCAAGTCAGCCATACGGAGCACTGGATCCATGCCATCAACGGCAACGAGGCCGACCACTACCTGGGAGAATCGATCGTGCGGTTCGATGTACCCATCCGGTTTAATCTGGGACTGGGTCTCGAATACCGTCTGATAAACTCCGAGCGGACCTACAAGGACTATCCCGATGTCTCGGAAAGGATTCCCGAGCTGCGGTTAACCACAACCTGGCTGCTTAATTGACCCCATGGATTCCTTGACCGCCGACATGCCCCAGGTTCTTCTAGGCGCCGCCCTGGGCCTGGGCCTGGCCGCCGCCGTGGGCTTCCGGGTTTTTGTCCCTTTCCTGCTGGTGGCCATCGCCGCCAAATCCGGACAGGTCAACCTGGCCGGCGGATTCGAGTGGCTGGGCACGGACATGGCCCTGATCATCTTCGGGATTGCCGCCCTGCTCGAAATCGCCGCCTACTTCATTCCCTTTTTCGACCACCTGCTGGACACCATGGCCGGACCCGCGGCGGTGATCGCCGGCACAGTGCTGATGGCCTCGACCCTGGTGGACATGGCGCCCTGGCTGCGCTGGACGGTGGCCATCGTGGCCGGCGGCGGCACGGCGGGCCTGCTGAAAGGCGCTACCAGTTCCCTGCGTCTGGGATCCACCGCCACCACCGGCGGCCTGGGCAACCCTGCCTTCGCCACCTTCGAAACGGGGGCTTCCACGGCCTTGACCATCCTGGCCATGCTGCTGCCCCTGGTGGCCCTGGCGCTGGTTATCTTCCTGATCGTGCGAACGATACGCTTGGCGGGGCGGGGCATGAAGTGGTTGGGCAGGCGGCGCTGAGATTATTCCGGCCAGGTGAATTTCTGCTTGAGGCAATCCACCGTGGGGTTTCGATCCCCCGCGTCAATCACCATCGAAATGCTGTTGATCGAGGAACACACCGTATGGGCGTCGATGCCGTCCAGGCACAGGGCCGAAAATACCTCGCTGGCCAGATTGTGCTTTTCCAGGAAATGGGGCCCGTAGAGAGTGAGTATCGTCACCGGTGTTCGGGCTTCGATTTTCGTTGGGGAAAAATCCTTGAGAATCTCGTCCAGGATATTTTCGTGTTCGGCCAGTTTCCCGGGATTCACGCAGAAGGACATGTTCTTGTCGCCGTCCGGGCCGTTGCCGATGCTGAGGTAGGACAGGGAAATCTCGGCCTGGCCGAATTTTTCCAGAATGCCGCAGATCCGTCCCGGCCGCCAATCGAAGCCCAGAACTTCCACCAGGCACAGGCCCTTGCGCTCCATCAAACCGCCGCATTCGATTTTCTCGGTCATGAGTCAAGTTCCCCGCCGGGCCGTTTCAACCGGCGATTTTTCCTGGATTTCCGCGGCAGGACTACGGTGAAGGTCGAGCCTTTATCAACCTCGCTGTCCAGTTCCACTGTTCCGCCTAGTTCCCCCACGAACTTCATGACGATGGCCAGCCCCAGGCCCGTGCCCAGACTGGATTTTTCACGCGCCTCGCTGGTGCGGTAGAACTCGTCGAAAATCATTCCCTGTTCGCCGGCCGCAATCCCGATGCCTTCGTCCTCCACCACCAGTCGGACCAGCTTGCCGGTGTCAACCAACCGCACCGAAACCCGGCCCCCGGGGCGATTGTACCGGATGGCGTTGTTCACCAGGTTGGCCACGATGGTTTCGACCATGGGCCGGATGGTGGTCAGGGTAACCGCCGGATCCGGCAGCACCAGGTTGATTTTCAGGCCCGCCTGGTCGGCGGTTTCCCGCTGGGAATCGACCGCCGAGGTGACCAGTTCGTTGAAATCCACCACCCGCAGGTTTTCTTCCTTGAGCACGCCTCCGCGAGTCAGGTCGGCCAGATCCTTGATGATGTCGGTCGCCTGTTCGAGCCGATTGACCGAACGTTCGAGAACGTCCCTCACCGAAGGCAAAAGGGAGTCGCCACCCAGGTCCAGCGCGGTTTCGACGCCGGTCTGGGCCGTGTTCACGGGGCTCTTGATTTCGTGGGTCACGAAGCGGAAGAAATCGGTCTTGGCCCGGTCCTCGTCCAGCAGTTCGGCCTGGCGGGCGATCAGCTCGTTCTTGATGGCCCGGTTGTGCCGCATGATCAAGGCCCCGACGTAGGCGCTGAACAGGATCACCAGCCAGAACGAACCCAGGGTCATCAGGATGAAGGGCAGGTCGTGGGCCACGTGGCCTGCGGTGGGCAGGTGATGATGCGGCCAAAAACCGAAATACTCACCCAGGACCTCGGTCGTGAACAGGAAGATGGCCAACCAGGCGATCATCATGATCTGACGCCCCTTGAACAGCAGGCTGGCAATGATCACGTGGATGACATACAGGTACATCAGGGGATTCTCGACGCTGCCGGAGAAATACAGCAACACCGTCAGCAGGATCAGATCGCAGACCATCTGCACCTTGACCAGGCGCAATTCAATGGCGATGTCGGCCGCGGGGAACCGCCAGCTTCGCACCACATAGGCCGTGTTCAACAGCAGCAACACCAGGCCCGTCAGCAACAGGCTGCGCACCTGGATGTCCACTTTCAACCCCACGCCGGCGATCAGCACCACCGCCAGCACACCCAGGGCCGCCCCCCAGCGCAGCTTGTTGAACCAGTCGAGCCGCAAGCGCAGGGACTCCGCCGAGACGAACTGGGCCGTCCCGGGGTCTATGGGTTCATTCGGTTTCCGCAGGACGCGCCTCACACGTTCGTTGGCAGGTGTTTACGCACCTTGTCGACCAGGTTCCGTGGGCTGATGGGCTTTTCGAGAAACTCGTTCACCGGCAGGAAATCCTTGTCCTTTGCCAGGTCGAATTTGAATCCCGTCTGGGCTGTCACCGCAGTCAACATCAGGATAGGCGTCTCGGCGGTGACCGTCTCGCTCCGCAACAAATACGCCACCTGGAAGCCTTCGTCAACATTGCCCATCATGACGTCCAGCAGGATCAGGTCGGGATTCTGCTCCTTGGCCATGGCCAGACCGCGCTCGCCGGTCTGTGCGTCGATCACCCGGAAGCCTTCGTTCTCCAGGGTCACCCTGAGGATTTCGACCAGATCGATATCATCGTCAATGATCAGGATGGTGGTTTCAGCCATCGGACCGGACCTCCCCTTGAATGATGGAAATAACCCGGGGCACCGCCTGCCTGACCGCCTCGGACAGCCCCTCGTTGATGGCAACGCGCTCGGGCTCCACGCCCACGATCAGGACCTCTTCAGGCAGCTTGCCCAGCTGGCCGGCCAGGTCGAAGGCCTCGGCCAGGCCGAACCCGTGCATGGAAAGATGGTCGGACTTGATTTTCAAACGCACCTGGTCAGGCCGGAAGCCCACCACCGAACCCGGTTCAAGGTCCATCCGCGCCGCGTCCACGACCACGTTCAATTCGCCCGGGACCAGATGGTCCAGCACGGACAGGGCGTCGGTGTGGGCATCGAACAGCTCCGCTTCCGGAAACAGATCGTCGTGCCGGATTCTTTCCAGCACCGCCGCCCCGACGCCGTCGTCGCCGTAAAAGGAATTGCCCACCGCGATGATTTTCACGGTTACCTACTCGATGAAGTCCACGTCCAGCATGTGCACCGAACAGCTGATGCACGGATCGTAGGCCCGGACCAGCATCTCCAGGTGGAGCGTGATCTCCTCCTTGGATTTGTCCATGATCTCGGGCACCAGTTTTTTCATGTCATCGTCGATATTGGCCAGGTTCTGACCGGTCGGGATGATGCAGTTGGCCGCCGTCACCCGACCCTGACGATCATAGGTGTACTCGTGATAGAGTATACCACGCGGAACCTCGGTGGCCCCGATTCCCGTTCCGAACTGGGTCGGTTCCTGGTTGGGTTGTTCATCCTTCAGTCCGGCGGCCAGCAACTTGTCGATGATCGCGATCGAATCGATGGCGCAATGAGCCGCCTCGACCACCTGCGCGATCGTGTTCATGTACGGGTTGGTGCAGCCCGGCAACAGACCCAGCGACCCGGCCGCCGAATGCGCCAGCTCGCACAAACGGTCATGGTTGTTGTTCCAGCGGGCCAGGGCCCCGACCATGTAACTGGATCGGCCGACCTTGGCGTGTTTGCTGGTGCTGTGGGGCACGATGAACTCGTTGGTCATCTTCAAGTACTGGTCGTCGGGCACCCGGCCGGTATCACTGCTGCAGATGTCCCCGTCGTACAGGGCGTAGTCATCGTCGCTTCGTAGCGAGATGTACTCCGTATCCCGCTCGAACTGCGGCACCGCCCCGGCCAGCGACTTCAACGTTTCCACGGTGGCCAGCAGGTCGGGATACATATCTTCTTCCAGGCGGCGCTTGAGTTCCTTCAACTCACCGGCGGTCGGAATGCGCGTGAACCCGCCCGGAACCGGAGTGATGGGGTGCACCGCGCGCCCGCTGACCACGTCGCCGATGTCGTTGGCCAGTCGCTTCATCCGCAGCGCCCGGATCACCACCTCGGGGTGGGTGCCCACCAGCGGGAATACCGATCCCACCTTCAAGAAATCGGGAGCGGCCAGGAAATAGGCGTGAAGGATGTTGGACTGCAGGGTCGCGCCGTGGATCAGCAGCTTGCGCAGCAGGACCGTCTGCTCGCTGACCTCCAGGCCGAGCGCCTGTTCGGTTGCCTTGAGCGAGGTGATCTGATGGCCCAGGGAACAGATGCCGCAGATCCGCGAGGTGATGATGGCCGCTTCGTGGAAACTACGCCCTTTGAGCATGGCCTCGAAGTACCGCGGCGCCTCCACGATTTCCAGCTGCGCCTTTTCCAGCACGCCTTCTTTCATGTTGACCACGATGTTGCCGTGACCTTCGACCC
>CBDUDB010000011.1:0-32218 GCA_965365795.1 uncultured bacterium | reverse complement strand
GTCCGCTCCAGCAGACCGACCTTGTTGTGGGTGGGAATGACGACGGAAATCTTCATATCAGGAAGAACTCCCTTCGGACCGCAGGTTTTCCAGGCTGACCTCATTGGGTAAGGGACCGCCGTTGGTCAGGTGGTCGAAGATGGCCCCCACGTACTCCATGTTGGTCTCAAATCCCGCCACCTGCAGGGCCTTGTCCATGGCGGCTTTTCCGGCCGAAGCCAAGAATTCGGGATCATCCGCATAGCGGAGCATCGCTTCGGCCAGTCCCTGGACGTCTCGGGGTTCGACCACCAGGCCGGACTCCCCGTCGCTGATCCACTCCATGGAAGACGGCAGACTGGAAATGATGATGCCGCTGGCGCAGGACATGGCCTCCAGCAGGCTGACCGCCGTGGCGTCGACCGAAGGAACGGATATGCAAACATCGCTTGATTTGATAGCCGTTGCGAAATCACTGTGGGACAGGCGGCCCACCATGGCCATCACGTCCTCGATGCCCGCTGCGGCCGCCCGGCGGCGGAATGGTCCGGGATCACCCTCGTATCCCGAAAACAGAAACCGCGCCCTGGGCTCGCGTTCCTTCACCACCGCGGCGGCTTTGATGATCACGTCGATGTTGTAGTACGGCTGGGTGTAACTGCGCGGAGAAAAATAGACCAGGTGATCATCGGCAAAGCCCTGGCTCTGACGCCACTGCATATCCTTGCCCGGCCGGAAAATTTCGAAGTCCACACCCCACAGGACACGGAAACTTCGCGCCGGATCCGCCCCCAGGCCCGCGGCCACATCCAGGATGTCCGTCGAATCCCCCGTGATTGCGTCACAGCCGGTCAACGCCAGCCGGGCCAGTCGTTTCTTCAAGCCGTTTTCGAAGGGCGTGACGTAGACGTCGTCGCCCCAGACGGTCAAGACGTTGGGGCGGAATCCGCTGAAGCGTCCCCAGTAACCGTAGCCGGTCAAGAAGTGTGTGTTCAACAGGTCGGGTTTGATCCGTTTCAACAGCCGCCGCACCTTGACCAGGGACAGCGCATAGCGCAGGGGCTTGGGGCCGGTGGTCGCGGAGATGTCGTGGACGGTGACACCCGGTACTGGGCCGGGTTGCACGGTCAGCAGATGGCACTCGTGCCCGCGGTCACTGAACCAGCGGATCCACCTTTCGGTGTGGATATGGCGCCCGATGGAAAGGAAAGCCAGACGCAAAGCGACTCCCGTAGGCCGATAGTGCCGAAGGTAAAAGATTATCGATGGTGCCGGGAGCCGGAATCGAACCGGCACGGAGCAACGCTCCGAGGGATTTTAAGTCCCTTGCGTCTACCAATTTCGCCATCCCGGCACACTCAGGACTAGGATAATGGATAGAGCCGGACGAAGTGTCAATCCCGGGGTCCAACGAAAAAACCGGCCACGGGGCCGGAATCAACAGAAAATATTGGAGGCGGCACCCGGAGTCGAACCGGGGATAACGATTTTGCAGACCGTCGCCTTAACCACTTGGCCATGCCGCCTCGTTGACCCGGAATATGTCCCATCACACGGGTCATGTCAACCCGGCCCAAACCTGGGATATCCACCATTTCCGCAGAATAAACAAGGGAGGAGCTGGTGGCTCCTCCCCGTCGATCTGGAGCGGGCAACGAGACTCGAACTCGCGACAGCTACCTTGGCAAGGTAGTGCTCTACCAGCTGAGCTATGCCCGCTCGAAAGGTTATGAAGAAATAATGAATAGCCCCGGTTTTGTCAAATTCAAATTGGGCCCTTTCGCCTTATTCGGGAACCATTTCCCGGTACAGATCCGCCGTCATCGCGGCCACCCTATCCCAGGAATAGTTCTCGATGGCCCGGATCTGACCGGCGGCCCCCATGCGAGCCCTGAGCTGGGGATCATTTAGCAGGGAAACGACCTTATCCCCCAGATCCCGGGAGTTTCCGCTTTCAAACAAGACGGCGTCGCCGGCCGAGGCCTCGATATTGGGAGGGATATCGCTGACCAGACAGCAGATGCCGTAACTCATGCCCTCGAGCAGGGTGATCGACAATCCCTCCAGGGTCGAGGGCAGCACCACCAACGAGGCGTTGGTGTATAGTTCCTCCAGGATGGGTCCATGCACATAACCGAGAAACCGGACCCCCTTCGGCGCACTTGCCTTCAGCTTTTCCACGTATCCGGGAGTGAATCCGGCATCGCCGGCAATCACCAGGTCGAACTTGTCGCGAACGGCCGCCGGCAGCTTGCGCCAGGCCTCGAGCAACAGATGGCAGCCTTTTTCCGGTACCAGTCGGCCCACGAAAAGAACGTATTCCTTGGCAATTCCCTGCTCGCGGATCAGGTTCGGTTCGAGGTACACCGGCGGCGCAATTCCGTTGGGGATATAGGTCGTGACCTTTTTGTGCTGTTCCAGGAAATGATCCCGCAGGGCACGCGAAACGACGATCGTCCGATCCGGCAGACCGACGCTCCCCGATTCCCCCAGACGTAGGACCCAGCTGGCGAAAGTCCCCCACTTGTCTCGTTGCCAGTCCAGGCCGTGCACCGTCACCACCGTCGGACGGCGAAGCAGCCAGCGCGGCAAGCCTGACAGCAGTCCGGGTCCGAGGGCATGGTAGTGCACCACATCGGCATCCTGGAACAGGGTGTGGCCCGTGGCCAGCATCGAATGGGTGATGGCGTCCAGATGCTTGGTGGGGATACTGGGAAGCTTCCGGACTCGAACCCCCGGCAGATCACTGGGCCCCTGGGCCGAGCTGTAGTGGGGACGACTGTAGATATCGACTTCGCAACCCAGACCCGGCAGCCTGGCCGCCAGTTCGGCCACATGCTTTTCGATCCCACCGTGGATGGGCGGGTACCCCTTCTGGCCGATCATGGCCACACGTATGGGTTTGGAAGCTGTTTTGTGAGCAATTCTGGAAGCCAAGTATGCCCCGCCTTTCCCGTTCCAGGTCAGGCGATGAGCTCCAGGGCGATGCGCCGGCCGTCTTCCTTGAGAGACTGGCAGGCCGCCTCGAGCACCTCAACGACCTTCAGGCCATGGGTGCCGTCGCTCTGGCAGACCACCTTGTCCTGGATCATGTCCAGGAAATGGGCGGCCTCGGCCTTCAGCGGCTCGTAGGTGTCGACGTGCGGCAGAAAGACGTCTCCGGAACGGTACAGCAACTGGAACTCACCGAAATCCTCGTAGTGCGGCGGCACATCCACGCCCTTGTCGTAGACGCGGATTTTTTCCGAGGGCGAGACATCATCATACACCAGCATCTTTTTGCTGCCCACAAAAGTACAGGTGCGGATTTTATTGGGATCCAGCCAGCTGACGTGGATATGGACGAGGCGTTCCCCGGGATATTCCAGGGTCACGAAAGCCACGTCCTCGATTCCCCGTTCCTTCTGGACGTAACAGTGACCGGTGGCGCTGACGGCGATCGGTTCGGACCCGAAAATAAAATTGAGCATCGCCACGTCGTGGGGCGCCAGGTCCCAGATAACGTTGGCGTCCTTCTGGAAGATCCCCAGGTTCACCCGTGAGATGTTCACGTAGAAGATTTCGCCCAGCTCCCCTTCGTCCAGCAGGGACTTGATCATCCGCACCGGCGGGGAATAAACGAAGGTGTGCCCGACCATGAGTTTCCGGTCCAGGGCGGCCGCGGTATCGATGAGGGTGCGGCAATCGGCGCTGTTGGTAGCCATGGGCTTTTCTATGAACAGGTGCTTGCCGGCTTCCAGAGCTTCCATGCCCAGCTGGAAGTGGGTCGACATGGGCGTGGCCACCACCACGGCATCAACGGCGGGGTCATGAATGATATCCTTGTAGTCGGTGGTCTTGCGCGTGCTGGGGTAAAGCAGACCCACGTGATTCAAACGATTTTCGTCGAGGTCGGAGATGGCAATCATTTCAGCATCGGGCTGGCTGTGGAAATTCCGGATCAGGTTAGGTCCCCAGTACCCGCAACCGATCACACCGATTCCTATCATTTCCGACTCGCTTTCATTGGGCGATGGCTCGACATTCCAGTTGGGCCCTCATTTCCAAACCTACTACGGAACATTTTCTATGAGTATCGACACAACCAGACCCCACTTAACCTTAACAAATTCAAAAGGATGGCCCCCGAAATTCACGGGGAAAAGATGGTGGCGGAAGCAGCCCGGGCACTTGACCGAACTGCCGGTGCTAATATCCTCCGGTACCCTGAAGAACCACAGGAATGGTCTTGAGCAGGATCTTGAAATCCTCCCAGGGTGACCAGTTGTTGATGTAGCGGATATCCAGACGAACCATTTCCTCGAAGGATACCGAACTCCGACCACTGACCTGCCACAGCCCGGTGAGACCGGGGACGGCTTTCAGCCGTTCCATGTGCCAGGGCTGGTAGTTTTCAATCTCGTAGGCGATGGGAGGCCGGGGTCCGACCAGGGACATCTCGCCCACAATGATATTGAACAACTGGGGTAATTCATCAAGCGAGGTCTTGCGTAACAGGGAGCCGATTGGGGTAACCCGGGGATCACTCTTCATCTTGTAGACAGGATCTCCGGCATCCGAATCGACACAGCCGTCCTCGTCCCCGCCGATGAACATGGCAACGAATTGTCGATGAATGGCATCGTCGCTGTTGTGTTCCATGGAACGGAATTTGTAGAACTTGAAAGGCTTTCCATCGCGACCCAGACGTTCCTGCGCAAACAGAACCGGACCGGGGCTGGTCTTTTTGATCATCAGGGCGATCACCAGCATCACGGGTGAAACCACCAACAGCATCAGCGAGGCCACAAGCAGGTCGAAGACCCGTTTGAAACGGCCCTGAATACCAAAATACCGGGTGGTATCCGCGGGGATAAATAGCTTTGGGGAATTAACGGAAAGTTCTCCGTCAACAACCGCTAAAGCTGCCGCGTCTTCCTTCATGGTGCACATACTCCCTTTGCCAAAGCAAAGTTGGATGTTCTCAGGACTGAAAGACATTTAACGCGTTAGCTTTTGGTCATCTGTTCCTTTCGGCTGAACAGGTTCCGCAACGGTGCTGAGGTCTCATTTGACCGGAAGATGACCATAATAGCACATGACTTTAAGTCATGTCTACCCTCCAATTTGTTTTTTTTCGTCCCAACATTTTAAAATCAATAGAATATAAGCGCTAAAAAACACCTCATCCTCATAAAAGCCTGAAAAATAGGCCATTAGCGCATTTCATCAATAAATAGACTTACCGGGTCCATATTAATAATGGAGTCTGAAAACCCAATATTTCTTTTGCCTTATAACACCCATGATCCTAAAATGGGCCCACCCGGACCACCCACGAGCGTTTCGCTGAATCGTTCCTGGCTGGTTCGAGCCTCTTTCGCCTTCGCGGAATCTTTTCAAGAGGAGCTTTACATCATGGCTGAAAAGCTGAAAATCCAACCGGCCACCGGCAAGCTGGGTGTCCTGACCCCGGGCATGGGCGCCGTGTCCACCACCTTCATCGCCGGTGTCCACGCCATCCGGGAAGGCTTGCGCCTGCCCATCGGCAGCTTCACGCAGATGAGCCATATCCGACTCGGCAAACGTACCGATGATCGCCAGCCTCTGGTGCGCAATTTCGTGCCTTTGGCCGAACTCGACGACATAGTGTTCGGTGGTTGGGATATCTTCGAGGATTCGGTCTACGATGCGGCCGTCAATGCGGGAGTCCTGGAAAAGGAACTGCTGGATCACCTCAAACCTCAGCTGGAAAAAATCAAACCCATGAAGGCGGTGTTCGATCAGTACTACGTGAAAAAACTCGAGGGCACTCATGTCAAGACCGGCACCAAGATGGAAATGGCCGAAGCCCTCATGCAGGACATGGAGAATTTCAAGAAGGAAAACGGCTGCGACCGCCTGGTCATGGTCTGGTGCGGATCCACGGAAATCTTCATGAAAAAGAGCGAGGTCCACCAGACTCTGGCCGCCTTCGAAAAGGGTCTCCGTGAAGACGATATTGCCATCCCGCCCAGCATGATCTACGCCTATGCCGCCATCAAGTCGCATGTCCCCTACGCCAATGGGGCCCCCAACCTGAGCGGCGACATTCCCGCCCTCGAGGAACTCGCCAAGGAAAATCGCGTGGGACTGTGCGGCAAGGATTTCAAGACCGGCCAGACCCTGATGAAAACCATTCTGGCGCCCGGCTTCAAAGCCCGCCAGCTGGGTATCTCGGGTTGGTTCTCGACCAACATCCTGGGCAACCGGGACGGTGAAGTGCTGGACGATCCGGAGTCCTTCAAGACCAAGGAAGAATCCAAGCTCAGCGTGCTGGACACCATCCTGCAACCGGACCTCTACCCCGACCTGTACGGGAACCTCTACCACAAGGTGCGGATCAATTATTATCCGCCCCGCGGTGACAACAAGGAGGGCTGGGACAACATCGACATCTTCGGCTGGTGCGGTCGCCCCATGCAGATCAAGATCGACTTCCTGTGCCGCGACTCCATCCTGGCCGCGCCCCTGGTGCTTGACCTGGCGCTGCTTTTGGATCTGGGCAAACGGGCCGATCTGACGGGGGGCATCCAGGAATGGCTGTCCTTCTATTTCAAGAGTCCGGTGACCCCCGAGGGGCTGAAGGCCGAGCACGACATTTTCATCCAGCAGACCAAGCTCAAGAACACCTTGCGCTGGATGATGGGCGAAGAGGTCATCACCCATCTCGGCCGGGAATACTACGACGGTTGACCGCCGCTGCGGCAGTCAATCACTGGCACGGCCGGCCCCGCCGAAACCGGGGCCGGCCTTTTCCATACACCATCGAACTTGCCGATGGATCCGAGGTCGTCATGAACTGGAATCTGGAAGTCATGCCCGTAGGGCCTTTGCAGATGAACGCCGTGCTACTGACCGGCGAAGGACCGGAAGGGAAAGAAACGATCCTGATCGATCCGGGTGAAGAACCCGACCGACTGCTGGCGGCGGTCCGGGATTCCGGGGGTGTCCTGAAGGCCCTGCTGGCGACCCATGGACATTTTGATCATGTCGCCGCCGCGGCCGCCATCCAGGAAAAGCACGACCTGGAACTGCGTTGCCACCGGGACGACCTGCCGCTCATCCAGGAAATGCCTACCATCCAGGCCGCCTACGGATTTACGCCCGGGGCCATTCCTCGCTGCCGGCCCGATCTGACCGATGGCCAGAATCTGCCCTTCGCCGGCGGCCTGATCGAGGTTCGCCACGTTCCCGGCCACTCCCCGGGCCAGGTCATGTTTGTCCTGCCGGAACCGGATTCGGGATCCGGACCCGGATGCGCCATCGTCGGAGACTGTCTGTTCGCCGGGTCCATAGGCCGCACAGATCTGCCGGGCGGGGATTTCGCCACCCTGGAAAAAAGCATCCGGGAGCGTATCTACACGCTCCCGGATGAAACCATCGTGGTTTCGGGCCATGGCCCGGACACCACCGTGGGCCGCGAAAAAACCAGCAACCCCTTCGTCAGGGGCTAAGCCCCAATACGGACTAACCCCCGTCTTTTTCTTCCTTGGCGAGTTCGGCCGCTTCCCGGACCTCCACCTTTTTCTTTTCCAGTTTCTGGTGCTTCTTCAAGAATTCCTTCTTGATCCAGTCCCGGTAGAGCGAGGCGCCCAGGCAACCGGAATCGTAGGCATAGATGCTCTGGAAGTTGGCCGGAGCTTCCTCGATCTTGATGTTGTTCGTGATGACGGTCTTGAAGACGTCCGCCGCGGGAAATACCTGGCCCAATTCACGCCGCACGGGCTTCTGCAGGGGAGTCCGGCCGTCCTTCTGGGTGATCAGGACCCCGAGCAGCCGCAGCCAGATGTTCTGCCTCTCCTGGATCTTCTCGATCAGATTCTTCATGTGCGAAAGCGTGGGCACCGCCAGGCCGCTGCACTGGGTCGGAATCAGAGCGTAGTCGGCGGCCACCAGGGCGTTCTGGGTCAGGACACCCAGATTCGGCGGGGTGTCGATGATGATCCACCCATACGAAGTGGCCAGCGACCCCACCACCTTGCTCAGGCGGTCGTTGATCTGGGTCTTGGCCATGCTCTCCAGCGAGGGATTGGCCGGGAGGATGTCGATGTTTTCGTCGTAAATAGTCGAGGCCACGCCGTCCTGGGGCGTGATGGCCCGGCGCAGGACATCAAAGATGCTGCGGGCCGGCGGTTCGCCGTCCAGCTTGCCCAGAAGGGTGCTGGTGGCGCTGCCGTGCGGGTCCATGTCGATCACCAGGCAAGAAGAAGTGACATCGCTGTACCGGGTCAAACCAGCAGCGAGATTGATAGCCGTTGTCGTTTTGCCGGTTCCGCCCTTGTGATTCACAACTGCAATGATATTACTCATTTAACATCCCTCTGGGTCAGATTAATGCTGATTTTTCCGAAAAACACGGGTTTAGAAATATAGTCCCAAACCCCTGGTGGTGAAAGAAAAAAGGAAATCAAGCGGGTTTTGTACCTCTTTGAGGACATATTTCGTACCAACCATCAGATCCTATTAGAAAAATCGAGCTGAAGTTCAAATTTCTCATTCAGGGCTGGGGCCGGTGGGTTGAAAAAGTGCTGGCCACCGCGTCCATGCGCCGGAAAAAATTCATCTTGTCCATTCCCGGGGCATAGACCAGAAGGTCCAGGCAGAACATCCGCCCGCGTCCGGGGTCCGGAATGAAATAACACCAGAAAGCGCCCCCGCCGGAAAAACGGTTGCTGGTCCAGGCGCCTTCCAATTTGACGCAGGCGATCCCTCCGATTTCGACGGGGCTCCAGACGAAGGATGACGGGATGATCTCCTCGTCGTGCAGCTTTTCACCCAGATCGACCCGAATCCTGGCCAGACTCTCGGGGTCATCCAGCAGTCCGGCAGGGTCGTCGGTATTTCGCCAGACAAGGCTGATGCCCCGCGAAGGACCGTTGCGCATGAGCTCCAGACCGGGAAAACCGTCGGGCTCGAACTGATTCTGTTCGTACGTGGCGGGGATCTCCAGGAAAAACCCGTGCCGGTTCCAGTAGGCGTCCATCTGGGCTGTATTCAAACCATCGTAACGGTTGCGCCGGAGAATTCGTTCGCGGCTGCTGTCTTCGAACAAACGCCGGATCTTTTCGGAGTTCTTGTTCAGGATGCTGCCCAGGTTATTGCGGTCGCGCGAGGCCACGATGACCACCTGCTGATAGGTGGACCAGGGGTCGATGACCTTGACGATCCCTCCCCCACCCGCATTCAGTTGTTTCCAGGCATCAGCCGACATCAGCTTGCGGGCGGCCTTTTCCGCGTCACCGCCGTCTCCCAGGCGAATCAGGAAAAGGGCATTTTTGTAGCCCTTGGCCAGATCCCATTTCTTGGGCCCGAAATAATCCGGCTTGAAAAGGGTTTCCGGTTTGATGACGAAGATCTTTTCGAGATTCATGTCGGCCATGAAACGGTCGGCGACCGGCCGCAGGCCGTCAGCTGACATGACGACGGCCAGGTCTCCATACGACCCGGCCGCCATCAAGATACCTTTTTCACTGTCGATTCCGCACCCACCACACCCCAGGCTGAGAATCAGACCGAACCCCATCAGAAATCGCTTCAAGGCCGCCTGCTCCCTGTTGAGGAACCCGGACCGGTCCCGGGACGTTATTCCTGCTCTAGATCTAGGGCATCGGCATTGATGGTGTCAAGCTGGGTCCGCATGCCCCGGATAGCCTGCTGTTGCTGGAACAGAACCCGGTTCAGCTGAGAGTTTTCGTTACGCAGGCGCAAGATGGTCCGCAGGTCCTCCACGTCGTGTCCCGCCCAGCCGCGGTCGAGCAAGCCACCACCGGCAGGAACCGACCGCCCGCCGGACACGGACCTCTGGATGCCCGGACTGTAGAGCCCACCCCGCTGAGATTGATTGACGAACAGGGGCAGACGGTCGGAATTGCCCGCGCCGCCGGCCGTACTTTGAACGATACCGGAGGAGCCGCTGCCCCCAGGAACAATGAGTCCCTCATCCGGTCCATTGACCGGACCGACAAACACGGCCAGAGCCAGGACCGCGGCCATGCCCATGGCGGCGGCGGCTCCGAAATTCCGGAACCAGCGCCACTTGTCATGATCGGTTTCGGCCCAGGGATAGGCGGTTTGCCCGGCCGTTTGCTGAAGCGTCTGGTTGAGTTTCAGCTGGAGTTTCCACTCGAAATTTTCAGGCAATTCCGGCGTGGTGGCATTGATGGCCCGCTGTCCCATCAGAAGGTCATCCCGGTATTCCCGGCAGTGTGAGCAGGAATCCAGGTGCTCGGTGAGATTCACCGTGACATCCGGTGGAAGATGCTCGTCCATCCTCTGGCTTATGTGGTCCTGCGCCTTGTGGCACCGCATGATAATCGTCCTCCCGAACTCAAAATTCCTTGTTTTTTTCCTCGGCGGCCCGGGCCTCGATCCTCTCGAGTTCGTGCAACAGGGTTTCGTTTTTCAGCATGGGTTTGATCAGCTGGCGAAACCTGTTCCTGGCTCGGTTGATCCTGGATCGGACCGTACCGAGCTTTAATCCCGTGACCTGTTGGATTTCCTCGTAACTGAGCTGGTCGACCTCCCGCAGCAGGAAGGGAATCCGATATTTTTCAGGGATCCTGCTGGTGGCGTCGTTGATCAATTCGGCAAGTTCTTCCCGGTGGATTCCCTCGGAGGGATCAGCCGCCGTGTCGGCCGGATCGACGGGCATCTCGTCGTCCTCCGGAGCGGGATTCAGACTGATCACCCGGGGCCGCCGCGACCGCTGGCGCATCTTGTTGCGCACCAGGTTGGTGGCGATGGTGAAAACCCAGGTCGAGAACTTGGCGATTTCCCGGTACTTGGCCGCATGGATGTAGACCCGGATAAGTGTTTCCTGGGTCAGCTCCTCGGCCAGGGTCGGGTCCTTGACCATTCTCAGGATGAAACTGAACAGACGGCCCTTGTACCGGGCTACCAGTTCATCGAAAGCCTTCTTCTGGCCTTCCTGGACCATGACGATGAGATCTTCATCGCGGATATCACGGAGCTCGACCCGGCGAGGGTCCGGCATCCCGTTGAAATTTTCCTCGCGCGACAGGTTCACCATTGTCTCCTTTGTCATCCTGACGGATGGAACCGCACTTTTCTTATAAACGATTCGGTTGCCGAAGTTCCCGGAAAATCACCGGGTTGCAAAAAACTGGGACATGGGCCAAAGGGGCAAAAATACTTCAGGTTCGGGAGTCGCCACGGCCAGCTTGCCCGCCGGGGCCAGATGGAGCGTTCCAGGTCGGCGGGAGGAACTGAGGCTCAGTCCGTAACCGTCCCGGCCGGCCTCCCGAAACCACCGGAGAACCAGGATCTCGCCGACCCCACCGGTGCCGCGGCCTCGTTCCGTCATTTGCCGGCGGAAATTCTGGACGGCAGGCTGTTGGTCGTTTTCCAGCCTCAGGGGCGCCAGCTGAAAACGCCAATAATCGCTGCCCTCGATATCCGGCAAAAAAATCTTCAACACCCGCGGCCGAACAATGCTCCCCGAACGCCGGCTGGAGCCGACCTGGATCGTAAAAGGGAATCGAGGCGGGTGGTCGGGATACGAATTCAAAGAGGCGGTGACCAGACGGACGAGCTGGGCCAGCCCAACGGGAACTTCCCGCCACTCGCTGCCCCAGGCATTCAGGGTCCCCTGCTGGTCGGGCCCCATTACCAGGGTCCAACCATTCCCTTTCCGGTCCAGCAAAGGTGACAGAGCGGGTGAGGTCTCCGACCAGGCTCGGTCATTCCGCAGAACTTCCACGCGCAGGGATCCGTCGAGGCCGTCGATCCAGCAGACGGAACCGGCGGCCTTTTCGGAATAGGCGGCGGCCGACCAATGGGTGGAAAAAAGATGGGTTGAATTTCCGGGCCCATCTTCAGCCAAGGCCCCGCCGGGGAGAATCAAACCACAGTACAAAGAGAATTGAAGAATCTGCCTGACAGAAACACGGCGGAACTGAAAAATCGCCGCGGGCAAATTCAAGATCGCTACTCCTTGCCGGTCCGGCTGTTTTCGATTATTTCGATTATTTCGATCAGGGCCCCGATCCGCTCCGAATCACCGCCCTGGTTCAAGGAGCGCTTCAGAACATCAAGGGCCTCGGCGGTCTGGCCCATTTCGTTGAGCACCACACCCAGATGCTCAAGGATCACCGGGTCGTCCGGCAGGACATTGACCGCGCGGATCAGGTAGTCAAAAGCTTCCTCCAACCTACCGTTACGATACAGGACCCAGCCCAGGGAATCCAGATAGGCGCCGTTACCGGGATCGGCGGTCAGGGCCTCGCGAATCAGCCCCTCGGCCAGATCCAGATCCTGTCCCTTCTCCGCCAGAAAATAACCCAGCGAATTGGCCACTTCGGGATCGTCCGGATATTCACGCCGTAAAAGTTCGAGGGCCGAACGGGCCTTGCCCACCTGCCCGCTCTCGTCGTTACAGATGCTTTGCTGGATAAGCGCTGCCAGACGGAGCTCGGGATTGTCGGCAGCCAGTTCAAAACGCCAGGCCGCCCGTTCCAGATCCCCGAGGACACGGAAGGAGTATCCGAGCATCATTTGACCCTCGGAATCCTTTTCCGGAACCAGGGTGGCAGCGACCATGGCGTGCTGCCTGAATTCCTCTATCAGCTTTTTCTGGGCGGCGTCCGGCTCCGGCGTCCGCAAGTCCTCATCGTGAGCTATGAGCAGGGCACGGACGATTCCCAGTCGGATTTCCGGATCATAGGGATCCAGTTCGGCCGCCCGCCGGAAATGGGGAATGGCTTGGGTCCAATCCCCCAGGCCTTCAGCGACCTTGCCCTTGAGGAACCACCCCCGGGCTGAGTCCGGCCATTGGGTCAAAATATTTTCCACCAACTGGACGCCCTCTTTTTCGCGGCCGGTTCCCAGCAGCAAGCGGGCCAGCCACAAGCTGGGGGTCAAGCCGAGATCACCTTGTTCGGATAGCGGTTGGAGAATGGCCAGAGCCTGGTCGACCTGGTTATTCTGAGCGTAATAATCGGCCAATTCCACGGCAAAGGAATCGGCAGGCAATCCCTGCGGGGCCGGTTCGGGCAGCTGTTCTTCAATCTGGAGGGAATCACCCGGACCATCCGGACCAGCGGCCAAGGGCAGGTCGGCGAAATGGCGATCGGCCTCCTGGGCCACGGAGAAGGCCTCTTCGTCCCGCGAAAGGGATGCCAGGGATTTGATCTTCACCAGCCAGAGCATCGGGTCGTCAGGATACTTGCCCAGCGCTTCATCCATGAGCCCGGGGAGGCTCTCGATTTCCTGTGCGTTTCGCAGGATTCGAGCCATTTCCAGATAAATATCCCGACCGCGCTCCGGATAGAGGTGCAGACCATCCCGTAACACGTCCAGCGCCGGGACCGTCTTGCCCTCCGAAGCCAGAATGGAGGCCTCGGCCGCCAGTACCTCGACTGTGGCATTCCCCCGTCGGCGGATCTCCCGCAGGTCATCCAGGGCCTCATCCCGTCGGCCGGCGGAAAGGTTCAGGGCGGAACGGCGCATCCGGAAGGACTGGGAATCGGGCATGGCGGCCACCAGACCATCCATCACCTTCAGGGCGTCCCGCAGGTAGCCTTCGCCGGCCAGGGCGGCCTGAAAATCCATGGCGATGACAATGACGTCCGGGTGGGCGCGATAGGCCATGTGCAGATAGGGCAAAGCTTCGGCGGGAAGACCTTCGATCAGTAACCGGTGGCCGACCAGCCAACCCGCGGCCACCCCCGGCGGAATGTCCTCGTCCTCGACAATTTGGGGAGCATTTTCCTGCCCCCAGGACGGGCCCGGGCCCAAGCCTTGGGTGGTCCCGGGAAGAGGACAGGATAGGCCGATCGCCAGCAGTAGAGCCAGAAGCAATCTTTCACGGGGATTCGGCACCGGGACTCCTTGGTCAGGTTGGATCACTATTCAGGGGTACCGTGAGTCCGGTTCAGATGTTCCGGATCCTTTTCCAGGGCCGCCAGGGCTTCCCTGGCCGCATTCTGTTCGGCGGTCTTCTTGTTGCGGCCCTCCCCCATGCCCAAGGTGCGGCCGTTGAAGGTGACGGCCACCTTGAATAGTCGGTCATGGTCCGGACCGTCCACCTCCATCACCCGATAGCGGGGTGGACTCTTGTGACGAGCTTGGATGAGTTCCTGCAACCGACTCTTGAAATTGCGCAAGGATCGTTTGGCCAATACCCGGTCACTGCCGGCCAGCAGAAGTCGGGTGATAACCCCCCTGGCGGCTCCCAATCCACCGTCGAGATATACGGCGCCGATCAAAGCTTCGGTGGTATCGGCAAGGATCGACGACCTTTGGCGGCCGCCGGTGGCCGCCTCACTACGACTCATACGGATATGTACGCCCAGATCGAACTGGCCGGCCACTTCCGAGAGGCGGGCGCCACAGACGAGCAAGGCTTTCATCTTGGTCAGATCACCTTCGGAACGATCGGGATATTTCTGGTAGAGATCCTCGTTGACCACCAGGCCCAGCACCGCGTCACCCAGGAATTCGAGCCTTTCATTGGACTGTCCCCTGTCCTGCCCGGTGACATGGACATGGGAGCGGTGCAGCAGGGCATTGTGCAAAAGGGAGCTGTCACGGAAAGTGTAACCCAACTTCGATTCCAGCGCCCGGAAGTTGGCTTCCCGGTCGTCGGATTCAAGGTCGGGAACCGATTGTTCGACGGGAGACGATCCACCAGTAAATCTGGACAGAACGTGATGGATTGAATCTTTCAGTCCCATCGTCCCAGGACCTTTCTCGCGGGTCGCGGCGGCCGGTCCCCAGGAACGGATCGCCGACGGTAATTTACCGCCTGGCCCGTAAACAAAGTGTCACGTTGTGTCCCCCGAAACCGAACGAATTGGACAGGGCGTATTCCAGGTCCTGCTCGACGGCCTGGTTCGCGCAGTAATCCAGGTCACAATCGGGATCCGGGTTGTCCAGGTTGATGGTCGGCGGAATGATGCCATTGTGCAGGGCCAACGCCGTGATGACGGCCTCGACACCACCGGCGGCGCCCAGCAAGTGGCCGACCATCGATTTGGTCGAACTGATCTTCAACTTGGAAGCATGGTCGCCGAACACCTGCTTGATGGCGCCGGTTTCCACCTTGTCGTTGAAAAAGGTTGAGGTCCCGTGAGCGTTGATGTAGTCCACCTGGCCGGGCTCGATCCCGGACGTCCGCACGGCCTGGGTCATGGAACCCACCGCGCCGCGGCCTTCGGTGTCGGGCTGGGTCATGTGGTAGGCATCACCCGTCATGCCGTATCCGCAAACCTCGCCAAGGATAGCGGCGCCACGAGCCTGGGCGTGCTCCTCGGATTCCAGAATCAGCATCCCGGCCCCTTCGCCCAGGACAAAACCGTCGCGGTCCAGGTCGAAGGGACGGCTGGCCTTTTCCGGTTCGTCATTGCGTGTGGACAGGGCCTTCATATTTCCGAACCCGGAAAGGGCCATATTGGTGATGGCCGCTTCGGCTCCGCCGGCAATCATGACATCCGCATGGCCCAGGACAATCTGGTCGTAGGCCGCCCCGATGGCATGCCCACCGGAGGCACAGGCGCTGACCGTGCAGTAGTTCGCGCCGCGGAACCCGTACCTGATCGAAACCAGGCCGCTGGCCATGTCGCCGATCATCATGGGAATGAACAGGGGTGATACGGCACGGGCGCCTCGATTGACAAATCGGCTGTGCTGATCTTCGAAGGTCTTCATGCCGCCGATGCCGGACCCGATGATAACCCCGGCCCGGAAAGGATCGGCCACATCCTTGATCCCGGAATCTTCCATCGCCTCGACCGAAGCGGCCATGGCTAACTGGACAAAGCGGTCGGCCTTGCGGGCTTCCTTGGGATCCATGCAGCTGTGCGGGTCGAATCCCTTGACCTGTGCGGCGAAGGTGGTCTTGAAGCCCTCCAGGTCCATTCCCTGGATCGGGGCCACGCCGTTGGTGCCGGCGATCAAGGCCTCCCAGCTCGATTTTCGGTCCGAGCCGACAGCTGTCACCATACCCATGCCGGAAATTACGACTCTGGTTGCGGCCAAGGTTCAACCTCCAGGCTTCACCGGCGGACCTGCCGGCCCGATCGGTTTCATAATCATATACCCGGCTCCACCACATTGATTGGATGGAACCGGGCAACCTGCTCCGGACCGGACAAAGAACTACCGGCCCTGATTTGGATTTCGGTCAGTCGAGGTGCGACTCCAGATAGTCGATCGCATCCTGCACCGTGCGCAGTTTTTCCTGATCCTCTTCCGGGATCGTGATGTTGAACTGCTCTTCCAGATCCATCACCAGCTCAACTGTGTCGAGGGAATCGGCACCCAAGTCCTCGGTGAACGAAGCTTCGGGTGTGATCTGCTCGGGGTTGACGGACAGCTTCCGCTGGATGATCTCGTACACCTGTTCCTGAATCGACGCCATCAGGTTACCCTCCTGGGGAACGTGAAAGTTTATCTTACGCAATCATGCCGCCGTCCACCACCAGGGTCTGCCCGGTGATGTAGGAGGCCTCCTGGGACAACAGGAACTTGACCACGCCGGCCACATCTTTCCCCTCGCCGAAGCGTTTCAGGGGAATCTGGGCCAGCATGCCCGCCCGCACCTTTTCCGGAAGGTCGGCGGTCATGTCGGTGGCGATGAAGCCCGGAGCAACAGCATTGCTGGTCACTCCACGGCTGCCAAGTTCCTTGGCCACCGACTTGGTCAGGGCGATGATACCCGCCTTGGAGGCAGCATAGTTAGCCTGGCCGGCGTTTCCGGTCAAGCCAATCACCGAAGAAATGTTAACGATCCGCCCATTTCGCGCCCGCATCATAATGGGGGCCACAGCCCTTGTAAAGTAGAAGGTCCCATTGAGGTTGATGTCAAGGGGAGCCTGCCAATTGGCCGGATCCATGCGCATCAACAGGCCGTCGCGGGTCATGCCCGCATTGTTGACCATTCCATAGATGCCTTCGAATTTTTCATGGACCTCGGCCACGATGCGCTGGACGTCCTCGAAATCGGAAATGTCGCCCGGGCAGGCGATTACATCATCGGCCGAACCGAGTTCCGCGGCCAGGGCACGAAGCTGGTCTCCACTGCGTGCCACCAGGGCCAAACGATAGCCGGCGGCCGCGAGTTCCCGGGCAATGGCCTCGCCGATCCCCCGGCTGGCTCCGGTGACGATGACGGCTCCGCTGGTCATGCTATCCTCCTGGAAACATTCATTTTCAATGTTCGCGGCGATCGGCGGACGAACTGTATTCAGCCAGGAATCCCAAGACCTGCTCCAGGTCCTGGACCGTCCCCACAGGCAGGAACTTTACTTCGGGGTAGGCGCGCTTGGCAAGGTTTGTCAGCACTTTGCCGGGCCCCACCTCCAGCACAACGGGCGGTGGGGATCCCGCACCACCGGTCATCACTCCCATGATGTCGTGCCACAGGACAGGAGAGGTGAGCTGCTTTGAAAAACCCTGGGCCAGATCCTCGGCGCCGGAAACCGACCTGGCGTCGACATTGGCCACCAGTGGAACCTCGGCCGCGCCTATTTCGATACCCGCCAGGAATTCCTTGAACTGGACGGCTGCGCCCTCCAGCAACGGAGAGTGGAAGGCGCCGCTGACGTTCAGCGGAATGACCCTGCGAGCCCCCGCCTCGGAAAGGGCCTGGCCGGCCGCTGCGACGGCCGCGACATCCCCGGAAATGGCGACCTGGGTGTCGGAATTGTGATTGGCCAGAACGACCACACCCCCCAGGGCCGAAATCCCGGAGCAGATTTCCCGAACCTTGGCTCCATCCAAACCCAGAACCGCAGCCATGGTGCCGGGGATTTCCTGGCCGGCGGCGAACATCAATTCCCCCCGTTTGCGCACGAGGCGTAGCCCATCCGCGGGTGTCAGGGCGCCGGCGGACACCGCGGCGCTGAATTCGCCCAGGGAATGGCCCGCCACCAGGGAGGGGACGACCCCCAGTTCCCGCAGGGCCAAGCTCACGGCCACCGAATGGGCCAGGATGGCTGGTTGGGCATTCCGGGTTTCCGTAAGGACCTCGGCCGGTCCTTCGAACATGATCCCAGTCAGGTCCTCGCCCAGAACCGCGTTGACTTCGTTCAGGAATTCCGCGGCGGAACCCTTGCCGGCTGCCAGATCACGCGCCATGCCCACGCTCTGAGAAGCCTGGCCGGGAAATATCATGGGCACTCGGTAGCGAATTTCAGTCATCATGTCCCCTGCGCCGGCCGCGCCGGCAGGTTGTCAGTGGGCGAAACCATTCAGGATTGGGCAGCAGCCAGCTTGGCCGGCAAATCGGTCCGGACCTGGGCCCAGGCTTCCTTGACGGCGTTGGTGATGGCCCGGGACGAGCTGCGCCCATGGGCGATGATGCTGATCCCCTCGACGCCGAGCAACATGGCGCCTCCCTGAACCTCGTAGGAAAAATTTTTGCCCAGAAAACGCATTATCGGACCAAAAGCGGCTTTTTCTTCCGGGGAAAGATCCGGGCTCTGGCTCAGGGCTCCCATGAAGCGGGCGAAGCCCTCGACCAGTTTCAGGGTGTTGTTGCCGGTGAACCCATCGGTGACCAGGACATCGCAAGGGCCGAGCATCAGCTGGTTACCCTCGATGTTCCCCACGAAATTCAGGCCACTGTCGGACAGCAGCTGGTAGGTCTCCACGTTCAGGTCGGTGCCCTTTTTGGGTTCGCCTCCGATGTTGAGCAGTCCGATCGAAGGCTGGTCTTGCCCCATCATCTCGGTGGCGAATACCTGGCCCAGACGGGCAAAAGACATCAGATGCTCGGCGGTGCACTGGACGTTGGCGCCGGCGTCGAGAAGCAGCAGTTGACCTTTGACAGTGGGAATGACCGTACCGATGGCCGGACGGTCGACACCGGGAATGCGGCCGAGAATGATCAGGCTGGCGGCGACCATGGCGCCGGTGGAACCGGCGGACACGACCGCCTGGACCTGGCCCGCTTTCTGGTCGGCCATGGCCCGGACGATGGGGCTGTCCTTTTTGGAGCGGATCGCCGAGGCAGGTGACTCCCCCATCTCGATGTCCTGGGTGCAGGCAATGACCCTGACCGGGCGTCCTTCAATGGAATGCTTGTCCAGCTCGGCCTGGACGGACTCTTCGTCTCCATAGAGATGCAGGTCGAAGGCCGAATCGTCGGGAAGCGCGGCCAGGGCTCCGGGTACAATTACCTCCGGACCGTGGTCGCCGCCCATGGCATCAACAGCTATGACGGATCTTGCCCTGCTTGTCACGCCGACCTCCCTGCCGAGCGAAAAACCTTTTTACTTTTCTACGACGAAGACTTCGCGCTCACCGTAATAGCCGCAGTCACGGCACACACGATGCGGCAGGCGCGGGGCCCCGCAATGCGGGCACTTGTTCGGATCCGGCTTGGTCAGATGCCAGTTGGCCCGACGCTTGCCCTTGCGGGACTGGGACGTTTTTTTCTTGGGGACAGCCATTGTAAATTCCTCCAGGAATTCCTTTACAATCCATTCAAAAATCCTCCGGGAAAAAGCTAATCCGGAAGCCCTTCCCAGCGGGGATCTACGTTGTCTTCTTCACATTCACAGGTGCCCTGGTTGCGGTCGATTCCGCAACTCGGACACAGCCCCAAGCAATCGTCTTTACAGACCTGAGCCTGGGGATAACTCAGAACGGCGCATTCCCTCAGGGAGTCGCGCAGGTCCACTTCCCCCTTCTGCTGCAGTATCAGCAGGGTTTCACTTTCGGTTTCATCGGAATCGACATCCCGCAGGACCATGACCTCCACGGGCACATCCCACCTGATCTCGAATTCCTCCAGGCAGCGTCCGCATTCCACCCGACCGACGGCCACCAGGGTGCCGTTCAGCAGAACCCGGCTATCCAGATTCTGCACCACCAGGTTTCCGGCCAACTCGACCGATCCAGGCCGGCCATCGGACATTTCCAGTCCGAGAGTACCGGCGACCGGAAGTTCCGAGCGGCCTGAGGGTTGTCTTTCAAGATCCAGTATCATTTCGAACCATTCCGAACAAATTGCGATTCTTTCGGATCTATCCGAATTTTCCCGAATCTTTGTCTGAATCTAACCAGGCGAAATTTACCCCAAACCCGCCTTAAATCAAGCGCTCCACTTTAATAATCGCCTCTGGCGGTGTCAAGTCAGACGGCCGGATACCGACCGTTTAGCCGAAAATGAGGCCCAGTTCCCGAGCGGCATCGTCCGGATTGGCCGAGGCGTGAACGGCATTATTCTGCAGGGAGGCACCGAAAAGATCGCGAATGGTGCCCGTGGCGGCCTCGGCGGGGTTTGTCGCACCGATCAGTTCGCGCAACGCGGCCACGGCGTTTTCCCTCTCGAGCCGGATGGTCACCACCGGGCCGCTGGTGATGTAATCGCACAGATCCCCGTAAAAGGGGCGCTCCTTGTGCTCCCCGTAGAAATCCTCCACCAGGGCGCGGTCGAGCCGGCGCATATTCAATCCGGTGATGCGGAACCCGGCCGCATTTACGATGGCCAGGATGGCGCCGATTTTCTGGTCGCCGGCGGCCACGATTTCCGGTTTGATCATGAAATAGGTCTGCTGCATTGTTCGGTTTCCTTTTCCGTCTATTGTGGTTCAGCGGGCGAGTCCGGAAAATACCCGGATCCGCCCGCTGTGTCATGGTAATCCCGATCAGGGATGCTCGCGCTATTTCTTCCAGATTTCCTGCAGACAGGGCACGATGTCCATGGGCCTGTCAGCCACGGGGATTCCAGCGGCCTCCAGGGCTACCTTTTTCTCGGCCGCCGTTCCGGTGCCACCGCTGACAATGGCGCCCGCGTGGCCCATCCGCTTGCCCGGAGGCGCGGTCTGGCCGGCGATAAAGCTGACCACCGGTTTTTTGACGTTGGCCTTGATGTATTCGGCTGCCTGCTCTTCGGCGTCCCCGCCGATTTCACCGATCATCACGAAGGCCTCGGTTTTGGGGTCCTCGTTGAAAGCAATGATGGCGTCCATGAAGGTTGTCCCGATCACCGGGTCGCCTCCGATGCCCAGACAGGTGGTCTGTCCGAGACCGGCGGCGGTCAGCTGGTAGACCACTTCGTAGGTCAAGGTCCCGGATCGGGAAACCAGACCCACGGGGCCTTCCTGCACGATGCTGGTGGGCAGGATACCGAGCTTGGCGATCCCGGGCGCCAGCAGGCCGGGGCAGTTGGGACCGATCAGACGGACCCCGCGCTCGGCGAGATACGGCATGACCTTGACCATGTCCACGGTGGGAACGCCTTCGGTGATGCAGACGATGAGCTTGCACCCGGCGTCCGCGGCCTCGTAAATGGCCCCGGCGGCCCCGAAGGGCGGCACGAAGATCACCGAAGTGTTGACGCCGTGATTCCGGACCGCTTCATCGACCGTGTCGTAGACCGGCACGGTATCCTGGAATTTTTGACCGCCGCGACCGGGCGTGACCCCGGCCAAAACCTTGGTCCCGTATGCGAGCATCTCGCCGGAATGAAAACCGCCATCCCGGCCGGTGATCCCCTGAACGACAACCTTGGTCGAGTCGTCGACAAATATCGCCATGTTGAAATTCTCCTCGTCCTGGCGTATTAAAACGCCGTAAGTCACATAATCTCAGGAGCTCTAGCTCGCCAATTCAATGGCTTTCTTAACGGCCTCATCCATGGTCTCGGCAGGAACCAGATCCGATTCGGCCAGAATGGCCCGTCCTTCGGCTTGGTTGGTGCCGATCAACCGGACCACGATGGGCACATTGATGTCCATCTCCTTGGTCGCCGCGATGATCCCGTTGGCCACGTCGTCACAACGAGTGATGCCCCCGAAGATGTTGAACAGGATGGCCTTCACTTCCTTGTCGGACAGGATGATGCTCAGGGCGTTGACGACCTTCTCCGGATTCGAACTGCCGCCGATGTCCAGGAAGTTCGCCGGCTGGCCGCCGTAGTACTTGACCAGGTCCATGGTGGCCATGGCCAGGCCGGCGCCGTTGACCAGGCACCCCACGTTCCCTTCCAGCTTCACGAAACTCAGGCCCGCTTCACGCGCCGCGCGTTCGCTGGGATCCTCGGCCTCCAGGTCACGAAGTGCTTCGTAGCCGGGATGCCGGAACAGGGCGTTGTCATCCAGGTTCACCTTGGCGTCGATGGCGTGACCCTTGCCCTCGGGGGTGAAGATGTAGGGATTGATCTCGGCCAGGCTGGCGTCCGCGTGCATGAAGGCGCTGTAGAGTTTCTGCATGGCGCTGGCCAGCTGCCGGGCCTTCTTGATATCGCCGGGGACCAGGCGCATGCCCATGGACATGGCCTCGTGGTCGAGCAGCCCGAAACGGGAATCGATGGTCTGCTTGAAGATCAACTCGGGCGTATCCTTGGCCACCTGCTCGATTTCCACGCCGCCCTCGGCGCTGGCCATCAGCAGTACCTTCTTGCTGTTGCGGTCGATCAGCATGCCGATGTAGAACTCGCTGTCGATGTCCACGGCCGGGGTGATCAGGACCGTGCGCACGGTGTGCCCCTTGATGTCCATCCCCAGGATGTTCTCGGCGTTCTTTTTCACGTCCTCGATGGTCTCGCAGAACTTGACCCCGCCGGCCTTGCCGCGCCCGCCGGTCAGCACCTGCGACTTCACCATGACCGGCAGCCCATATTCCTGGGCCCGGGCCACGGCGTCGTCGACCGTCTGGACGGCGGCCCCGCCAGGCACCGGCAGTCCAAAAGCGGTGAAGATCTCCTTGGCCTGATATTCGTGGATGTTCACGTATTTCCTCCCTGCAAATTGCGGCTGCCGACGGCGGAAAATCCGCGGCCGGCAGCCAGGCGTTTGCGCTAGCCGATGAATTTGGCCAGCAACTGTTCCAGGTTCGGCGAGCCGATTTCCTGGAGTTCGTAACTCACCCGCACGGTGGGCTTGTCGATCTTGACGATCCGGTTAAAGTCGATCGGAGTACCGATCACCACGGCGTCGCACGGGACGGCGTTGATGGTCTTCTCCAGATCCGCCACCTGCTCGTCGCCATAACCCATGGCCGGCAGCAGCGTGCCGATGTCCGGATACAGCTCGAAGGTCTCGGCCAGTTTGCCCGCAGCCCAGGGACGAGGATCGACCAGCTCTTCGGCGCCCATGCGCATGGCAGCCACCACGCCGGCGCCGTAGGCCATGTCGCCGTGGGTCAGGGTCGGGCCGTCCTCGACGACCAGCACCTTCTTGCCCATCAGATCCACGTCGCCCTCGAGAGTCAGCGGACTGGCGGCGTCAATGATCACGGCGTCGGGGTTGATCTCGCGAATGTTGTCGCGCACCGCTTCGATGTTCTCGAACTCGGCTTCGACGACCTTGTTGATGATCACCACGTCGGCCAGACGCACGTTGGTCTCGCTGGGGAAATAGTTCATCTCGTGTCCGGGGCGGTGAGGATCGGCCACCACGATGTGCAGGTCGCTCTGGTAGAACGGGGTGTCATTGTTGCCGCCGTCCCACAGGATGATGTCGGCTTCCTTCTCGGCCTCACGCAGGATGGCTTCGTAATCGACGCCGGCATAGATCACGCCACCGGCCACGATATGAGGCTCGTACTCCTCCATCTCCTCGATCGTGCACTTGTGCTTCTCCAGGTCGGCCAGCTCGGCGAAGCGCTGGACCTTCTGGGCGGCCAGATCGCCGTAGGGCATGGGGTGGCGTATGGCCACGACCTTCTTGCCCGCGTCTCGGAGAATCTGGCAGATGCGGCGGCTGGTCTGGCTCTTACCGCAACCGGTCCGCACGGCGCCTACACTGATGACGGGCTTGGTGCTTTTGATCTGGTTCTCACTCTCGCCCAGCATGGTGAAATCGCAACCCGCGGCGTTGACGATCGACGCCAGGCTCATCACCTGCTGGTAGGAGCGGTCGCTGTAGGACATGACGCACATGTCGGCGTTGTGCTCGGCGATCAGGGAGACCAGGTCGACCTCGTCCTCGATGGGAATCCCCGCCGGGTAAAGGTCGCCAGCCAGTTCGGCGGGATACTTGCGACCGTCGATATCGGGAATCTGGGTAGCCGTGAAGGCCACGACCTCGTAGGCCTTGTTATCCCTGTAGACACAATTGAAGTTGTGAAAATCACGGCCGGCGGCGCCGAGAATGATGACCTTGATCCTACTCATGACGACTCCTTGCAGCCCGAACGGGCTCTATATTATGGGGTGGACCACCTAACGGATCAGGGCAAACGCCGGATCGCTTCGATGATCTGCGAGGTCGACCAGCCGGGCACCATCGGCACGCGGACCACGCGGCCTCCCCAGGATCGAACCTCCGGGGCTCCCACGATGTCCTCTTCGGAATACTCGGACCCCTTGACGAGTACGTCGGGCCTGATCTGGAGAAGGGTCTCCAGCGGTGTCGGCTCGGCAAAAATAGTGACCGCGGAAACGGGCCGCAAGGCGGCAATCAGGGCGGCTCGGTCGGCAGCGGGCAGGAGAGGGCGCCCGGGCCCCTTGAGGTCGCGCACCGACTGGTCGCAATTGAGGGCCACAACCAGTTCCTCGGCGGCTTCGGCCGCCTGGATCAGGCTGGCCAGATGACCACTGTGGATCAGGTCGAAACACCCGTTGGTAAAGGCGATGGTCCGGCCGGCCGCCCGGACGGCTGCTCCCCATTGTTCCAGCTGGTCGGGGGCCAGAATTTCCCCACGCACGAAATCCGCCATCAGCGGGGGTCCTTTTCATTCAGGGCGTCCGCCAATTGGGATGCCGTTACCGTGGCGGTGCCCAGTTCGCGGACGGCCAGTCCGGCCGCGTGATTGGCCAGATCGGCCGCTTCGGCGAAGGCCGCCCCAGCGGACAGGGCGGCGGTGTAGACGGCGATGACCGTATCCCCGGCACCCGTCACGTCGTAGACCGTGGTCGCCTCGGTGGCCAGATGGTGTTCAGCCCCGCCTTTTTCAAATAGCGCCATCCCGTGTTCCCCACGGGTGATCAGGACCGCCTCGGCCTCGGTACGTGCCAGCAGCTTTGTGCCGGCGGACTTGAGACTGACCTCATCAGTAATGCTCATGGCGCAGGACTGCTCGGCCTCTTTCTGGTTGGGTGTCAGTGACGTCACCCCGCGGTACTGGCTGTAGTCGCCTTTTTTGGGATCGACCACCACGGGCACACCGAGCGCACGCCCGGCGGCTATGAAAGCGGCCAGGGCCTCGTCCGTGAGCAGACCCTTGCCATAGTCGCTGAGGATGAAGCCGTCGAAAGGACCCAGTTCGGCCAGCTTGGCGACCAGGCTCCCGACGAGCTCACCGTCCACCGGCCGGTCGTCCTCCCTGTCGGTGCGTACCACTTGCTGGCTATGGGCGAGGATCCGCGTCTTGATGGTGGTGGGCCGGTCCTCGGTTGCGATCAAACCGGCCGGGTCAATCCCCCGTTGGTTGAGCAGATTCTTCAACTGGTCCGCGGCTTCATCCCGGCCGCACAACCCGAACAGGACGGCGCCGGATCCCAGGGCGCAGATATTGGCCGCCACATTGGCCGCGCCACCGAGCTTGGTGGTCTCGCTTTCCAGCCGGACCACCGGGACAGGAGCTTCCGGACTGATGCGGTCTACCCGACCCCACAGGAACCTGTCCAGCATGCTGTCGCCGATGACGGCAAGGCGGCGGTCTGGTAGACTGTCTATGATATTCTTGTATTTTGGGCTCATGGTCCCTTCTTTTGTTAGCAGAAAATGGGAATCACCGGACCGGGCGTTTTACCGCCCCTCAGTCGCAGACCGGGACCGTGCGGCCGAAGCTATCACCCGGCGTCCCGGGTGTCAATTCGTCCCCCGCCACCGGAACACGACGGACATTCGAGCAAGGAGAATTCATGGAAAACAAAGCTCCCCAGCAGCGCATCACCCTGGACCTGGGTGAAAAGGAAGCCGAAGGCACCTACGCGAACCTGACGCTCATCTCCCACAGCCCCGCCGAATTCATACTCGATTTCGCCCGGCTGGTTCCAGGGATGGCCAAGAGCAAGGTGCACGCTCGAATCATCATGACCCCCCAGTCGGCCAAGGCGTTGATGAAATCCCTTACGGTGAACATCGAGCGCTTCGAAGGAACCCACGGGGAAATCAAGCTGGCGGGCCAACCCGAAGCCAGCCAGAACATCGGGTTCGAGACGGGCTAAGGACATTCCGGCCTGTTCATTCGGTCGGAGGTCGGGTCTTCCAGCGGCGGTGGAGCCAGAAGTACTGTTCCGGCGCTTTGCGGATGGCCGCGGCCAACCTGGCGGTGTGGATTTCCGTGAGGCGGACGACGGCGGCTTCTTCTTCCTCACCGGGCTCTGCGCCAAAAGGTGCATCGAGTTCCACCACGTGGCGACCGTCCGGTTGCCTGAAGATGAATCCCGTCAGGATGGGCACCTTGAATTTCCAGGCGAAATACGCGGTGCCGCGAAAGACCGAGGCCTGTCGGCCCAGGAACTCGGTGAAATATCCGTCGGGACCCGCATCCTGATCCCCGACCAGTCCGATCATTTCCTTTTGGCGCAGGGCCTTGATCATCTCCCTGATGGATGTTCCGCCGGAGCGGATGGTCCCGATCCCGATCCGGTGCCGGATGTCGTTCTGGATGCGGTCCACACGGACGTTTGACTGTTCCTTGACGATGAAACTGACCGGTTGGCCCTCGGCGGCCATCCGGGCCCCCAGCAATTCCCAGTTGCCGAAATGACCCGAGACCAGGAAGGCCCCCTGACCCTGAGCCACGACTTCGGCGAAATATTCTTCCCTCCGCAGATGGACCATTTCCAGGATGTCCGCCTTTTTCAACCGGGGAAAAGAAAGGAATTCCATCAGGGTCATACCGAGGTTCCGGTAGAAAGCGTGGGCCAGATCCTTCAACTGGCTTTCGTCCTTCTCCTTGCCGAAAGCGTGGCGGAGGTTATCCAGGACAATATCCCTGCGGAAGCGCACGACACGCCAGACAAGGGTGCCCAGCCCCCTGCCGACAGCCAGCAGGAAGCTACGCGGCAACGGCCGGGCCAGCAGGAAAAGGAGGTACAGCAGACTAAAATCCAGTAGCTGCCGGGGTCGGGAAGCCATCGAGATACTCCATGGGATTCGGGTTTCAACCGGACCAGATTCTACGGGCAAGCCGCCCTCCGGGCAACCTCCGGATCAACCCCGCCAGTTCCAGGGCCAGTAGCCCCTCTTGCCAGGCAGACTCGTTGCCCGGCCAGCGTTCACGCAAACGATCCCGGGAAACGCCTTCCAGATCCAGCCTGTCCATGATCCAGCGGGCGGCGCTGCCGGGAAGCGGCTCGGGGAATTCACCGGTGTTAGTGGAGGCCTGAATCACCTTGGAGACAGGTTGGGGCTCCGGTCGGCCCAGCACTCGTTCGACATCGGTGACGTTTTCCAGCAAGTGGGCGCCCTCTCGCAGCAGGTGGTGACAACCACGGCTCGTATCCAGGTCCACGGGACCGGGAACGGCGAAGACTTCGCGGTCGTAGTCCACCGCCAGCATGGCCGTCAGCATGGCGCCGCTCTTGACCGGCGCCTCCACCACGATCACACCGGCGGCCAGCCCGGCGATCAACCGGTTGCGCCGCGGGAAATGATATTTCAAGGGCGGCGTGCCCAGAGGAAATTCGGTCAGGGTGCAACCGTTTTCTTCCAGGCGCCCCCGCAGGCTGCGGTGGGCGGTGGGATATATCAGGTCACTCCCGGTGGCCATGACCCCCACGCTTCGCCCCTGGACGGAAAGGGCGCCCCGGTGGGCTTCGGCGTCAATGCCGAGCGCCAGACCGCTGACAATGACCCACCCATGGGCCGCCAATTCCGCAGCCAGAGCACGAGCCACCGCCAGCCCTCTGTTGGTGGCCCGACGGGTCCCCACCATGGCGATCGCAGGGGCGTTGAGGATGTCCACCTGGCCGCGGACATGGACTTCCTGGGGTGGATCATTGATCTGCCGCCACAACCCGGGCCAGTGGGGATGATCCGGATGCAAATGGTACTCGGCGGCGGCCCCGGGACGCGGGCGTGTTTGGGGTTCGGACATGGGGGTATTCCCATCCGGGAGGAGGTTCGAGGGGATCTGATGCAGGAAAGAAAATTCCCGCAATCTTCAATTATTCAACGTTTTCCGGATATTGACTACGGTAAAGCCTCAAGAGGAGCTTTTTTAATGGTCCCAGCCCCTGCCCGGTGGCCGAGGAAATGGAAAGCACTTCCAACGCACCGTGGTCCGCGGCCCATTCCCGGGCTTCGGCTTCCACTTCAGCCCGGCGGGACTCGTCCAGAAGATCCTGCTTGGTCACCACCACGGCAAAAGGCAGATCGGCCAGCCGCCGACCGTGCCTCTTCAACTCCGCCCGCAGCACATCCAGGGCACGGCGGGGAGGTTCCAGGGAGGGATCCACAAGCAAGAGCAGGGCCCGAGTCCGTTCGACGTGGCGAAGAAATTCGTGCCCCAGGCCTTTTCCTTCAGCGGCACCCTCGATCAGGCCGGGGATATCGGCCAGGGTGCAGCTGTTGTAGTCCCCCAGGTCCACGATCCCCAGATTGGGGACCAGGGTGGTGAAGGGGTAGTCGGCCACCTTGGGACGGGCCGCGGTGATCACCGACAGCAAGGTGCTCTTGCCGGCGTTGGGCTCTCCCACCAGACCGATGTCGGCGATCAGTTTCAGCTCCAGGCGGACCGTGACCTTGCGGCCCGTCTGGCCAGGCTGGGCGTGCATGGGTGTCTGGTTTCGTGCATTGCGGTATTCCCAGTTTCCCTTGCCGCCGCGACCTCCCCGCGCCACCTGAATCCTCTGGCCGGGTTCCAGAAGATCGGCGAGCAGGTTGTCGTCGTCCTCGTTGAAGATGGCCGTGCCGCAGGGAACCAGAAGGGTCACGTCTTCCCCGTCGGAACCGGTGCGCCGGTTGCCGCCGCCGGCCTTTCCCGGGACGGCCTTGTAGTGGCGTCGATAGCGGAAATCCAGCAAGGTCGAAAGTTCATCCGTGGCTTCCAGCCATACCGATCCCCCCGTGCCCCCGTTGCCGCCGTCGGGCCCACCGCGCGGCATGTATTTCTCGCGACGGGTGGAAACACAACCGTCTCCCCCCTTGCCGGACTCGAGCGTGATGGTGGCCATATCCAGAAACAAGGATCCGGACCTTTCGACAGTGGCAATGGTGGTTAACGTCCAGACAGAAATTGTCAAAATTCGCGGTCGGCCAAAGCCTTGACCACAGGGGGCGGCACCAGGTTTTCCAGCGCCCCCCCATGCCGGATGACATCGCGCACCAAGGTGCTGCTTATGGGGGCCAGGGCAGGCCGCGCCAACAGATAGATGAATTCGATGTCGGCGGCCAGAAGGGAATTGACTCCCGCCAGGCCCCATTCGTGTTCGTAATCGCCCAGGGATCTGATGCCCCTGACAACAACGTCGGCGCCGCACCTGGCGAATTCGTCGACCAGCAGGCCCCCGAAGGGATGGACCTGCACGTTCGGCATCCCCTGTACCGAATCCCGGAAAAGCGCGACCCGTTCCTCGATGCCCAGGAGACCGGCCTTGCCCGAATGGGCCACGGCCACCGTCACCTGGTCGAAAAGACCCGCCGCTCGGCTGACAATGTCCATGTGTCCCAGAGTCACCGGATCGAAGGATCCCGGATACAGCGCGTGACGTTTCACGTTCATTCTCCTTGGTCAATGCCGCCCTTTTGGGGGCGGGCCACGGCCAGAAAACTCTCACCGTACCGACGGGTCGACCAGTTCACCGAACCGGACGAACCCGTATCAAGATCCGGCGTTCGGGTTCCGTGTTCCACGATGCCCAATCTGAATCCGGGGCCGGCCCCCAGGCGATCCAGTTCCCTCATGATAGCCCCGGCGACCGGACTACGGTAGGGCGGATCGGCCACGAGAATCCACGCACCCTCAGGCAAGGACGGCTGCCAACGCGGCAGCCAATCAGTGGCATCAGCGCAGACAAGTCGTGTATTTTCCATTTCCGCACCGCAGGTTTCCAGATTTTCACGGACCAGGGCCAGGGAACCTCGGGACCGGTCCACGAACACCACCTGGGCGGCGTCCCGGCTGAGAGCCTCGATTCCCAGCCCGCCCGACCCACAGCAAAGGTCAAGGAACAGGCAACCCCGGATATCCGGGCCCACGATGTTGAACAGGGCTTCCTTGACGCGGTCGGTAGTCGGCCGAACCTCATCACCGACGGGGGATTTCAGACGGCGGCCCCGCCAGCGCCCGGCGATGACTCTCATCGGGATTCCCCCTCCCGGCGGCGTTCCCAGATCAAACTGCGCAAGCTGGAGATACGGGCCAGCTGCTCCCCGTCCAGATCACCGCCATTCAAACGGAAATCCGCGGCGGCGGCGTACAGGGGGCGACGGCGCCGAAAGAGCTCCTCCAGGCCAGCCCAGCCCAGCATTTCGACCAGAGGGCGTTGGCCGGGAGTTTCCTCTTTCAGGCGGGATCGGGCCACGGACCAGGGCATATCCAGCCAGATGACAACCCCCCGCTCACGCAGAAGGTCCACCGCAGAGGAGGTTTCGACGATACCGCCGCCTGTGTCCAGAAGAAGATTCCGCGAGGGATCAAGCCCGGCCAGGGCTTCATGTTCCAGTTCCCGGAAGGCCGCCTCGCCCGCGGTGGCGAAGATCCCGGAAATGGAAGAGCCGGCTTTTTCGGCGATGATTTCGTCGAGAAAGACGGCTGGGCGGTTGGTGGTGGCCTGGAGCCTGCGGGTCAGGGTCGATTTTCCGCTGGCCATGAAGCCGATGAATGAAGTCCACATGACCCCATCCTAATACAATGCCCCCCGAGGAACAATCCCCGGGGGGCAGGTTGTCGTCAATCTCGAAGTCTAATACAGTTCGACGTTCGAAACCGTTTCGGGCGTGTAGATGATCTCGGATTCCTCGACGATCTTATCCCTCTGCATGTAAGCACTATCGACGATGGTCGGCGTCACGAAGATGACCAGCTCACGACTGACCTTGGTATTGGTCGAATGCCTGAACAGGCCCCCGAGCAGGGGAATGTCCATCAACACCGGAATACCGCTGTTGAGCTTGCCGTCGATCTGGCGGATCAGACCCGCGATAATGGCGGTTGCACCGTTCTCGACCAGGACCCGCGTGTCGGATTCACTGGTGTTGATGATGACACCACCCTGCACGGTGGCCTGGCTGGACAGATCGCTGACTTCGTTGTGCACGTCCAGGGTTATCTGATTGTCCTGATTGATGTGCGGGGTGACCATCAGCATGATACCAACGGTAGTCAGCTGGGTGATCGCGTTGCCGGCCTCGTCCGAAACGATCAGCGGGATCTTCTGACCCACCAGGATGCTCGCTTCACGATTGTCCGTGGTGGTGATGATCGGGTTACTGATCAGGTGGGCCTTGTTGGTGGACTCCAGAGCCTGGACCTGCATCATCAGCTCGCCCCAGTTTTGAACGGTGCCAACCCGCAAGTCGCCCGCCGCATTCTGGACCGGGTTGGTGATATTCAGGCCGCCGTTCACGTTGTTGCCCGGACTGTTGAAATTGTTGATCGCCCAGTTGACACCCAGGTCCCGCGTGGCCTTGGAATCCATGTCGATCAGGCGGGCGTTGATTTCCACCTGAGGCGTCTTGGTATCAAGATCAATCGCCATCTGGGAAATAACGTCCACTCGTTCCTGAACATCGTTGATGATGAGACTGTTGGTGCGCACATCGACGTCGATGTTGCCGCGTTCGGTCAACATCTCCTCCAGGGCGTCCTTGGTCTCTTCGGCGTTGGCGTAGTGGAGATTAACCATCCCCAAATTCAGGGCCGCCATGTCCTCGACCTGCTTGCGAGCCCGCTCGATGTCCAGTTTCTCCTTGCGGAGCTCCTCGGCGGTATCGATCCGGTAAATTCCCGATTCCTCGACATAGTCGAAGCTGTGGGACCTCAGGATGACGCGCAGGGCCTCTTCCCAGGGAACCTCTTCCAGCTTGACGGTGACCTTGCCCACTACACGGGGCGAAGCCACGATGTTGGTTCCGGAAAAACCGGCCAGGGAACGCAGTACCGTACCGATTTCTGCTTCCTGCACGTCCAGGGAAATGGGCACCTGCTTGTAGGCCTCATCCGGGGCGGCAGCATCGGTTGTGGTTGGGGAGACAGAAGCTCCATCCTGGGCCATGGCGCCGATCGCCAGGGTCATCAGGAGAGCAGCCACAACTGAGATATGAGTGAAGCGGATCCTTCCGAACATTGCTTAACCCTCCGTTTTTTCCAGCTTGAGAACCACCTTGTTGGTGATTCCGTACAGGGTGACCCGCGC
>CBDUDB010000010.1:0-33587 GCA_965365795.1 uncultured bacterium | reverse complement strand
CAACAGGAACAACAGGAACAGCAGGAACCGGAGGAGACAGAGGATCTGACCCAGGAACAGGCCCTGCAAATTCTTAAAGCCCTTGACCGGGATGAGGAAGAACTCAAGAGATCCGTGCAGAAGAGGCTCAAGGGCGGAAAGCCCAAAAGTGGAAAAAGATGGTGATCCGACAGATCCGAAATAATGGCACTGACGGTTGGTTGACCCCGGCTCTGGCCTTGTTCCTGGTGCTTGTGGCCGGTGTCCAGTGGGCGGCTGCGCAGGCCGACTTTTCGTGCTCGGCGAACGTGAACCGGAACACCGTGCCCCGCGGCGAAAACGTCATGCTCACCGTGTCGGCCGAGGGAGAAGTAGGCTGGTCGGTGGATTTCGAATTGCCTGACCTGCCGGGTGTTCGCCTCCAGAGTGGGGGCACCAATCAGAGTATGAGCGTGATCAACGGCAAGGCGCGGACCTCCGTGTCCCGGACCTGGTACCTGACCGTCGAGACGCCCAATGATTTCACCGTCGGACCGGTGACCATTTCCTCCGAGGGGGGGCAGTGCGCCACCAAACCCATTCATATCTCTGTCACCGCGCCGTTGCCGCCGAAGAAGGTTCCGCCGGTTGATACGGGTAACCGGGTTCCTGGACCGGCGGCGGGCAATGTGGGTTCGACCGGCAGCCAGTCCGGCCAGCCCGGCGATGACATCTTCTTGACCCTTGACGCGGATCACGAGGAAGCCTGGGTGGGCCAGCAGATCATTCTGACTTTCCGCTATTGGCGCCGGATCCAGCCCTGGAATAACCCCTCCTACCAGGCCCCCCGTACCGAGGGATTCTGGCGGGAGGATCTGGGCGCCGAAAAAAATTACCGCAAGGTGGTGCAAGGCAGAGCCTACAACGTCACCGAGATCCGCTATTCGCTTTTCCCCACTCGCAGTGGCGACCTTGTTGTCGAGCCCGCCGAATTGACTTTTCCCGAAGGAGTGTTTGACCGGTTTTTCAATTCCCGCCGCTCACGTCGGGGCCCCAACGTTTTGCGCACCCGGTCCCTGGTCGTCAAGGTCAGGGAACTTCCTTCCCCAAGGCCGGAAGCCTTTTCTGGGATTGTGGCTTCCCGGCTCAGTTTGCAGGCCACCGTGGACCGGAAATCTGTTCCTCGGGGCGAGGCCGTGGGCTTGAAGACCATTCTGATCGCCGACGGATTTCTCAAGGGGTTTTCGGGACTGCAACTGGAAGCCCCTGAAGGCGCTCGCATGCACGACGCTTCGGAGAGTTTCCGCTCGCGTGTGACCCAAGACCGTGTGTCCGGCGAGTTCGTGGTGGAAAAGGTCCTCATCCCGGGCCAGGATGGCACCCTGGCCATCCCGCCGGTGGAGCTTTCCTGGTTCGACTCCGGCCGGGGCGAATACCGGGTGGCCAGGACCTTGGCCCAGAAGATCGAGGTCACTCCCAGCGACCTGCCCCGGGACGGGGATGACAGCTCCGGATTTCTGCGCAATGAAATCAGCAGGCTGAGCGATGATCTGGCATTCATTCACCAGGTCCCCGATCGCTTCGGACGGCGGGCGGGGCCGAGGTTTGCCAGCCCCGCTTGGTGGGGCGCATTTTTGCTGCCCGTTCTTCTGCTGGGATTGCTGAACTACTATTTCCGACGTCTGTCCGCCGATCGACGAAACCCGGCCGCCAGACGCAAGCGGCTATCGTTAGCGACCGCCACCGCCGAGCTGGAAATGGCCGCTGGGCATTCCAGTACCACCGAGGCGATGACCAGCGTCGCCAGGAGTATTTCGGGCTTTGTCGCCGATTGTACCGACCGGCCAACCGCCTCCATCGGAACCAACGAAGTGAGGGCCTACGGGGACGAGGCGGGGTTGCCTGAGAGCGGCCAGCGGTTGGCCAAGATCCTGGACGAGTGTGACTCCGCCCGCTACGGCGGTGTTTCGATCACGGGCATCGCTCCCTTGGTGGGCGAAGTGAAGACTCTTTTACAGGGCTTGGATGAAGCGCGAAAAATTCCGGCCCCACCCAAGACTTCCAAGGTTGTGACCGGTCTTTTGTCGGCCGTGATGATGGCCGCAGTTTCAATTCAACCTGTTGTGGCCGCGGAACCCGGCCCAGACGGGCGGCCCGGTGCCGATCCCGTCCGGCTGGTAGCCGAGGGGAATCAGGCCTATACCGAGGGTCAGACGGACCGGGCTTTGGAACTCTACCTGCAAGCTCGGGATCAAGGAGTCCAGGATCCCGTACTCCATTTCAATCTCGGCAACACCCACGCCCGCCGAGGGGAGCTCGGCCAGGCGGTGGCCTCCTATCTGCGGGCTCGGCGTCTCGCACCGCGGGACAGGGACATCCAGTCCAACCTTGTTTGGGTCAGACAGCACATCAAGGACCTTGAACTGACCGACAACGAATTGCCCTTGTTCATTGCCCAGGCGGCCGACCTCATCGCCGCCTTGACCTTGGACCAATGGGGTATCGTGTGGCTGGTATTGGCCTGGACCACTTGTGGGTTGATCGCGTGGGGCTGGTACCGGGAGGACTTCGGCATTCATCTGCGGCGGTGGCTACTGGCCTGCGGGGCCTGCCTGGCGATCGTCGCGGTGGTGACGGTCGGACGCTGGTATTCGGAAGAGGTCCGGAACCAGGCCGTGGTGGTGGTCGAAATGGCCGAGGTCAAATCAGGACCCGCCGAGAATTTCCCGGTTCTGTTCGAGGTCCACGACGGTCTGACAGTCAATATCGAAGGTGAACGGGAAGGCTGGGTCAGGATCGGGTTGGGTGGCGAATGGGTGGGGTGGCTGCCGACCGGCAGTGTGACTCCGGTGCGTTTGGATCCCCAAGACTCCTGAGACGGGTCATCTCTTCGGTCGGTAAACCGCCGTGGTGGTGGGAGTTTCACAGACGGTCACATCCTTGAGCAGGGGAAGTTCCCCCGCCAGACGATCAAAAAGCCATTGGGCCATCACTTCGGCCGTTGGATTTTCCAGACCGGCGATCTCGTTGAGACAATGGTGATCGAGTTCCGTATAGACCGTTGCGAATATACGCGTTATCTCCCCGTAGTCCTGCACCCAGCCCAGCTTGGGATCGACAGGTCCTTCCAACCCCAGAATGATGGTATAGGTATGACCATGCATCCGGCCGCATTTGTGTCCGGCCGGGACCTCCGGCAGCCAATGGGCGGCATCCAGCACAAATGATTTGGTGATACGGCAGTCCATTTTTCCCCTGAATTGGAATTCCTGTGAGGGCTGAATTTGTTCCGGAAACGCCAAATTACGCCTTTAAAGTCCTCGACGCAACCGCCTGGGGGGGCTACGGCCACGCCAGCCAAAATTCCCTGCAAAAAAAAACGGTTAATAAGTGGACCCAAAGTGCCGATTTTTACCAGGAAACCAGTAAACTGTTTTTGCCGGGATGATTGAAACGCTGGGCGAATTAGTCGGGCGTGAGAGTGATCCGGGCTGGAACCGGGGCCGCAGATACTGTATCGCCGGCCGCCGCAACGAGTGAGGACTTCCTTGGCTACACAGACGGATGAAATTCAGGATATCGATCAGGTAATGGAGACCCTCGAGCAGGTTGATGGGGAACTGGATGAACCCCAGGGTGGACAGCAGGATTCCGCGCCGGGAGAACAAGTGCCCGAAGCCGAAGAATTCGTGGTGCCCGAACCCCAGAGTTCAACGGAAAAAGAGGGAGATCTTCCCCGGCCGATGATGGCCCTGCTGAACACGGGAATCGCCCAGATGGCGGCCATGGAAAAGGTCCGGGAATTCCCCGAGTTCTTCCTGCGCCTGGCTCAGACCACCGGGCTGCGTCTGATCCTGCTCAAGCGGTGGACCAGTGGGCTGCAAGCTTTCATGGAAGAAAATATCCAGTTGCCCGTCGAAGCCAAAAAGAAACGGCGGGACGGCCGGGCCCCCATACCCAGCACCGACACGGATATCTTCCAGGCCATCACCGAGGACGCCACGATTTATGCCGGTCCGGTTCCCGTGAAGTTTTTCCCTCTGGACCTGACCCTCATGCTGGGCCGGGGAAGCCGGGACCGGAAAATCATCATCCTGCCTCTGCCTTCCCAGAACCACTGGAACACGTTCCTGTACCTTGACGCCGACAAGGGCACGGAGAAATACCTGGCCGTGGCCGAGGTGTTGGCCCGTTTTGCCCTGACACGTTTGTGTCTGCTCAACAAGGATGACCGGAAAACCGGACAGAAGGTGGCGGAAATCTTAAAGGCCGAGCAGAAGCGCCGTCTGGAAGACCCCTCCGTAGAGACTAGCGGGCCTGGGGTAATATCCCCCGAGGAAATCCCGGAAAAGGAGGCCCACCAGGAGCCCGTTATTGAAGTCCCGCCGTCCGAGGCCCCAACCGACACTTCCCAAGGTGAGCCGGAACATGGGGAGCTTTCAACACCGGCTGCCAGCCCCATGGAGCATGGCAACCTGACGCCCGAGGCCATCCTGCACCATAGTGGGGAGCTGCCGGCCCTGCCCAAGGCGGCCTGTCACATCATGGCGGTCATCGAGGATCCCGGCACCACGGCCACCAAGCTGGAACAAGCCCTGGCCATGGACCAGGCTCTGACGGCCAAGGTCCTGCGCATAGCCAACAGCCCATTCTACGGGGCTGTCCGGGAAATCACCACCGTGAGTGAGGCCATTGTGCGGTTGGGTTTCGTGTCGATCCGGAACTGGACCCTGGTCACCGCGGCCCGATCAGTGTTTCTCACACCTGGTGCGGGCATGCTTTACCAGAAGATTTGGCGCCAGTCCGTCATGTCGGCCATGGCCGGGCAATTGGTGGCGCATTCCATGGGACGAAGCAATCCCGACAGCGTTTTCATCGGGGGTTTGATGCAGAACATCGGCCAGCTGGTCCTGGCCCGCAGCCACCCAGAACTCTTTCAGGAGATTCTGAACGAATCTACCGAACTCAGTTTGCCTTATCACGTTGTGGAGCGAGGGCGATTGGGCTTCGACCACGGGGAGCTAGGGGCTTTGCTCATCCAGGAATGGAACCTCAGCCAGGATCTGGAAGAAGCTGTTCGCTGGCATCACCGGTTCGACCACGATAGCGCCCAGAGCCAAAGGACCGCGGCCATGATTGCCCTGGGCGAAGAGATCGCCCTGTGTACCAGCGGGCAAGATGACGTTGCCGACGACGAGGCTTCGGCTGACTTGCCGGAAGCTTCCTCGGAACCGGATGACCTCAGTGAAGCTGCCCTTTTCCTGGGGGTCACGGCCGAGACCTTGGCCGACCTCAAGGAGAAGGCTGCCGAACTGAAAATCGATCCGCATTTCTTTAGCTGATCACCAACCGGAATGACGAATTTTACCCCGGGTGCTTATTGGCGCCCGGGGTTTTTTCCGGCGGGGGCTCGAAGTGGCGGCGGCAGCGGGCCTCGTAGGTCTCGCTGGCTCCGACCACGATCTGGTCAGTGGCCTGGGTCAGGCGCTGGGTGAAGTTGGCGGGGTCTCCGCAGGTCATGCAGATGGCCAGCTGTTTGGTGACATATTCGGCCGTGCACATGAGCAAGGGCATGGGGCCGAAGGGCAGGCCCCGGTAGTCGAGGTCCAATCCGGCCACGATGACCCGCTTGCCCTGGTTTCCCAGCCGATTGACCACATCAACTATTTCATCGGTAAAAAATTGTCCCTCGTCGATGGCCACCAGTTCGGTCTTGTCATCCACCAGTTCGAGGATGTCGGCTACGTCGGTGACGGCGATGCCGGGCACGCTCTGCTGGCTGTGGGAAACGATGCTGGTGGCGTCGTAGCGAACGTCGCTATCGTGCTTGAAAATCTGCACCCGGCGGCGGGCGATCTGGGCCCGACGGATCCGCTTGATCAATTCCTCGCTCTTGCCGCTGAACATGGGGCCGCAAATGACCTCGACCCAGCCCGATTTTCCGTTGATGATCTGCATGTGACTCCTTAATCCCTTGTGAAACTCCTGATGGGATAATTTATTCTATCACAGCGAAGTCGCCAAGCAAATGTGACCGCCGGCAACCTGGAAGGTAGTCTCCCGCCATGTGGACCCGTGACGATTTTCTCCAATTGATCCAGCCCGCGGCCGTAGGCATGATCCACCTGCAGGCCCTGCCGGGAAGCCCTCGCTGGGGCGGAGACATGGAAACGGTCATCGCCGCCGCGCTGGCCGATGCCGAAGCCCTGGCAGGCGGCGGCCTCGGTGCGGCCATGATCGAAAACTACCATGATGTGCCTTTTTTCCCGGGCCGAGTCCCCGCTGAAACAGTGGCGGCAATGACCGTGGTGATCCAGGCCGTCAGCGTGGCGTTCCCGGATCTGCGAATCGGGGTGAATGTTCTCAGAAACGATGTGGAGTCAGCCCTGGGCATTGCCGCGGCCACCCGGGCTTCTTTTGTCCGGGTCAACATCCACACGGGAACCGCCATTACGGATCAGGGTACCATCGAAGGTCGCGCCTGGCACACCTTGCGGCGGCGCAGGGAACTGGGAGTGGATGTGGGTATCCTGGCCGATGTCCGCGTCAAACATGCTCGCCCGCTGGTGGAGCGCCCGGTGGTGGAAGAAGTCCGTGATCTGCGGTTGCGGGGCCTGGCCGATGGGGTGATTGTAACCGGGGCGGCCACTGGTGCTCCGACCGATCCGGCCGAGGTGGCCCTGGTCAAGGAAGCGGTGCCCGATACCCCGGTGCTGGTCGGCAGTGGCACAACCTGCGCTTCGTTGGCGGATTACCTGCCTATCGCGGACGGTTTCATCGTGGGGACATCCCTTCAGGAACCCGATCCGGAAACAGGACGGCCGCGCGTATCACGGGCCAAGACCGCGGCCTTCGTCAAAGCCCTGGGGTGAAGGTCGGAAAGGACCATGGACCATGAATATTCTCGTGACCGGTGGAGCGGGTTTTATCGGGGCAAACTATGTCCGGTTGCTGCTGGCCGAATCCGACGACCAGGTGGTCAACCTTGACCTGCTGACCTATGCGGGCAACCTGGCCAATCTGGAAGGCCTCCAAGACGATCCGCGTTACCGATTTGTCAGGGGCGACATCCGCGATCGTCAACTCGTGCGGGGACTGCTGGCTGATCATCGAATCGAGGCCGTGGTCCACTTTGCCGCCGAAAGCCACGTCGACCGATCGGTCACCGGGCCGGAGCAGTTTATCCAGACCAATGTTCTGGGCACCGAAATTCTGCTGGAAGAGAGCCGCGCCGCCGGAGTCGGACGCTTCGTCATGGTCTCCACCGACGAAGTCTATGGTTCCCTCGGGGATGTGGGCCGGTTCACCGAGAGCACCCCGCTGGCTCCCAACTCACCCTATGCAGCCAGCAAAGCCAGCAGTGATCTGCTGTGCCGGGCGTTTTTCAAAACTTTCGGTTTTCCGGTGATGATCACGCGCTGCAGCAACAACTACGGTCCCTACCAGTTTCCCGAGAAATTGATACCGCTGATGATCGCCAACGCTCTGGAGGACAAGCCTCTACCGGTATACGGCGATGGCCTCAACGTCAGGGATTGGCTGTATGTGGAGGATCATTGCCGCGCTGTTGATCTCGTGTTGCGCCAAGGCGTTCCGGGTGAGGTCTACAACATCGGCGGCGGCAACGAGATGCAGAACCTTGAACTTGTCCAGTTGCTGGTCGACAAACTGGGCAAGAGCCGGGACTTGATAACCTTCGTCAAGGACCGGCCGGGTCATGATCTGAGATACGCCATCGACGCGGGCAAGATCATCAGGGAACTGGGTTGGCGCCCCCGGGTCGATTTCACCGGCGGAATGGAACAGACGGTCGCCTGGTATCGCGACAACCGCCGGTGGTGGGAGGAAATCCGCAGCGGGGAATACAAGTCCTACTATGAGAAGATGTACGGAACCGGCGGCCGGCATTCTTCCGACCCACGACCATGAACCGGGGGGTGACTTGTACCCTCCCCGGGGGCCGTCGCGTATTGGTCGCCGCCGAAGCGTCCGACCGGCTTTCCTGCGGCGTCCTGGTGTTGGAGGGGATCCGGGTGGTCGATAACCCGGACATCGCCAGCGCCACGGCAGAACTGGGGGCCCGGTTGACCGGCCGGTACGCCGGTTTGTTGCCCTCGGAAATTCCCGGTCTCAAGGAAGCCCGCCATCTCTATAAATCCTTCGGTATGGATCCTTCGCGGCACCGGCCCAGCAGCGAGGCTCTGTTGCGCCGCATCCTCAAGGGCAAGGATCTGTACCGCATCAGCAACGTGGTCGACAGCTGCAACCTGGCCTCCCTGGAATTCCTCCTGCCGGTGGGCATGTACGACCTGGCGCGAGTCACCGGGGATGTGGTTTTGCGCACGGGAGAAGAGGGGGAGCAGTACCCCGGTATCCGCAAGGGCGAAGTTCATCTGGCCGGCCGCCTGGGGCTGTTCGACGACCAGGGACCTTTTGGTTCACCGACGAGTGATTCGGCGCGCACTTGTACCTCCGAACATACCACCGCCATATTTGCCGTCATCATGGCCACCGCTTCATATCCCCGCTTCGACATGGAAAATAACCTCTCAACTTTCAGTTCCCACTTTCAGTCCTACTGCGGGGCCATTGAATCTTTTCGGGCCGTACTGGGAGGGGAATCTCCATGACAACAGGGCGTTGGGTCACGGTCATGCTGGTGCTGGGGATCGTCGTGGGTCTGGCCACTGAAGGCCGCTGCGCCGAGGAGGCCCAACCGTCACTTGAAAGTCTCAAGGCCCGGGTGATCACCCTGACGCACCCGGATCTGGCCGGCCGGGCCAGCGGCACCCCCGAGGCCGCCGCAGCGGCCGAGACCCTGGCGGCCTGGATGAATGATCTCGGCCTTGAACCCGCTTTCGACGGTTCCTGGTTCCAGGAGGTTCCCCTATCAGGCCAAGGCTGGGCCGGTGAAGAACTCGGTGGAAAAATGGGGCGCAATGTGGCGGGAATATTGCGTGGCAACGGCCCTCCGGCGGGACGATTCGTGGTGGTCGGTGCCCACTATGACCACCTGGGCCGGGTGGTTCCCGTTGAAGGTGACGCCCCCCCGCCGGCCCGGGGTGAATTCTATCCGGGCGCCAATGACAACGCCTCCGGCGTGGCCGTTGTTCTCGAACTGGCCGAACTGGCGGTACAGAACCGGACCTCTGCTGGGGGGCGGCGCGGGATTATATTCGCTTTTTTCGCTGCCGAGGAAGTGGGGTTGCAGGGATCAGGATTCATGGTGTCTCACCTGCCGGTGCCCGCCGACAGCCTGGATGCCATGATCAATTTTGATACCGTCGGGCAATTGACCGGGGGCCGCCTTTTCGTCAGTGGGGTGGGAACCACCTCCTCCTTCGGCGCCCTGGTAGATTCCGCAGGTTCGGGGATATTGGAGCTGTCGGTGGCCCAGGGCGGCTGGTCGGGCAGCGACCACATGTCCTTCAACACCCGTGAGATTCCCGTTCTTTTCGTATTCGGCGGGGCCTACCCGGAATACAACCGCCCGGCCGACGATTGGCCTACCTTGGATTTCGAGGCCATGACGCAAATTACAGGTTTTTCCGACCGCCTGCTCCATCTTGTCCGGACCGAACCGGGGGACCTTCCCTGGATCATGGTGGCCGAAAAGAGCCTCCATCAAGGTGAGGGGGGTATCTCGAACCGCGATACCTGGTTTGGATCCCTGCCCGATTTCACCGAGGAGGTCCAGGGCTACAAGCTGGCCGGTGTCTTCGACGACAGTCCGGCCGCGAGGGCGGGATTGCAGAAGGGGGATGTCCTGGTCAGGTTCGGCCGAGCCCCTGTCCTGGATCTTCAGACCTTCACCAAGGCCCTCCGATCCCACGCTCCAGGCGACCTGGTCGAAGTGGGGATAGAACGCGAGGGGCGCCGGCTTAATTTCACGGTTGTCCTGGGAAATCGTGCCGACCGGAAGTGAAGTCGGGCCGTGATCAAGTCCGATGGTTCAGGGTGCTTTCGGGGCAGTCGTGGGCCAGCTCACGGGAACCGGGTTCCACATGGACCAGCACGCGGGTGACCCTCTGGACGTCCTGGCGAACCCTGTCCTCGACATTGTGGGCCATGCTGTGGGCGGACTCGATGGTATGCTCCGGGTGGACCGCGATCGAGATATCGACCATGAACCACGAGCCCCTCTGTCGGACATGCAGGTCCCGTATTTCCTGTACGCAGGGAACAGCAAGGGCGGCTGCGCGAATTTCCTCCAGCAATTCCTCGTCGGGCATTGTGTCCATCAGGGCCATGACGTTTTCTCGCATCAGATCCCAGCCCATCTTGAGGATGAACAGGGAAATGACCAGGGCGCCCACACTGTCCAGGAATTCCCAGCCGAGCATGGCCCCGCCTATGCCGCCGGCGGCAGCCAGGGAGCTGATGGCGTCCGACCGGTGCATGGCCCCATTGGCCAGCAGGGCGGGACTGCCGTGCGCTCGTCCGACGAACAGGGTGTAGCGGGCCATGATCTCCTTGATGACCACCGCGGCCAGCGAGGCCACCAGAGCCGGCATCTGGGGTTGCAGGGAGGTGCCCCGGATGAGATTCAAAACTGCTTCCCGGCCGATCATCACCGCGGTAAACAGCATGAAAAGAGCAACCAGGGTGGCCCCTAATGTTTCGAAACTGTGGTGGCCGTAAGGGTGGTTCTTGTCCGGAGGGCGGTTCGCCGCTTTCAGGGCCAGGAGGATACCCACGTCGCTCAGAACATCGGCCAGGCTGTGAAACCCGTCGGCAACCAGGGCGGCCGACCCGGCCAGGACCCCAAAAGCCAGCTTGCCGCCGGACAGCAGAATATTGCCAACCAATCCGACGGTCGTGCAGACCATGGGCCGCATCCATACGGATGTCGGCCGGGGCGGTGGGGGTGCCTCGAGGGATTCTCCCATGTCAGTCGTCATCCACGTCCAGGGACTCGGGGTACATGGTATCGATGATATCCTTGTACTTGGTGTTGATGGCGAACCTTTTGATCTTCATCGTCGGGGTCAGCTCGCCGTCGTCCAGGGTGAATTCCCTTTCCAGGAGGGTGAATTTTCTGATCTGACTGAAGCCGGGAAGATCAGCGTTCATCTTCTTCATGATCCCCTCGAACAGTGCGTTGACCTCGGGATGGCGCGCCAGATCCGTTTGGCTCATGGCGCCGATGCCCTTGGTTGCGGCAAAGTCCTCGAGGGTCTCGAAGTTGGGAACGATCAGGGCCGACAGGAACTGGCGGCGGTCTCCGATGACCACGGTCTGGGTTACGAACTTGTTGGCCACGTACCGGTTTTCGATGGGCTGAGGCGCGATGTTCTTTCCGCCGGCGGTGACGATCAGGTCCTTCTTGCGGTCGGTGATGAACAGGAAACCATCTTCGTCCAGATGCCCGATGTCGCCGGTGGCAAACCAGCCGTCGGCGTCCAGCACCTCACTGGTTGCGGCCTCGTTCTTGTAGTAGCCCAGCATGACCTGCGGACCCCGGGCCAGAATTTCTCCGTCTTCGGCGATCTTAATTTCGGTCTGGGCAATGGCCTTGCCCACACTGCCGTAGCGGAAGTTCTCGAAGGTGTTCGCGGTCAGGATGGGGGAGGTTTCGGTCAGACCGTACCCTTCCAGAATATTGAGGCCCGCTCCGTTGAAGAACTGGTTGATCTTCATGTTCAAGGGCGCGCCCCCGGAAATCATGAGCTGGACCCGGCCGCCCAGCTTGGCGCGCAGCTTGGTGAAAACCAGCTTGTCGGCAAGGGCATACTTGAACTTGAACCCGCCGCTGGGCTGCTCGCCGTCGGCTTTCATCTTAGCCATTTTGATCCCGATCCCGCGGGCCCAGAAGAAGATGTTCTTCTTGGGAAAACCCGCGCCGCTGGCGGTGGCCAAGGCCTTGCTGTAGATCTTTTCGTACAGCCGGGGAACGCTGATCATGAAGGTGGGTTGGACATCGAGGATGTCCTGGGGAACCGTATCCATCCTTTCGGCATAAGCGATGCCGGCGCCCACGGCCAGCATGGTGAACAGGCCGCCCATCCTTTCCAGGACATGGCTCAAAGGTAGGAAGGAAAGACATTTGTCGGCCGAACTGATGGGCACCTGGTCTTTGATGTTCAGCACGTTGGAAACAAAGTTCCAGTGGGACAGGACCACACCCTTGGGGTTGCCGGTGGTGCCCGAGGTATAGATGATGCTGCACGGGGAGTCCTTGTCCACCTCGGCACATTGATCGCGCGGGGCCGGAGGGTTGGCCTCGAGCAGGTTCTGTCCGATCTGTTTCAACTTGTCCAGCGTCATGATGTCCGGCAGCCCGGTCCGTTCGAAGGAGATCACGTCCCGCACCGATGGCAGACGCTCGCGGATCTGGTGGATCTTGGCCGCCTGTTCCTCGGTGGAGACGAAAATCGTCACGGGCTCTGATTCGCTGAGAATGAATTCGATGGTGTCCGGCATCAGCGTGGGGTAGATTGGCACCGTGATGGCTCCCGCACATAGACTGCCCAGGTCCGCCAACGCCCACTCGATGCGGTTTTCCGAAAGCAGGGCCACCCGGTCGCCAGGCCCAACGCCCAGGGATTTCAATCCCATGCGCAGGGCCATGACCCGTCGGAGGGCTTCTTCGCTGGAGACATCGACGTACTGGCCGGTTTCATCACGGTAGGAAAAGCAGTCTGGACGAGGAAATTCGCGAATACCCGTGAGGAAAAGTTCCGGAATAGTCTGAACGGACATGAGAGTCTCCCCTTAGCGGTCTTTGGTAGTGGAATTGTCAATATCAAGACCAGCGATCTTAATGCTTACTCCTGGCCCCCAGTTTTGTCAACGGGGTAACGATCAGTGCTGTGTAACATATTCCCAGGGGGTTTGGCCCTTTGAAACCGGATCAGACCCCCGACATTTCCCTTTCCGATGGCCCCACCGAGTTCCGCACTCGGCTGCTGGCCTGGTTTGACCGGAAGGGGAGGTCTCTTCCCTGGCGCCGCTGTCGGTCGCTTTACGGGACCTGGATCTCCGAGATGATGCTCCAGCAGACCACCGTCGTGACCGTTATCCCCTATTGGGAACGGTTCATGGAGGCCTTCGGTGACGTGACCTCTTTGGCGGCAGCGCCGCTGGATGAGGTTCTGAAATTGTGGTCGGGTCTGGGATATTACCGGCGGGCCCGTCAACTGCACCAGGCCGCCAAAATCCTGGTGGAGGAAAAATGCGGCCAACTGCCGCATGACCGTGAGGGTTGGCTCCAGTTGCCGGGGATCGGGCCCTATGCCAGTGGAGCCATCGCCAGTATCGGCCTGCATCAACGGGTGCCCGCTCTTGACGCCAATGCCCGACGGGTTTTGACCCGTTGGCTGGTGGGCACCCCTCGGGGCCTGGCGAAATTGCGGCCGGCTCAGCTGGAAAATGTGGGTGAGGAACTGGTGGACCCGGACCGCCCGGGCGATTGGAACGAGGCGGTTATGGAACTGGGCGCCCTTGTCTGCCGGGCTTCTGGTCCCGCCTGTGCAGAATGTCCGGTCCGGGATCTGTGTCGGGCCGGACCGGCGGGTATGGCCCACCTGATTCCGCCACCCCGGATGGCCAAGGCCGTCCAGCGGGTTTGGGTGGGGGTGCTGGTGCTGGCCTGGGAAGATCGGATTCTACTGGTGCCTCCGGCCAGCGGCCCGGCGGTTGTCCCGGCGGGAAGCCCGGCCCCGGCAAGGAATGATTTCTCGGGCTTGCACAAGGGCCTGTGGGGATTGCCCTCGACTGCCTGGCTGCCGGATCCCGGGGACAAAAAGGCCGGCTGGCCGGGCACGATCTGGCTTCCCTTGCTGGAGGCATATTTTGGTGCGGAGCTTTGTCCGGGCAGGCAAGAGCCCATCCTGCTGGGGGATTTTCGGCATGCCATCACCAGGTACCGCCTGTGGGTCCAGGTGTACGGTCTGAGGCTTCAGGATCCTTCCCCGGGGAAGGCCCGTTTCCGGACCCAACCGTCCATGACATCATCCCAAAGTGGGGTTTTGGTATCGGGTGCGGGAACCGAACCGAGGCCTCCCAGGGCCCGGTTTAGTCCTTGGCCGGTCACCGATCAGCCGGTTTCCAATTTGGTGAAGAAGAGTCTTTTGGTTGCGGAATCGCGCCAGGTTTGACAACAATCCTCTTATAGTCCTTTTTTGGGCCAGGCAGAGGCTTGCCATTCAATAATCATACCGAGGAAAGGTCCCCATGCTGCAGATAACCAGACAAACCGAATATGCCATCCGAGGTCTCCAGGAGCTGGCCCGTCGTTATGAGGATACTCCGGTGCAGCTAAAACTCATCGCCGGGTCCTGCCAGGTTTCGGAAGCTTTCCTGGCCAAGATTTTCCAGATGCTGGCCCAGGCCGGCGTGGTCAAGTCCCATCGGGGAGTCAAGGGCGGATTCAGTCTGGGCCGTCCCGCAGACCAGATCACCCTTCGTGAAATTGTCGAGATCTGTGAAGGGGGTATCGCGCTGAACCATTGTCTGCGCAAAGTCGACCCTTGTCAGGATGCGGATTCATGTCCTGTCGCCCAGGTCTGGCAAAACGCGCAGGACGCCATGACCGGCGCCCTGGACAAGACGAGCCTGGCCGACGTCCTCTGACCGATCCATTCCTGCCTTGTTGCCCCTTCGTTGTGAAGGGGCATTTTTTTACGGTACTAAATCACAGTTCAGGATTTTTGCCGCCGACGCCTCAGCTGGCCGCAGGCGGCGGCTATGTCGCGACCGCCACTTGTTCGCACGAAGGTGTCGATGCCCGCGTCGGTCAGGACACGGCGGAATGCCTGGATGTCCTTTTCCTTCGGTGGTTCCAGATCGGAATCGTCCAGAGGATTCATGGGAATGAGGTTGACCTTGAGGGGTTTGCCGCGCAGGAGTTTGGCCAGGCGCTGGGCTTGAACCGGATCATCGGTGCTGCCGGCGATCAGGACCCAGGCCACCGTGGCCCGGCGCCGCGCTCGCTGGGCGTAGCGAACTGTCAGGTCGATCGCCTCGGCAACGGAGGTCCGACCCGGAACAGGCATGACCGCCTTTCGTTCCTCGTCGGTGCTGCCTCCGAGGCTGAGAGTCAGTCCGACTCCCGGATTGGCCGTCACCAGCTTCTGTAAACCTTCGGCTGGCCCGCTGGTGGAAATCTGGATCCGGCGGCTGGACATGGCCAAACCCTTCGATTCCGTCATCGTGACCAGGCTGCGAGCAACTTCCTCCCAGTTGTCCAGGGGTTCTCCCATCCCCATGAATACGATGTTGAACTGGCGGCCACCCAGGTCGGGAGGCGGCTCGGCTTCCAGGTCGGCGCGAAGCAGCAGTACCTGTTCCAGGATTTCGGCGGAATCAAGGTTGCGCACCAGACCACCACGGGCCGTGGCGCAAAAACGGCAGGCCATGGCGCAGCCTACCTGGGTTGAGAGACAGAAAGTGGCGTGGTCTTCCATGGGGATGATCACGCTTTCCACCGTGGCCCCGTCGCGAAGCTGGTACAGAAATTTTCGGGTGCCGTCCCGGGAAACCTGACGCTCCCTCAGTTCCAGGCCCGTAAGGTCGAAACGGCTGGCCAAATCCTCACGCAGGGCCCGGGGAAGATTGCTCATCCGGTCCCAGTGGAAGGCCTCCAGGCGGAACAGCCAGTCGGCCAACTGGTCGGCCCGATAGGATGGCCAACCGGCATCGGCGACCAGTTCCGCCAGTTCGTCTGGAACCAGGGACCGCAAAAGGCGTTTGTTATCCATCATTCATTCCCGGGTCAAAGCGCAGGTTCGCCGCCACCGGCGTATTCGGACGGGTCTTGACACCCGCTCGCCACCCGGTGCAAGCTGAGGCGGCGGGCTTGGCAAGCCACGTCAATAACCTATCGGCAAGGCGAACACGCAAGCCGCTGTCTTCGAAAAGGGAAGTCCATTGAAAACGGTCCTGATCATCGACGATGAAATAGCCATCCGGGAAACCCTGGAACAGATACTTTCCTACGAGGGGTATGAGGTGAAAAAAGCGGGGTCCGGCGCCGAGGGGCTGGCCCTGGTGGCCTCGGCTTCGCCGGATGTCATCCTGCTGGATGTGAAGATGCCCGGGATGGACGGCTTCGAAGTTTTGGACCGCCTGGCCGCCGACGGACACCGCATGCCCGTTATTGTGATTTCGGGGCACGGGAATATCGAGACCGCGGTCGAGGCCGTCCACAAGGGGGCGTACGACTTCCTGGAAAAACCTCTGGATCGGTCCCGTCTGCTGGTGACCCTCACCAACTGCCTGGATCACCAGGAAGTGAAGTCGGACCGGCGGATCATCCAGGAGACCCTCACCTCCCATCCTCTGGTAGGGGATAGTCGGGGTATCCTGGAAGTCCGCAGTTTTATCGAAAAAGTCGGACCCAGCGAAGCAACTGTCCTGATCACCGGTGAAAACGGTACGGGGAAAGAGCTGGTTGTCCGCGGCCTTCACCGAATCAGCGGTCGCAAGGATCGTCCCCTGGTGGAAGTCAATTGTGCCGCTATCCCCCGGGATCTGGTGGAAAGTGAATTGTTCGGGCATGAAAAGGGCAGCTTTACCGGCGCCGACCGGCAGAGGATCGGCAAGTTCGAGTTGGCCGATGGCGGCACCCTGTTTCTGGACGAAATCGGCGACATGAATGAAGAGGCCCAGGCCAAGGTGCTCAAGGCGGTCGAGGAAAACAAGTTTCAGCGGGTCGGGGGCGGGGACACCAAATCGGTGGATGTCAGGATAGTTGCGGCCTCAAATCGCGATCTGTCATCACCTGATTCCGGTTTCAGGCAGGATTTGTTTTTCCGGCTTAATGTTCTGGCCATCCATTTGCCTCCCCTGCGGGAAAGGGAGGGGGACATCGAACTGTTACTGGAATATTTTACCGCCGACATGGCCGACCGACTGAAAACCAAACCCTGCCGATTTGACCCGGAAACCCTGGCCATTTTGAAGGAATATTCCTGGCCGGGCAATGTGCGCGAATTGCGTAACCTCGTGGAAAGACTATTGATTCTGGCTTCCGACGAGGTTGTCAGGCCAGCGGATCTTCCCCTTTTGCCGGGTGCCGCCCTGGATTCGGTGGGGCCCTCATCATTTTTCGATTGTGCGGACTTTCAAACCTTCAAATCCGAAAGCGAAGGGGCCTTTCTGCAACACAAATTGAAGGAAAACCTGTACAATGTCAGTAAGACAGCCGAAGCGCTGGGAATGCAGCGGAGCAATCTCTACAAGAAGATCACCAAGTACGGCCTGCGAACCCAGCCAGAATCCGCATGACGGGCGGGTTTATCGAGTTGATTTGGAATGGGGTTGACGGCCGGTCCGCCAATCCGTAAATAAATGCAACAATTTGCTTAACTCGAGGCTCCGGTGGCATGTTCCGGGGCCGTACGGGTTTCACTGTTTGACGGGGTGTATTCGTTGAAGGGGAAGAACATGAAAAGGAATCTTACGGTTCTGGTTCTTCTAGTGACGTGGTCACTGTTGGCTCTACCCTCGCTCTCGTCCGTTGCTTACGCGAGCGAATTTCTGAACGATGGGCAATCCGGTTCTGGGCCCATCCAGAATGACATCGTTTTCGAAGGCGATGGCGCCAGTGATGACGATGGTGAGGGCGATCCTGGGGACGCCGGGGATGGATACGGGATTTCCGATGATCCTGATGACATTGATCCTCCTGGTGGAATCGGGAATGGGAACAGTTTGATCATCGATGAGCTCAGGCTCATCCTGAAGTCACTTATCCAGCTGGTTTTTTAGGGCTGCCCATGAGTGGCGGCCCTGAAGCCGGGACAAATTTCTAGATGTCGCCGGTCCACTTCCTCGCCGAGGGATGCGGTTGATGAGAGACGATTTTAAAGAACAACATCGATCCCAACCGGAGAAATCCGAGCGGTTCCAACCTCGGTCAGGTTCCGAGTGGATTCGTCTGGAGGACATCGGCGACCTCCATTACCACGGTTCCGCCTATTCCACCGCCCTGGACTATTATCGCCAGCTGATAGACGAAGATGTTTTGTCCCTGATGGACCGGGACCAGGCGGTTCGAGTTCTCCGCAAGGCGGTAGATTCGAACATCCTTCTTGGCAATCTTAACCAGGTCGATGTTTTGCTTGAGCGGGCCGAAGACCTTATTGCCCGGACCAGCGGTGTTTCCGATCCCGGTGAAATCGCCGTCAGCCGGGCCATTTTTCAAATCAGGCGTGCCACCGCTTTGCGCGAGAGGGGGCGGCTCCACGACGCCCTGAATCTTGCCAAGCGCGCTTTCTCCGTCCTGGCTTTGACAGACGAACACACCGATGTCGCCATCCTTCAGGTTGGTATGGGTATCTGCTACCTGCGTCTCGGCCGCCTGGAAAAGGCGGAGGAGTTCTTCAACGACGGCCTGTCCACCTTCCGCCGCATTGGCCACGACCTGGGTGTTGCCAACCTTCTGAACAACCTGGGTCTTTTGCAGAAGATTCGCTGTCGCTGGGATCGGGCCATATCCCTGATGGACAAGGCTGTCGATCTGGCTCACGGCATCGGCGCCAGCCATTTGCTGCCCGGGTTCTACCTCAATCAGGGCATCATCCTCCAGAAGATCGACCGGTTGGGCGAATCCCGTTCCCTGCTGGAAAAAGGGCTGCGACTGGCCATCAGCCTGGGCGATCGGATGAGGCAGACCCGCTTGTACCTGGCCATGGGGCGTTTGGAAACCCTTTCGGGTCGTTTGGCCCGGGCCGAAGAACTGATTCTCGAGGGCAAGGCCTTTGCCGATCAGAACCGCTTCCTGCGGGAATCGACCATCGCCGATGAATATATGGGCGACATTCTGCTAGCGCGGGGGGAGCACGATAAGGCCCGTTTCAACTACCAGTTGGGGCTCGAAAAAGCCCGCACCATTGCCGTGGGAAACGATCTTGAGGGGGAACTGCAGCGGCGGATGGGCGAAGCGCACCTGGCGGCGAATTGCCTGGAGAAGGCGGTGGCGGTCAGCCAGGTGGCCCTGGCCGTTTGCGAAAAGTGCGGGGAGAACTACGAAATCGGCTTCTGCCACGCCACCTTGGGTAAGGCCTATTCCGGTCAGTCCGATCTCAAACAGTCGGATCACCATTTCCGGCAGGCCATCGCAACTTTCGGCGAACAGAAACTGACCCATCACTGGTGCCGTGCCATCCTCGATTTCACCGATCACCGCCTGAGTAGCGCGACCGAAGCCGAACTTCTCCTGTTGCGGCGCTACCTCATGAAAGCCCAGGATAACGGCGCCTCGTCGGTCAGTGATCGAATGCTGTGCGATATCCTCGAACGGTTGGCCGAGGTCCAGATCCGGTTGGGCCAGTTCGACGACGCCCTTTTGACGGTGTTCGAACTGGAACGGCACGCAGGTGGGTTGGATGACACCAACCTTGCCCAAGCCGTGGTCGCCTTGCGGGATAGGATTGAAACCGGGCTTTTGGGCGGCGTTCAGAACACCGAAAGTCATCTCCAGGCCATTTCCTGTCTGCCAGGTCTTTTCGCCAAGAGAGATGCTTCGGTTCCCCGCAATCTGGGATCGGTTCTGGCAGCGGGTATGGAGCGGGTTCAAGCCGACTCCGGATTCATCGCCATGGTCGATGACACTGGTGAAGGGGACGGCCTGCGGATTACCACCCGCCACGGCCTGACCGAAAACCTGGGAATGCAACTGACCCACTGGTTCGACAGAGAACTGGCCAACGGCCGCCGCTCAGGCACCTCCCTGTTCTCCAAACTCGACGATGGCGACCGGTTGCTCGAAGCGGTGCCTGCTCTGCAAACCGTGGCATCCAGTTGTGTTTTCATGCCCATCGCCCTGCATGGGCGTCAGTTCGGGCTCCTGTTCCTGGGCAAATCCTCCCAGGAAAACACGGCTCCCGGTTTCGACCGTTCCAGCCTGGATTTCCTGGCCACCTACATGGGGTTCCTGGCCCTGTTCCTTTACGAAAAGGGACGGGACGGTTCCCAGGCTGTCCCCAACGGGATATTTGAAAAAATCGAAAGCTTCGAGAACATCATCACCCAGAACGTGAAGATGCTGGAGATGCTGGGGCTGGCCCGCAAGGTTGCCCCGAGTGATCTGACCGTACTGTTGACAGGGGAGACAGGGACGGGCAAGGGTTTGCTTGCCTATTCGATCCATGCCTTGAGCAAGCGTGCCGAGCGCAAATTCTTGACGATCAATTGTGCCGCCATTCCCGAATCTTTGCTGGAAAGCGAACTTTTCGGTCACAAGCGGGGGAGTTTCACCGGCGCCCACGCCGACAAGCGGGGCTTGTTGGCCGAGGCTGAGGGCGGGACCGTTTTCCTGGACGAGATCGGGAAAATGCCTTTCAGCATGCAGGGCAAACTCCTTCAATTCCTGGACACCAAGATCGTTCGTCCCGTTGGTTCCAACACTGACATTCAGGTCGATGTTCGGATCCTCTGCGCTTCCAAATCCGATCTCCGGGAGATGGCCCAACAGGGGCTCTTCCTCGAAGATCTCTTTTACCGGCTGTTGGACTTCCCCCTGGTGATTCCTCCCTTGCGGGAACGGGCCGATGATATCGAGCTGCTGACCGATCACTTCATCGATAGGTTCAGCCTGGAAATGGAAGACCCTCGGCCCGTCCTGGACCGTGTGTTCCTTGACCTTTTGATCCACCATTCCTGGCCCGGAAACGTCAGGGAACTTGAGAAAACCCTGCGGCGGGCCATCGTTCTGGCCCACGGGGATTCCGTCCTCAGGCCGGAGCACCTGCCTGACGATATTTCCGGCCAGCCGGTCCCAGGGGCCAACGCGGAAATTATATTGCCCCTTCGGGAGACTCTGGGCGGGATCGAATGCCGGGAAATCGGACGGGCCCTAGCTTTGTCCGGCGGCAACAAAAGCCAGGTTGCGCGAGTTTTGAAAATCAGCTATCCCAACCTCTTGAAGAAAATCAAGCATTACGGGCTGGGTTAGGGGCTTTCCACCTATTAAGAACCTTCCTTCCGGGTCAGATCAGCCTTCATTTTTTTAATAGGACAGATTGTTTAAAATGAGCCACTTATGGCGCCCTTAATTATTTTGTAAAATCCTTTTATAGTTCGCCGTCTGCAACCCCGCCCGGCCATTTGGTCTGACCCGGTAATTTATTTAAAAACAACAGTTTAAAATTCTCAAACCCTTCCCCAAGTTGGTATGGGCTGTGCAATGGTATCGGGTGAAGGGGTGAGTTACAGGGATCCTCTTCGATGATTTGAGTGAAATTCGTGTTTTCGGGAGAGTTGAGGTTCTTTTCCTCAATGCTTACCGGCAAAAAGGGAGTTCTCATCAAGAAGGGTCGACGGAAAGATTGTGAAGAGGTGGGGTCGGATCAATCATTTCTCGCCGGCAAGAGAGAACCGGAACCTTTTCTCCCGAAACACGAATAATTAACATTCCGGGCCTGTGCAGCAGGTCCTCGAAAAAGAGCCCAATCCCTGATCTTGAAATGGCGAGATTCAAGATCTGGGTGCCGCAAGGCGGGGCTCTTTTTTTTGTTCCTCTTTTTCCGTTGCCCTGGCTCCTGACGTCTCTTTTTGGATAATCTGTCCTTCAAATCACACAAATCCGAGGCCATTATCTGGGGATAAATGGGGGCTTGGCCCGTTTGTCCCACAATAGGGGGCAGGGCCTCCAAGAGATTGTATTTCCGGTCAAGTAATTGAAATAAAATAAAATACGCCATATCCTCGGGTCTTAACCAAACTTTCAAACCTGGCGGAGGATTCCAAATCACCCAGGGCAGCTCGATCCGGCTCCGGTGGCACAAACCGTGCGATGAGCGGGGTAGGGAATACGAACCCGATGACCTGGAGGTCGTAACATGAAATGGGCCAAGGAAAACCTCTCAAACACCAACCGTAACCGCCGGAGACGGTCCGTCATAATGGCGGCCTTCCTGGTGGCCATGGTGGTGCTCGTGGCCGGTTGCGAGTCCGAAGAAGATTGTCTCAATTGCGTGGAATTACCGCCTCCGGTCGTGCCAACGGGCGTCCACAGTATCAGTGGTGACAACCTGGTCATCGTCCAGTGGTACGACATTTCCTATCATCCCTACGATGGATCCTATAATGAAAACGTCGTGGCCTACTTGATTTACCGGCGCGAATTCCAGGAAGGGGACCAGAACAACCCCGACCGCGGATTTGACTATCTTGATGAAGTGGCGTGGGACGAATTCTACGACGGAAGTACCGGCCTGCATTGGTACGAAGACTACGGTGTCCAAAACGGTACGCAGTACGAATACGCGGTCGCCTCGGTCAACGCCGCGGATGATGCAAGCGCTCTGAGCTACGAGTTCGTCGTCGATGCGCCTTTGCCCATGAGTCCTTATTTCAATGGGCGTTACCTCTCGGTTGAACTGTTTGACGACAATGGTCTGGAAGCCACCAGGTCCGGCTTCAACTTCGAGATGGCCGCATCCGACCAGTCGGATCTCAACGAGGGCCGGGTGGATCCCGCGATCACTACCTATGACGTCAAGATCCTGTTCGAAAACGGATTCCCTTATGTTGAAGCCAATCCCGCCCGGGTCCTCGTTCAGGATTTCGGGGTTTTCACCAGCAACGGGGAACTCATCTTCGAGGGCGTTTCCTGGGCTCCGGCCGACGGTTACTCCCAGACCGGAAAACTCGAACTTGTCGCCGGCCATATCTACGTGGTGGAAATTCAGGCGCCCCAACTGCACTACGCCAAGTTCGGCGTGACTGGCACCAATACGGGGTCGGTGGACATCATCTGGGCCTACCAGACTATTCCCGGGTTACCGGAACTCAAGGCCCCCGGGGATCTGGAAACGGATCCGACCAAGCCTCAGATCGTCAGTTTTTGAAGTGATTGTGATCAGAGGACAAGGAGCGTAATACCATGAAGGCCATAGTTAACGATACCATCAACGGCCAGGCCGGAGTCTTATTCCGGACAGGGGCCAGTACGGTTCTCTTCCTGGCAGCGCTCGTCCTGGTTTTGGTCGGTCAAACTGTTTCCCCGGCCCTGGGTCAGGAAATCGGTGGGGGTAAGAACTCAGGGGAATTCGATTACAGTAAAATCGATCTGCGCGTCGGGGTCTGGCTCGACCATGATGAAAAAGAGGTCTACCAGCGCGGCCAAGAAATGGGAGCGGGCTTCCAGACCAGTACCGATGCCTATGCTGTGGTTTACCGGATCGACGTGGACGGCCTGGTGACGGTGTTGTGGCCCCGCAGCCGCATGGACAACGGATTCGCTTTCGGTGGCCACGAATACCTGCTGCCAGTGGCGGGTGGGCGCAAGCTTAAGGTTTCCACCAGCGAAGGCGAGGGTTTTGTCGAGGCCGTCGTTTCGAAGTATCCCTTTGATCTGCGCGATCTGGAAATCGACTTCCACCACGAACTCGGTCCGGACAGGTTCGACTTCCGGGTTGCCGGCGATCCCTTCCTGGCCATCAACGAAGTTAATTTCGCGGTGACCGGCCTGGAAAATTCCGAGGAATACGTGGTCACCAACTACACCAGTTATTATGTGCACCGGGAAGTGGACCATCCTCGCTATCTGTGCAACCAGTGCCACTTCGAGGACGACGTGGCCTATGAACCCTACCGGGACTCCTGTACTCTGGAGATCACCTACGATTACGGGTGGGCCAACGGCTGGTACGAGGACTACGGATATCTCCCCGTCTACGCCAATCCGGTTTACGTTTATGTGGATCCCTGGACCTGGCGTCCCTGGGTCAACTTCTGGTACTGGCCTTCCTATACCTGCGCGCCCTATTACGGATACGGTTGGTACGGCGGTGGCTGTTATTCCTGGGGTTACTCTCCCTACTACGCGGGTAACTGCTATACCTCCTACGATAACGGCAACCGCCGCTACCGACCCTTGACACCAGGTGATCAGGGTGGCCGTTCCGGAGCGCTGACCAAGACTCGCGAGTATGGCTCCGTTTCCCGGATGGTCAGTAACGACACGCCCGATTCCCGCCAGCGGGACGCCATGACCAACCGCATACGGGTATCGGATCTGGACGGAATCAAGGGGCGGTCCAGTAATCTGGCTACGACCGGGGCCCGGGCCGGAAGAACCGGTGGAGTCAAAGCCACCTCGCGCGCACGGCCCAATATCGATGCCAATGTGCGGACCCGGGGCAACTCTGGTCTGCGGATCCGTGGGACTGGCGATACGTCGGCCCGCTCACGCACTGCCGGTCGCCGGGACTCCGGTTCCGATCTCAGGCATCGGGCCGGCGGACCCACCGGCCGTTCAGGTCTGGTTCCGGTATCCAGAGGTTCAGGCAGCCCGTCCAGCGTGCGCGGAAGTTCGGGTAGCCGTTCCGGCAGCGCGGTGGGTCTACCCAAAGGCGGGGCCCGGTCCAGTGGCAACGCCAATCAGCGAAGTATCAAGCCCGTGGAGCCCCGCCAGAGGGGGACCCGGGTCTGGAACTCGGGCCGAAGCGGCCAATCCAGCGATCGTAACAATCGGACCCGGCAGGTCCGCCCCGGCAGCAGCTCGAACCGGCCCACCTCCGGTGACCGCACCCGGTCCGGTGGCAGTATTAATCGCGACAGCAGTCGCAAGGGGACATCCGGCAATCGAAACTCCAGCGGGTCGGTGAAACCGCGGTCCGGGTCGAGCAAGAGCAAGAGCAAAAGCTCCGGCACCAAGAGTTCCGGGTCCGTAGGTAGCAAAAAATCCAGTTCCGGCGGCAGCCGGAGCTCAGGGAGCAAAGGTGGCGGCAGCCGCAGTTCCGGTGGCAGCCGCAGCGGCGGTTCCAAGGGCGGAGGCAGCCGTGGCGGCACCTCCGGCAGGAGGTAACGGCTCCGTCTGAAAATTTAAGTGTGTGTTGGTGGTTTCCCCCCATCTCCCGTCGGCCGGTGAGAAGCCGGTTTCTCGAAGAGGTTGGCAGCCATACGGGAAAGGTAACAAACCGACCGGACGGGAACACCGGCACATGAAGGAGAGCCCGGCGAGGGAATGTCGATCAGGGGTGACAGGTACCGCGCTTGGGCTCTCCCGATTTTTATCAGCATCAAGATTATCTCGGAGAATGCCCCAAAGGGGACAATTGACCTTGGCAAGCGACCTTCATATAATGCCCGGCGGGTTCTGCCGTATTGCCCACCCAGGGTGGTCCCTTCCGGTTTTGTACACGAAAGGTTCATTCTCTCCATGCGCCTAAAGTCGCTTCCCCTTGTGTTGATGCTGGTAATCTGCTTCTGGTTCTTCCTTGATCAGGAGGCGTGTGCAGCCCCTGGTTCCCAGCCCTTTCCCCCGCAGATTGGAACTGAGGGGGCCCGGATCAGGAATGTCCTGAAATCCCGGATCAGGCCGGTTCTGGACGATGGGGCCAAAGGGTTGCAGAGCCGCCGTCTGGCGGGGGAAAAAGCGCCCGCCACCCTCAACGCCATTGTTTTGATGTGTGATTTCTCTGATAGCCTGATGCTCGGTCGATTCGGCCAGGTTCCCGGTGACTTTCCCCCGCCCATGCAGACGGACCGGTACTACGCCGCCCACGACTCGGTTTTTTTCCAGCATCTGATGGGGGATGTGGCGGACTACTTCGACGAGGTCAGCGGGGGCCGGTTGACCGTCAATACCACGATTCATCCCCGCACCGTGAACCTTCCGGAGCCCATGTGGTTTTACGGCGCCCACCCGGAGCTGGGAGAGCAGCACATTCGTCTGGCGGCCGCCGTGGTTGACAGCCTGGACAATCCTGAAGACGCCATTGTTTTTCCCGACTATGACACCATCATTCTGGTCCATGCGGGCGCGGGGGAGGAGACCGACATCCTGGGCAACAGCCCGGAGCAGATCTTCAGCACCTACCTGGATCCGGCCGACTTCGCCGCCGCCCAGCGAGACAGCATCCTTGATACACCCTACATCCCGGCCTCGGGTTATGATCCGGATACGGGGATCGACCGCGTGCTGGTTCTGCCGGAAACCGAGCAGCAAGATCCGGTCGGGATCTTCAACGGCGGCTTCGGCAGCCTCGGGGTCTACTGCTTCGAGGTGGGGTTGCATCTGGGCATGTTTTCCCTCAGTGATTTCACGCCTCCGGGCCGGGTCGACAGCCAGGGTATCGGCCAGTTCGGTTTGATGGGCTACGGCCTGTTCGTCGGGCTGGGGTTCATTCCGCCCCACCCCTGCGCCTTCAACAAGGTCTTGATGGGCTGGCTGGATCCTTACGAAGCGGACATGGCGGCGCCGGGGCCCTGGCAGCTGACTCCCAGCGAGCGGCCCGCCGATCCGACGGCCTGTGCCCGGGTGAGCATCACCGGGCAGGAGTACTGGCTTCTGGAATACCGAAACCAGGATCCCAATGGCGACCGTCGATTCACATTTTCGGGCGACCTGAACGGGAATGGCCTGCCGGATTTCTGGGATGACGATTCCGAAAACGGGGACGGCACACCCACGGGCAAGTTCGATCCCGAGACCGACATCCGCGAGAGGGTGACCGACGCGGAATGGGATTTTTCCATGAGCGAGAACAACGCGCGCCGCCCCAGGGAGGAATGCGTCGCCGGAAGGCCCGATCAGATCTGTGATCCGGGAGAACTGGCCGCAGGCAGCGGGGTTTTTATCTGGCACATCGACGAGGGCGTCATCCAGGACGTGTTCGATGCCCCGGGCAACCTATTCAACGCCGACCCGTCCCGCAAAGCGGTGGATCTGGAGGAGGCCGACCAGATTCAGGATCTGGATTCCCGCGAACCTTCCGATTTCATGCTGGGCGGAGATGACGACAGCTTCCGGGGCGAAGGGGCCCAGTTTTTCGACGCCCGGTCCTTGCCGCCGACCGACACGGCAGGCGGGGCCTTTACCGGGATCGCTTTCCGGGACTTCAGCAATGTGGTTCTGGATTCCCAGAGTTATATCGTGGTTCTGGACACCACCACCCATTGGGGCTACGAATACGCCGACACGGTTTCCTTCACCCTTACCGCTGACCAGGATGCCGCCGCCGGACCGATGATGACCGCCCGGCGCGAATTTCCCGCAGGCACCGACCTGACCGGTTCCCATGTTCTGATCGCCCCCCTGGAATCCGCGGGATCGAATGACCAGATCATCCTGGCCGGCCATCAGGGCGAGGTGTTCGTACTGGACGGCGAGCTGAACGAGTTCCTGGATCATGACGGCGACCCCGCCACGCTGGAACCCTTTGCCATCGGAATGCGGAACGGAGAACCTGTTGTATGGAACCTGCCGCCGGCGACCGGTGACCTCGATCATGACGGGGAAGCGGATATTGTTTTGACGGGACCGGCAGGGATTTATGCCTTCAAGTCCGATGGCAACGTAGTAAGGAATGTTGAACCCGGCGCGGTCGGCTTGTATCAGGATCTGCCTGGGTGCGCTTTGCCCCCGATCCTGCTGCCGGTGGATTTTTCGGCGACGGGTGATGATTCGCTGCGCGTTTCCGTTTGCGCGGTGGCCGTGGAAATGGGCCAGACCTCCCTGCGCTTCTTCAGTGGAGCCGGCGCTGACGCGGGCCCGGTGATTGATCTGGGTTCCTCGCTTGTGCGATCCGCCCCGGTCCTGGCTGGTGAGTTTCTTCTGACCGCTCTGGCTGACACCGCCGCCGGCGATCACCGGCTGGTAATTGTGGATTTGACACCTTCGCTCATCCCCGAAGACCCTTTACGGCTGGAATTGCCCTTGGCCGTCGAGCCCGGCTCATTCCCGGTTTTCTGGGGGCAGGTGCCGGGTTCTGCGGCTACCGATCCGGTCTTTTATGCGATCGTCACCGATCGCTTCGGCCATGGTGAAACCGTTTATTTCGACAACTCGCTGCGCCAGGTTCGGGAAAACGTGGTCTGGGATCAGGGTGTTCAGATGGAATCGCCCCTGGCGGTGGGCGGGTCTTTTGTCGGGGACGGCATTTTCGGCAGGAGTGGTCATTCTGGCGCCTGGTATGACGGCTGGCCCCGGCGGCCCCGCGCCAGCGTGGCGGCCGTCACAGGGAATGGCGCCGGGTCGCCCCTGGTGGTCGAACTTGCCGATTCCGGCCTCCGGCTCGATCAGTATATATTCCCCACCCAGGACGGCCGATTGTTCGGGTTCGGCACTCAGGGAGAGTCGGTGTCCGGTTGGCCACTGGGCGGACCGGCCCGCAGCGCCGGCAGCCCCGCCGTTGGCAGGTTGACGGGGGAGGTTCTGCTGGATCTGGTGGCCATCGGTTCCTTTCCCAGGATCACCGGGGTCGGCACCGACGGCACCGAGCTGGACACCGAGTACGTGTCCTCGGTTTCGGTCTGGCGTGATGTGGCCCTGACTGACCCCGTCTGGCCCATGGCGGGTGGATCGCCCTGGAGGAACGGTTCCTACGACGCCGAGGAATGGGTGACCTTGCCCATTGCCAGCCAGGGCAGCGGTCTTGTGGAAGGCAGCCATCATTGTTATCCCAGCCCTCTGTTGTCCGGACCCCTCAAGGTGCGAGGTTTGGTCAGGGCTCCCGCCCGTGCCCGGGCTTTCATCTACAACCTTGAGGGCGAGGAAATTTTGGCGACCAGCTGGCAGGATGTCGCAGCGGCCGAACCATTTGCCATCGAGGTTGCCTTGGACGGTACGGTAACGGGTCTGTATCTTTGCCGTCTGGTGGTGGAGACCCCGGGCGGTGGAACGGATCATAGCGTGGTGCAGTTCGCAGTTGTAAGGTAGATTAGCGGGATCGCCAACAGGGCGGTCCGATGATGAACAAGGAAAGGTTTCCCATGTTTGGCAAGTACAATACGAAAGTCCTGGCCCTGGTGGCATTGTTCGCCTTGGCGATCGCATGGGCTCCCGTCGCGTGGGCTGGCAGTCCTGGCGACGCGGGTCTGCTTTCCCTGAGGTTGGGCATCGGGGCTCGCGAGGCGGGCATGGGAGAGACGGGTATCGCCACCAGCACCGGCGGGGCGGCCATATTCTGGAACCCGGCCAACAATGTTTTTGCCGACTTCGAGAACAGCCTGGTCCTGCAGCACCATCGTTATCTAGGTTTGTTCAACCACGAGTCGGCCGCGGTGGCCAATCGTATGGGCAAGGGTGTTTTGGGCGTCATCTTCATGGGGTTCTATTCCGACAGCATCGAACGTTACGGAGCTGAACCGGTGGGTGTTCCGGAGGGTACTTTTAAACCCTACGATGTCGCTCTCGGCCTGTCATACGCTTACCCGCTCGGGGACAGTTTCGCCGCCGCGGTGACGGCCAAAATGATCTATGAAAAGATCGATATCTACTCGGATATCGGGTTCGCCTTCGACTTTTTTCTCACGCACAAAGCGGTGGTCGAAGGCCTGGTGTTCGCCGCCGGTGCGACCAACATCGGTGGCAAGATGAACTTGCGGGCCGAGCCGTTCAAGTTGCCCACCGCTTTTCGGGTGGGAGCCGGCTGGACCCTGCCCGGCGAGTTCTTCAAGGAAAAGGTGACCCTGGCCGGTGACGTAGTTATTCCCAACGACACCAAGGAAAAGGCCCATGTCGGAGGAGAGTGGCGGGTGATCCCCGAGTTTGCCCTGCGGGTGGGGACACGGATCAATTATACAAACCAGGGTATGACCGCGGGTGCGGGCTTCAAGGCCGGAGTGCTGGGGGTTGACTATGCCTATGAATCATCGACCGTCGAGGGTTTCGACGACGGCCACAAGTTCTCCCTCAATGTGAACTGGTAGGGCGGGGTTTTCCTGCAGCTCAGGAAAGATCAGGGAGCGGATCCCGGGCAAAATCCAGCAGGCGGAATTCACCCTCCTGCAACAGGCCGTAGCCGAGAGGGTCGAACCAGCCGGCCAGTGAGGCCATCTGCAAGGGGCCGGCATCGATCTGAAACCCATGATGCACATGGCCCATGACGGTGAGGTCCCAATCGGCCGATTGCTGGCGGTCGAGCCACTTGCGGGCCCGGATCTCGATTTTGGAGGCTTCGTCCCGGGTGGCGGACCGGCTCTTGCCGCTGAGCCACTTGCTGAAAGCGTACAGGATTTCCGGGTGGAGGGCTTTGGCCAGAACTATTCCGGTTCGGGTGCGTACCACAGCTCTGAAGGAATTGTAGGCCCAGTCGAATTTCAACAATCCGTCGCCATGCTGGAGCAAAAGGCGGCGGTCCCCGAACTGGACGATTTCCGTTTCGCCGGTTGGGTTGCAACCGTACCTTTGGTGCATGAAGGCCGCGGCCCAGATGTCATGGTTTCCCCCGATGAAGTGGATTCTGGTGCCCGCGTCGCGGACCCTGTCCAGGGCCTGGAAAATGGAATCGAATCCCGACAGGCGGAAATGGGGATAGTCGAACCAGAAATCGAAGATGTCTCCGAGCAGGACCAGGTGGTCGGCCCGGGTGGCCAGTTCAAGAAGCGCGAGGAACTTATCCAGACGCTCCTGCTCCTGTGGATCGGGATGCAGATGAAAATGGGAATCCGCGACGATGATGGCGGTGGGTTGTTTGGGATCATTCATGCCGCATAATCTGCAGGATCATGTCGGCGCTGGCAACAGGAATCAGAAATTCGAGTCGTTTCGGCCTGAGTGCCGGACAAGGAGGGGATCATGTCGCTCTTCGATGACGTCAAAAAGAACTTGATGGAATGGTACACCATTTCCTCGGACAAGACTGCGGAGGTGGCCCGCATCACCTCCCGGCGATACGACAAATTCGGAATCAGCCGGGATATCGAACGCCAGTTCGGGGAACTCGGCAGCCTGATCTACAACGGACTCAAGGAAGAACGGGATGATTTGATGGTGGATCCGGCCGTCCGGGAGCTTCTGGAGCGGATCAAGGGCCTGGAAGACGAACTGGGCTTCAAAAACGAGGAAATTGACAAGATCCAGAGGGAATTCAGCGAGCGCAGAACCCGGACTGCCGCGGCTGCGGAAGCCGGAGAAACGGTTCTTACACAACCAGTTCTGGATGAGGGCGGGGAAGAATCTGCCATCCTGGTCGAGCCGGTTGTGGTGGAAGCTGAAGAAGCGGTCGGCGAGGCGGATCCGGACCTGGAGATTTCCGAGGACCGCAATCCTGAATAAAGAGGGTTGACAATTCAATCAGTTGCGGATACGCTTTATTTGTTCCCTGTAACACTCGGGTATCCCACCCCGCGGGATCTCCGAGGCGCATTGCTCCTTCACCGATATCCGCATTAACCGGACGGTGAAACGTAATGCAGTTTGAACTGGACATTCAACGAGGGTCACACCTGGCCACTGCTTTGTCTTCTGAAACTTCAGGAAGCCAAAGCCGTGGGTTCGTGGGGCCTTTTTTGTTTGCCCTGGGATTCCTTGGTCTGATGATTATTCTCGGCGCCCTGGCAGCCGTTCCGGCTCAGGGCCAAGTCAATGAGAATCAGCCTGACTCCCCCTTCATCGCCATCGGCGAGGCCGTGCGGCCCGCCGTCGTCAACATCCGGATCATCCGCTCGACCACAGGCGCCGGGGTCGGGACCGGCTCCCTTCAGGAAATGTACCGCCGGTTTTTCCCGGATGAGGAAGGCAAGGGCGGCCGGTTCGAGTCACCGTCCACCGGATCGGGTTTTGTGGTCGATGCCGGCGGGGACATTCTGACCAACAACCACGTTATCGACCGTGCCGACGCCATTTTCGTTCGTTTCAGCGGAGAAAAAAGGGAATACCGGGCGGAACTGTTGGGCACCGATCCCAACACCGACCTGGCCCTCTTGCGTATCGATCCTGCCGGACGTCAGTTCCCGGTTCTCGAATTCGGGGATTCCGACCAGGTTAAAGTGGGCTCCTGGGCCATCGCCGTGGGGAATCCCTTCGGCAACCTGGAGAGCACCCTGACCGTCGGCGTGGTGAGCGCCAAAGGTCGGGGGGATCTGGAAATCGGCGGAATGACCCCCCGGTACCAGGACTTCATTCAGACGGATGCTTCCATCAATTTTGGTAACAGCGGTGGGCCTCTGGTGGACATCCGCGGCCGGTTGATCGGAGTGAACACGGCTATCAACAAGCGTGGCCAGGGAATCGGCTTCGCGGTGCCGAGCAACCTGGTGACGACTATTTACACCCAGCTGCGCGAGCATGGCCGGGTCATTCGTGGTTATCTTGGATTTGTGACCGAAGACCTTGTTCAGGTGGTTGGGGAAGAGGTTCCCGGCGAGCCCGAAAGTGGTGTCCGGGTTGTCCGGATTATACCAGAAGCCCCGGCCGAAGCCGCCGGTCTGAAGGTCGGCGATATCGTGGTTGGTTATGCCGGGCAGAAGGTGGATTCCCGCCGGCAGCTCCTTTTCCTGATCGCCGGGTCGGCCCCGGGGCAGGATGTGGAAATCGAGATTGTCCGGGACGGACAAAGGAATGGATTCCAGTTACGTCCCGTTGAATGGATACAGGAGGAGTCGGAATCCGGCGCCGCTCAGGCGTCACTCTGGCTCGGCATGGAGGTGGCTTCCATCGCTCAGGGGGACCCCAGGGTGACCCGACTTGCGGAAGCACTAGGCGTAACCGCCACGACCGGTGTCATGGTCGTCGCGGTGCAGGATGACGGACCCGCCGCGGAAGCCGGTATCCGCCCGGGTGACGTCGTGGTTTCCATTGCCGGACACGAGATCATGGACCTGGAGTCCTATGACCTGGTCAGGGCGCTCATGGTGTCCAATCGTGATCGGCTGTCTGTTCTCGTCAGAACGGGAAACATGGAAAACTACCTTTCGGTCCAGCCGCGCACAGGCGGGCTGGAGAACTGATAGACAACCCCACACGCTGGCACGGAGGAATCCAATGGCTGGCCGAAGAAATATTCTTCCCGCGATGCACGAGAGAGGACTTGAGGTCTACTTCCGTGACATCAACCGTTACGACCTGATCACCCGGGAAGACGAGGTCGCCCTCGCCCAGAGGATCAAGGCCGGTGACGAAGAGGCGTTGCAATGCCTGGTCAGGGCCAACCTGCGGTTCGTGGTTTCGGTGGCCAAGCGCTACATCAACCAGGGGCTGATGCTTTCGGATCTCATCAACGAAGGCAACCTGGGGCTCCTGAAAGCCGCCCACCGTTTCGACGAGAAGCGCGGCTTCCGGTTCATCTCCTACGCCGTGTGGTGGATTCGGCAGTCCATCATGCAGGCGCTGCTGGACAAGTCGCGAACCATCCGTCTGCCCCAGAACCAGACGGCCCTGCTGATCAAGATCAGTCGGACCCGGTCCATCCTGCAGAATGAGGGCAATCCCCAGCCCACGCCTGATCAGATCGCTCAACGGCTCGACCTGGACGTGGCCGACGTGGTGCACGCCCTGAGGTCGGACCGGACGGAACTGGCTCTCGAGGATGCCGGGGCCGAGGGCGGCGACCGTCCTCTGGCAGAGGTGATCGAGGACACCAGTCAGGATCCCCCCGATTTCGCGGTCCTCCAGCGGGGGCTGCGGGAGGATGTGCGCAAGTGCCTGGCGGTTCTTTCGGATCGGGAAGCCCAGATCATTGTCCAGTACTTCGGCCTGAGTTTCGAGGAAGCGCAGACCCTGGAGGTGATCGGCAGGCGCCTGGGTCTGACCCGGGAGCGGATTCGCCAGATCAAGGAGAAGGCCCTGGCCAAGCTGCGCAATTCCAAGGGAAAGGTTCTTCTGTTCGATTATTACTAGGAGAAAACGGGCGGCCTGGCTGTCCGAAAAGATAGGGCCCGAATCTCTCCGGCGGGGGGGGTTCGGGTTCTCGTTTCTGGGATGCCATTGGCCCGGTCCTTGCGATGATGCCCCT
>CBDUDB010000009.1:0-34544 GCA_965365795.1 uncultured bacterium | reverse complement strand
AATAGTATGTCGCGATAGATCCAGAATAGATCCAGAATAGATCCAGAATAGATCCGGAAAAGATCCGGAAAAGATCCGGAACTGTCACGGACGATCCCCGTTCCCTGCGGAGGAATTAATCCATGGCCAATGAACTAGTCCTCATCGCCGGCAGCGCCCACCCCACCATGGGTGCGCGCATTGCGGAATGCCTTTCCACCAAGGTTCTGGATGTGAAGATCGATCGTTTCTCCGACGGTGAAATCGACATCAGGATTCTGGAGAACATCCGGGGAACCGATGTTTTCATCATCCAGCCGACCATGCCGCCGGCCGAGAACATGATGGAATTGCTGCTGATGATCGACGCCGTACGCCGCGCCTCCTGCCGCCGGGTCACCGCGGTCATTCCCTACTTCGGTTACGCGCGTCAGGACCGCAAGGATCAGCCCCGCGTCCCCATCGGCGCCAAGCTGATGGCCGACCTGATTTCCGGTGCGGGCGCCAACCGAGTCTTGACCATCGACCTGCACGCGCCGCAGATCCAGGGCTTTTTCAACATCCCCTTGGATCACCTGTACTCGGCCCCGGTCCTGCTGAAATATTTCTGGGAGCATCCGCGGGACAATATGGCCGTGGTTGCCCCGGACGTTGGCTCGATCAAGATGACCCGTGCGTTCGCCAAGCGCCTGGAGGTGGGGCTGGCCATCATCGACAAGCGGCGTCCCCGGCCCAATGAGGCGGTCGTCATGAATTTCATCGGGGAAGTGGCCGGTAAGGATGTCATCATCTTTGACGACATGATCGATACCGCCGGCACCCTGACCGATGCCGCGCGGGTGATCATCGAGGAAGAGAAAGCCGCCTCGGTGACGGCCTGTTGCACTCACCCGCTGCTGTCGGGCCGTGCCCTGGAAAGGCTCAACGATTCGCCCATCAAGGAAGTCGTGGTCAGCAACACCATTCCCTTCGACCGGTTCGATATTTGCCCCAAGATACGGGTGCTGGACATGGCTCCTTTGCTGGCCAAGGCCATACAAAGGATCCATCTGGAAAAAACGGTCAGCGCCCTGTTTGTCTGATCGACCGGGCCCGGCGACGGCGCCGGGCTTGACAGGAACCGAATCAGGTGCTTTTTTAAGCCTCCATTTTCCGGAATCGCCGTTTCCCGCCCGGAGTAGCTTTCCCTTGTGGTTGGCGGAGCGGTGTGTTCCATATAGGCCTTCGGGCCAGAAGGTTCCTTGTCGCCCTTGGCGACGAGCCCTTTTCCCGGTTCCCGGTCATCATTCCGGGACCAGAATTACGCGGAGGAGACACCATGGGTCTCATTAATCTCGATATCTTCCCCCGGTCCACCACCGGCAAGAATGCCAACCGGCGCACCCGGGCCGCTGGTCGGGTTCCGGCTATCATCTACGGCAAGGACAGGGAATCGGCCAACATGGAGCTGGACGCCCACGACTTCAACGTGATCCTGTCCCACCTGGCCGGTACCAGTGCCATTTTTCGTCTCAACCAGGAGGGTTCGGACGAAGAGGCCATCGCCCTTCTGCGTGAGATCCAGAAGAATCCCGTGACCGACCAGATTCTCCATATCGATTTGATGGAGATTCCCCGCGGCGTGCCCGTGACCGTGGCCGTGACCATTCAGGTCATCGGCTCCAACGCCACCATTAGGATGGGCGAAGGCTCCGTGGCCATGGCGATCAACGAGGTCGACATCAGCTGCCTGCCGAGCCAGCTGCCCGACTTTCTCGAAGTCGACGTCACCGACATGGAGCTCAACGACAAGATCCTCGTCGGAGACCTGACCACTCCGGTTGGTGAAATCCTCACCGATCCCGAGACCATGGTCCTGAACATCAAGGCCGCCGCGGTGTTCGTCGAAGAGGAAGAGGAGCTTGAAGAGGGCGCTGAAGGTGAAGAGGGTGAAGAGGGTGAAGATGGTGCCGACGGCGAATCCGCCGACGGCGGCGACGAGAAAAAGAGCAAGGATAAGAAGGACGACTGATTTTCCGCTTTGGCTGAACCCCGAGCGATTGTCTTCCCGCAGCCGGCCTGGTTTCCTGGCCGGCTGTTTCTTGGAGGGGTTCCGGTCCTGAGGTGATGGCCTTGGAGCATTCATCCCTGCGATTGATCATCGGTCTCGGCAATCCCGGCCGCGGTTACCGGCACAACCGGCACAACCTGGGCTTCATGGTGGTCGAGGAGATGGCACGGCGCCTGGGCCTGGAATTCAGGTCCACCGGATCCACTTTTGCCGTGGCGGCCGATGCGCCACAGGACCCCGGAATCGTTCTGCTGAAACCCATGTCCTACATGAATCGCAGTGGTCAGGCGGTCAGGGATTGGTCCCACCAGGCCGGTGTGGCGGTGACCGGCTCGTTGCCTGAGATTGGGGTCGCAGCTGACAATGATGCGGCCGAGGCAGTGGCCGGCCAAGAGCCGTCGACCGGGGTACGGCCCTTGGTGGTCTGCGACGATCTGAACCTGCCCCTGGGTTCGGTCCGCCTGAGACCCAATGGCTCCAGCGGTGGCCAGAACGGTCTGGCATCGGTTATCGAGCATCTGGGTGGGGAGGAAATCCCCCGGATGCGGCTGGGGATCGCCCCTCTCGAGGGGGAAATCGATCCGGAGGCCTGGCCCGACTTCGTAACCTCCGATTTTGAGCCTGAAGAGCGCCCCGCAGCGGTGGATCTGGTGGATCACGCGGCGACGGCCCTGATGTTCTGGCTGGATCACGACCTGGACGCTACCATTTCCCGGTTCAACCGGCGGATTAGGCCCGCCCCCGAATAACGGGGTTCGTGTTTCTTTCTTGCGGGATGCCGCGGTGGTGGATATATTGCCACCCTGCCGCCAAGGGCGGTTATGGCCCTCAGGGCCCACATTATAATTGATTCCAGCTGTAAAGCTGTGTAATCACATCCCTACCCGGGCTGACACGGGGGCGGTCACAAGCTGGCCCACCTCCGTGAATAAAGACTCGGGTCGACCTGTCCGAAGGGAGGTGTAACCAGTGAAAAAGTACGAGCTTATTTTCATCCTCAGGGCGGAGCTGCCTGAGTCTGAATTGGAAGCGCGTGTTGAACGCGTTCGGGAAATCCTCGGCGCACACAACGGCGAAATCACCCAGGAAAACCACTGGGGAGTGCGGCGTCTTGCCTACGAGATCGAATATGAATCCCGTGGCAACTACATGTTCCTCAAATTCAAGAGTGAGGGCACGGCCGTGGCTGACCTCGACAAGTTCCTGCGTCTGGACGATCAAGTGCTCAGGCATCTTGTGGTTGTCGATGAGGAATGGGACGAACGGAACCGGGCGGCCATTGCCAAACGGCGCAAGAACCAGTCGCGTGAAGCTGCCGGAGCCCCCGAGTAGACTATCGCTGCGCCCATGATCAGGCCCGCCGGCCGTATCCCGTCTTTGGTCGGGAACCGCCGGGGCCGGACATTCAAAAAAGGAGAATCCGATGGCGCGTAAAAACCTTCGGATCAAGAAGAAGAAAAAGAAAAGAAGGCATGGCAAGCAGAAGGTCTGCTTCTTCAGCAAGACCGGCATGGTCGCCATCGATTACAAGGACGATGAGTTCCTGCGCCGTTTCGTGACCGAGCGAGGCAAGATTGCCCCGCGTCGCAACACGGGAACCACGCCCAAGTATCAGCGCCCGCTGGCTGTCGCCATCAAGCGGGCCCGGCACCTGGCTCTGTTGCCCTTCGTGAAGGAATACTACCGGTAGCTGAGGCTGCTGTAAGGCGGAGCCCGCATGGACAGGTCCTGGCCCGGATATCTACCGCCCCTCGTGGCGGCGGTTGTGACCCTGGTGCTGACCGCTGTATACGCTGCGGCGGTCGGTGGTTCGGAACCGGCGGGTCCTTTGCGGGGTATGGTTCTGCTCCTGTTGATTCCGGTCCCGCTGGGGATCGCGGTGATCTGGGGCGGTGCGCTTCTGGCCAGCCGGCCCTTCCTGGCGGTGATCGCCGGGGCTGTCGGTTGGTTGGCATTGAGTTATTTCCTGCTGCCACGGGAAGTCGTCTGGCAACTGGCCGGCAACGTGGCCGCGGGATTGGCCGCCGGTTTGGCCCTGGGCCTGCGGTGGCGTTTGGATGCGGCGTTGACCGCCGTGGCGGCGGCCCTGCTGCCGGTTATCCTCTGGGCGGTGATGGAAGTTCCAGTCGCCGAACAGCTTCAGATGGTCAGCCAGGAAATGCTGAACGTGCTGGAGGACAATCTTCCCTCAGGCGCCACCGAGGAGCAAAAGCTCCGGGTCCTCGAGGAAGAGACACGCAATCTGGACAGGATGTCCGACCTGGCGACCAGGATCTATCCCTTCGTTATCGGGGTGGGTCTGCTGGGTCAGGCAGGTATCATTCTGGCGCTGGTCTGGTTTTCGGTCAGGCGCCTGAATATTTCCCTGCCGGGCTGGAAATGGCCTCCCTTTTCCCATTGGAGGGTGCCCTTTTACCTGGTCTGGTTGCTGGTGGCGGGTCTGGGTTTGATGTTGACGCGGGCGCCGTACCTGGCCACCGCGGGATTGAATCTGGCCTTGCTCGCCGCCTGTGTTCTGAGTGTGCAGGGCATCGCGGTTCAGTTCCACGTGACGAGCCGGTTGCTGTCGAAAATGGGAAGGGTGCTCTACTGGCTGGTGATGGGGGTCTTTTTCGCTCCCCTGATCCTGGTCAGCGGGGCGGTAATCGGATTGGTTGACCAGTGGGTGGATCTGAGACGCCTGCAAGTTAACCCGGATGACGAAAACCTGGATGTCGGGCCGCCCGACGACACTGAATAGAGCTGCGCAATATAGCTGCGGAATTGACAAAGGTGGTTTGAGATGGAAGTGATCCTGATGCAAAACGTGGACAACCTCGGCGAGATGGGGGACACCGTCTCGGTCGCCCGGGGTTTTGCGCGGAATTTCCTGGTCCCCAAGGGCCTGGCCGTATTGGCCACCGAGGGGCACCGGAAGCTGGTCGCCGAGCACATGAAACTGGAGGCCAAGCGGGATGACCTGCGCAAGGCCAGCGCAGAGGAATTGGCGGCCAAGCTGGGCGAACTGTCCTGCACCATCACCGTGCAGGCGGGCGATGACGACAAGCTCTTCGGTTCGGTCGGTCCCAGGGATATCGCTGATGCCCTCAAGACCGACAACAGCGACTTCGATCACAAGCAAATCGTGCTGGACGAGGCCATCAAGCAGCTTGGGGTCTACTCGGTTCCGGTGAAGCTTCATTCCGAGGTTGAAGTGACCGCCAAAGTCTGGGTCGTCAAGGCCGATTAGGTCTACCGAACCCATGACTTCCACGCGGACCACCTCTTCCCGTTCGGACCGGCGGGGAATCTGCGTCATCATGGCGGGGGGCCGAGGCACGCGCTTCTGGCCGGTGAGCCGCACCGATCGTCCCAAGCAGCTTCTGGCCCTGGCCTCGGGCCACAGCCTCCTGCGCGATACCTTTGATCGGGTCGTACCCGTGGTGGGTGCCGACCGCATCCTGGTTGTCACCAGCGGCAATCTGACCGCCGCCACGAGGGCCGAGTTGCCCGAACTTGACCCCGCTCACATCATCACCGAACCGCAGGGGCGCAACACGGCTCCCTGTGCGGTCCTGGGTATGGGGTTGGCCGGGCGTCTTGATCCTACCGCCCCGGTGGCCCTGCTTCCGGCCGATCATTTCATCCCCGATGATGACGCCTTCGTTGATCAGCTGGCTGCCGCTTTCGCTCAGGCCGCCGCTACCGAAACGGTGGTGACCATTGGTATTCCGCCCACCCGGCCGGAAACGGGTTTCGGATATCTGGAAACCGGCCAGAAAAGTGGGTCCGGTCCCTTTGTCCAGGGGCGCACCTTTCACGAAAAGCCTGACCCGGTGACCGCCGAAAAATATGTCCGCAGTGGCCAGCATTTCTGGAACAGCGGTATATTTATCTGGAATCCTATCCGGTTCGCCTCGGTGGCGACCGAACTCCTGGCCGACGTGGTCTCATTGATGGCCGCTCCGGTGGACTCCTTTGGAACCGAGGCCTTTGGCGAGGCGTTGGAAGAGGCCTATCGTGAATGCCCGTCGGAATCTCTTGATTTCGCGGTCATGGAAAAGCTGGCGGACTTCCTGGTCCTGCCCGCGGTTTTCCGCTGGTCGGATCTGGGCAGCTGGGTTGCCTGGGGTGAATTGGCTCCGGGTTTGCCGGGTAACAACTGCGGCCGCGCCGACCTGGTGGCCGTGGACAGCCAGGGAAATATCCTGATGGCACCCGATCGTCTGGTGGCCCTGGTGGGAGTCCAGGACCTGGTCGTGGTGGACACCCCGGACGCCCTGCTGGTCTGCCGCAAGTCCGAGGCCCAGAAAATCAAAGAGATCATTTCCAGGTTGGAGACTCAAGGTCGCTCCGACCTGCTTTAAATCGCCTCCCCGCTCAGCTGAGCAGGGGGCCCCAGCAAGGAGATCCGCTCATGTTCCCCGTTCGCAACCTGTTTGTTATTCTCATCGTCATTTCCTCGCTTACTCTGGTGGCCGGCTGTCAGGAGGGTTCCTCTTCGAACGCCGCGGCCGGATCCCGAACCTCAGCCCGGGATTTCCAGTGGCAGCCCCTGTTCGGCGACAGTGCCAAGGACATTTCCGAAGTTATCGCCAAGGTGGGAGACATTGAGATCACCTCGCGGAATCTCGACCTGTATTTCGACGAATTGACCCCGGCCGAGCAAAATAAATACGCGGGCCCGGACGGGAAGCGCCTGCTGCTGAAACGCATGGTCGATTCCGTACTTCTTGTTCAGGGGGCGGTGGACAAGGAATTGTATAACGACCAGGATGTGGCCAGGACACTCATAGCCCAGCGGCGCGTCATTCTCGAATCGGCCATGATCAATTACGGTCTGCTCAAAGACAACAAGCCTTCCGAAAAGGAGGTCCGCGAGTTTTTCATGAACAACCGGGACCATTATCGTCAGGCGGGAATCGTCGAGGCGCGTCACATCGAATGCCGGACCAAAGAACAGGCGGAAAAAGCCTACAAGCGCCTGCTCAAGGGCGGCCGTGGCAATGACTGGATGTCCGTCATGGTGGAATTTACCGTCAACGAGGAATCCAAGGACCTGAAAGGCAATGTGGGTTGGTTCAACCAGGGGGGAGTTATTCCCTTCATCAAGGGGTCGCAAGCGTTCACGACACAGGCCTACGGGCTGGAAAATGGTGTGCATCCTCCCTTCATGATCGCCAACCGGTGGCACGTGGTGGATATCCTCAAGCGGGAAAACGAACGGCCCATGACCTTCACCGAGGCCAAAGGTTCGGTCGCATTGGAGATGTTGCCGGCCTGGCAGGACGGAATCTTGAAGGACTATCTGTTGAAGACCCACCGGGAAAACGACGTGACGTTGCTGGGAGAATTTGCGCCGGGCAAGGGATTGAGCGCAGATGAGCTGTTTTCTCGCGCCCTGGCCGTCGCCGATCCGGAACGGAAGATAGAACTCCTCAATTTGATCCATTCCGACTATCCTCAGAGCGACCGGGCTGACGACGCCCTGTTCCTGTCGGCGAGCACGGCTCTTGAGGCCTTGTCCGATGTACGGGTTGCCGAAAGGTATCTGCGCCTGCTGCTGGATGAATATCCCGACAGCGAACTGGCGGAGGACTCGAAATTCCTCATGGACAACCTTTACAATCCCGAGGTCCTGAATCCCAAGAGCGTGGAGGATCTCCGCAAGTAGGAACACTGGTGGGTCAAGAGTGGGTCAAGAGTGGATCAAGAGGGAGGCTGATGATGGCGGAAATAGGCATGAATAGGAAAGGAAGCATCCGGTTCGGGGCCCTGATACTGGTCATGGCCATGGCGGTTTGTTTTTCGCTCCCTGCCGGCGCCCAGGAGTCCGCCCCGCGGGAGGGAATCTGGGTGGATTTCCTCTTCGGCACCGGAATCGACAAGGAGACCCGGGCGGTCATCGGCGAGGCCACCACTTTTCCTGCCGAAGGGGAAAAAGTCTACTGTCTGACCAGGGTGCACGGAATGAGCCCTCCGACCACCGTGACCCACGCCTGGTACCATGAAGGCAAAACCATGGCCAGGGTTGATCTGCCGGTGGGTTCGGAGAATTGGCGGACCTGGTCCTTTAAGAGCAAATTTCCCGCCTGGACCGGATCCTGGGAAGTCAAGGTCCTGGACCAGGACGGAATGGTCCTTGGTGCGGCCGGATTTGAAGTGAAGTAGGAGGCTTCCATGGTTCGGTTCAAAACCTGGGGCGGATCGCCCGTCCTCATGTTGTTGCTGGTCTGTCTGTGTGTGGGCTGCTTCATTGGTTTTTCCGGCTGCGGTTCGTCGGGCAAACCCGACCACCGGGCCGATGAATTGGCGGGAGCCCATTTGGAGCGGGCCGAGCGGTTGTTTTCCGACCTGGAACAGGGTCATGCGGCCGGGCGGGACGCCGATGTCCTGATTATTGCCGATACCCTTCTGGCTCAATACCCCACCTTTGCCCACAATGATGAAGTCCTGGCACTGGCCGCTGAATCAGCCTTCAAGTCGGGTAAAGGGCAACGGTCCCTCGATCTGACGGACCAGCTTCTGGTCCGATATCCCCATAGCGGCAATATTGTTGCGGCCCTGACCCAGGCCGTCGGGGTGGCCACCGCCCGAAACGATTCATTGCGGGCGGCGGGATACCTGGTGGCCCTTTACGACCAGGATCCCACGGGCCAGACCGGGCCCGACGGTCTACCGGTGGCGACAGAATATCTTAGGGGGTTATCCGCGGAACAGTTGTCCGTCCTGGCCACCCTGCGGCCCGGCAGTTCATTGCGACCCTATCTGAGTTTTTTGCAGGTGGAACGCCTGCTGGTCGCCGGCCGGACCAACGAAGCCGAAGCACAGGTCCTCAGCATGGAAACGCAGGCGCCCGGCGGGACCTGGACCCTCGCCGCCCGTGATCTTTTGGAAGGTGGCCCCGGGATCCTCGGCGCAAAAATTGCGGGACCGGTTCGTCCGGATCTGGTGGGAGTCATCTGTCCATTGACCGGAAGATACGCCGTCCTCGGCAACGCCTTCTACGATGGGGCTCTGCTCGCCCTGGAGGTGACCAACTCCCAACTGGGTACATCCTTTGAATTCCAGGTGGCCGACAGCCAGGCTGATCCGGTGACCGGTGCCCTGGCCGCGCGGAAATTTTGTCGGGATGAGGGGAGCATCGCCCTTTTGGGCGCCATGATGAGTGATCCCACCGCGGCGGTGGCGTTGGTGGCCGACCGCTGGCAGGTGCCGCTGGTATCCCCGACGGCGACCAATGAGCGCCTCTGGGAACTGGGCGAGGGGGTCTTCCAGACGAATCTGACCGGGATTTTCGAAACGCGCTTGCTGGCGTCCCTGGCCACGACCGTGATGCTGAAGAAAAGGTTCGCCCTCCTGTATCCCAACACGGACGAGGGACGCGGTTATGCCGAGGTGTTCCGGTCCGAGGTTGAAGCGTTGGGCGGCCAGATCGTCGCCGAAGAAGCCTTCCCGGCCCGCGGCACGGACTTCAAGGATCCCATTCAGGCGGTGCGTCGGAAACGGCCCGAGGTTCTGTTCGTGCCGGCGTCCGTGGATCAGATGGTTCTGCTGGGACCCCAGCTGGATTTCTACCACGCCGGTTCCCTGATCCTGGGACTGAGCAACTGGAACAGCGAAAAGCTCGGGGAAAGATCGGGCACCGTGCTGGAGAGGGCGATTTTTCCCAACGATGTCGCCCTTTTCCCGGATGAGTGGACCTCGGAATTCCGGTCCCGCTGGAATGGCGAGAACTATCCCCGTGAAGCCACTGACCTGGCCTTGAAGTCCTTCCAGGCCACCCGCATGCTGCTCGATACCCTGGCCGGCAGCCAGGCGGTCAGCCGTGACCAGTTGACCCGGTCCTTACGCCGTCGTCTGGCCAGCCGGGATTTCGAGGCGGAAGGCCTCGATTCCTTTGCCGGCACCGTGCGCATGTTCCGGTCCGAGAAAATCGTGCCTTTCCCGGGGGGGCGTTTTGCCGAAGCCTGGTCCCTGACGGAAGGGGCATTGCCGGATTCGGTGTCAATTCCAGACGATGAGAATTTACCAGAAGATGGTACAAACTGATCCCAGCGGTTAACGTTCTTGGCCGCCAGGGGTGAAATAGGGACTCTTGAAACGCCAGGTTATGGGGAACTGTCGCCCGATACCGGGGTCGATCCGCCAACCGAATTTCCACTGCCGAACCGCCTCCAGACACTCCTCGCCGAACAAGGGGCCGCCCGTGTTCTGGGTTATCCAGGCATCGCTCACCAGCCCGTCCGAGCCCACGTGAATAACCACCGTGACGAGAATGACCGGGATCCGCCTTTCGGCCTCGCTGGCGCCCAAGGGGTACTGGGGACGGACCAGGTTCAGAATAAAATAGTCCGGATTGGTCTGCATGGGCCGGGCCATCTCGACCTGCGGATCCGAAGAAAAGTCGGGGCTATCCTGGGGGTATTCCTGGACGGTTATCACTTCGTTGGGTTCGGTGAGATTTTCGGCCGGGACTTCCACGGTGCCCTCATCGGTAGGATCCTCTTTTTCGATTTCGATATTCGGGGGCGGCGGCTGGACCTGCAGGGAGCGGGGAATCTGGTGGACCTTCTGGTAACCCTCCTCGATAGAAATTTCCGGCATGATCTGCAACTCACCGGGAGCTCCGTAGTATTCGAAGCGCTCCTTGATCTCCTGCTCGTCCGGGCCCAGGAGCACCAGCAGGATCAGTCCCGCCAAAGCCGCCACCGTTGCCCAGATCATTCGCTTGCGTCCTGACCGGCGGGTAGAGGCCTGCACTTCGGTCGTGAAGGATGACGGCCTGCAATCGGGGGAATTGTCGTTTCCGAAGCCTATCACCGTCACCTCATCGGTTGTCCATCATGAGCCGGGCGTCAAAACCGGAATCGGTTTTATCCAAAAGCCACAGTTGCTGGAAGGCCCCGGCGCGGATTTCCAAAGTATGCCGATCCAGCAGGGCCGGTAGTGGCGGATCCCCACCTGAATCTAGGGTGCCCGCGACGTGGGAGGAAAGATCCTCGGGATGATCCCGGGCAGGAACGGGAGACCAGATGAAGTTGCCATCGAGTTCCACCAGCTGGACATCTTCGACCGGCGGCGCTCCTGGCAGATCGGTGATGATTGCGGCGACATCAATGGTGGGGACTTCCCGATCATCCTGGTTGAACAGCGAAACGATGGAAAGCAGGACGACGCGGGCCTCGGCCCTTTGCCAGCCGCGGTGCGACAGGAGAATTTCTCGGCGAGGTGTTTCCGGCCCGGGCAGACGAACTTCCACCGCGGGGCAGGCGGTGTGTCGCAGCAGGTAGTTGTAGGACGGTTTCACGGCCAGGGAATCTCCTGGAGCCGTCAATCCGCCGGCGTGGCGCAGGAAAAGATCCGCCCACTTCATTCCCGTGTTGCTGCCGGGGTGATGGCTGGCCGTCCACAGGCCCGGTTGATCGGCGCGGCCAATGGTGAGAAAAAGATCCGCCCCGACGGCCCCGGCCATCCGGACTTTCTCTTCACGGGGTATAACGGTTTCCCCCCGGCGGGTCAGATGGACCTCGGCCCCGCCTCCTTCCAGCAGACCCTTGGCCAGCAGGGCGGTTTCCAGGTTCAAAGATGAGCCGCGGACCCCCAGCGGGCCCGTGCCGTCGGTCATGCTGCCCCCTCCGGCGGGATCCAGCACGATGATCTTTCCCCTCAAACCGGGGATCAGGGTTTCGGTATTCCAGTACCTGTGGTCGGCGGCAACGGTGCGGGCGGTGTCCGGGTTGGCGGGGTCCGGATCGACCAATGGCAGCATGCCCGGCATTGTCACCCAGACCGAACGACCTTTTTCGTAGGGGATCAAGGGCAGCTGCTGATCGGCCATTCCAACGGGAACACCTTCAGGCAACCAGGTCCTGAATGACCAGGGTCCGACGCCGGCTCCCTCGGCATTGGTCAAAAAACGCCAGCGCCAGGGACCGGGCAGTTCGGCCGTGGTCATGTTGCACAGAAGGGGGGAATTGGGAGCTGTGTCGACGGAATATTCCGCACGGGTGGGCAGGCCACCGGCCACCGGAACCAAGGCCGCTCCGGAGTTTCCGCCCTTCACAGGCAAAGTAAGGATTTCGTCCGAACCGGTTTTCGAAAAGAACTTTATGCTGCCGTCCGGCAGGGGGAAATGGCCGGGCGCGGTCCAGCGAACGCCCATATATCCGTCGTCTTGCTGCGGGGATTCGGGCATGAGGGTCAGGCTGACCCTACGGGCTGGGCCGGGCAGCAACACCGTGCGCCGGACCGGAAGGGCGCTCCCGGCCAGATTGCGGCCATTCAATTCCAGGACGGCCGGCAATTCCAGGTCCGGATCGGCCAGAAACCAGTGAACAAAGCGTCCTTGTCCGGTGACATGGATCGGGACCTTTTTTCCATCGAGAGTCAATTGGAAGGTCCCGGGATCGGGGCCGTATCTACCGGTCGATTGGCCTTCCGGGTGGAGGCTATCCTGCAGATATATCCAGCTGGCCTGGACGGTTACCTGTTCCTCGTTGATGAGCAGCGTGTCAACCGGCGCACCAGCCCAGCGAGGCGACCCCTGAGAGAAATAGTCCAGCAGGCCCAGGAAATAGGCTTCGGCCTCCAGACGTTGACTGGCCGCCAAACTGAGGCGGCCTTCGATCACCGGGTGAGAGATCATGGCCGGCTCGCCCAGCACCGCCGGCACGGTGGCATGGCGCAGAACATGAAAATTGCCGGGCAGGATCTTTGCGGGCGATATCTCCAGATTGAGGACGAGATGGCGGTGAATGGCGCGGGCCAGATCCACCGAAGCCGCTTCGTCGGCCAGGGGATAATAGGTCTGGGTTTCGTTGACGGTTCGATCAAGGGAGGCAACGCTGTTGTGGTGAAGTGACAAAAATACATCAGGTTGCAGGGAATCGGCAAAGGAAACCCTGAAGGCCAGGTCACTGGTCAGGGTCGAGTCGGCCGGGGTCAGGAAATCATAATCGGCCGTCCTGGTCATGAATACCTCGGCTCCGGCCCATTCCAGCAGGCCGCGCAGGTACAGGGATACGCCCAGGTTGACCTCGGCCTCGGTCAGACCGCTGGGTCCGACAGCGCCTTTGAAATATCCGCCGTGGCCGGGATCCAGGACGATGCGTCGGCCCTGCAACGGAGACATATCCAGTCCCGTGAACTGTTCTCGAAGAGATTCGTAGCCGGGGACTTCCACAACCGCCGGTTCGGGCGGGGGGCCTCCGCAACCGCCGGCCAGCAGAAGGCAGGCGGCCACAGACCGGATCAGGAAAAATCGTTTCAAATTCTTGCTTCCCTGCTGGAGTTGAGAACCGGTTCGCAGCTACCGGATCCGGGGTCTGGATCTGGTTCGATCCTACCTCAAGACTCATTCCCTGAAAACCCTGGAACAACCAGGAACATCAGGGACAAACCCGTGGTTGTCATCTGGACATGTGGGGTTCAGTCTGATACTTTATCACCCGCGTGGATTTCCGGCACAAACCGGATTTCCAGGCCGCGCCCAGGCGGCCCTTCTTGATTCTGAAATTTGTTCTGAAACCTTCTTGTGCCCGGCCGCCGAGGATCAAACTAGATATGTCCGATCTTCAGTCCCGTCTGCGGGAGCTTCCCCAGGTCAGCGCCCTGTTCGAGGATGAGCGTTTGGCGCCTCTTCTGGGCGGTCGTCGGCGGATTTGGATGACGCGCCTCATCCAGGTGGTGGTCGATGACCTGCGCCAGGAATTGCGGCGGGCCACGGGACCGGTGCAGACCCGACCGGATCTTCTCGAGGTCGCGGTGAACCGAATCGCAGCCAAACATCGTTCCCTCACGCACAAATCATGGACCCGGGTTCTGAATGGAACCGGGGTGGTGGTTCACACCAATCTGGGACGTTCCTGTTTCCCGGTCGCCGCCGCCGCTGCCGCGCGCGAAGTGGCTCTTTTCAATTCCGACCTGGAATTCGATCTGCCTTCCGGGACGCGGGGCCATCGGGGCCGAGCGGTCGAGGAAAAGGCCGCCCTGCTGACCGGGGCGGACGACGCCTTGGTGGTCAACAACAATGCGGCGGCCGTCTGGTTGGCCGTCCGTCACGTGAGCCGCGGCGGCCGGGTCGTTTTGTCCCGTGGTGAGATCGTGGCCATAGGTGGGTCTTTCAAGATTCACGAGATTCTGGCCGAGACCGGCTGCACCCTGGTGGAAGTGGGTACGACCAACCGGACCAGCCTGGAGGATTACCGCCAAGCCCTCGAACCGGGCACAACCGTTTTGAAAGTCCACCGCAGCAATTTCGTGGTGGAGGGTTTCACCGAGGACGTGACGCTTTCCGAACTGGCCGACCTTTGTCGCGATGCCGATTGCCCTTTGATCTATGACGCGGGTAGCGGCGCCCTGTATCCCTTCGAGGAGCTGGGGCTGCCGGAGGGGGAGACCCTGCTGGCCGAGGATCTGGCCGCCGGACCAAAACTGGTGACCTGCAGCGGGGACAAGTTGCTGGGCGGTTGCCAGGCGGGCATCATCCTGGGTGAGCGGGAATTGATTGCCGGTTTGAGAAAACATCCCATGCGTCGGGCCTTCCGGGTGGACAAGACGACCCTGGCCGCGCTGGACACGATCCTGACCGAGTACCTGGCGGCCGAGGACAGGCCGGCATTGCCGACGTTGGAACAGCTTGCCCCAAACGCGGATCAACTCCAGGAAAAGGCCGACCGACTTTTGCGTGAGTTGATACCCCTGGCGCCGTCAGGTTGGACCGGATCGGTGGTACCGGGCCTTTCGAGCGTGGGTGGCGGATCATTCAGCACCGCGAGTGTCGCCTCGCGGCTGGTGCAGTGGCAGGCCGACAAATCCGAACTCGAAGCGTGCCACCAGCGATTGCGAATGGGTGATCCCGCCCTGGTCGGAAGAATGAACCAGGACGGACTGGCCATCGATGTCAGAACTATCGCAACTGAGGAAACGCCCCTGGTCGTGGCTGCCTTCAGTACGGCCTGGAACGCCCTACCTTCCAAAAGGGGAGGTTGAAGATCATGGATACAACTCAAGATTTTCCCGGTGGGCTTGGGGAAATATATTCCGGTTGGGCGGGCTCGGAATTGGATCTCGTACCGGGCGAACGCTTCTGGACCAGGATCGAACATATAGCCACCAAAGGGGAAATAACTCGGGGTTTCGATGCGGCCATGCAGGGCCACTCGTCCCCCCGCATCTGGTTGTTCCTTCACGAACCCGGACGCGGGGATCTGAGCGCCGCGGTGGCCATGAGTTTTGCAAGGGAACTTGCCTTCCGGGACCAGGCGGTCCTGCTGCTCGATTGTGATGACCGGGATCAGGCCCTGACTCGTTGGGCCGGCCGCATCGAAAAAGAGGGCTGGATCGATCTGGCCAGGTATGGAACCTCGGTTTTGACATCGGGTGTGGCCATGCCCTTTGTCGGTCGCCGCGGTTATTTTCTCGGGGTCGGTTCTTTTGCGCCCACCGACGTGACAAGTGAGGAAATCAACACCCTGCTGACCCGCTTGCGGCGGCAGGGGGACGATGTGTTACTCGTGGCGCCTTCGGATTTCGCGGGCCTGATGTGGGCCCCGGCCGCGGCCATCCGAATCTTTTGCTGGGATCAGCAAACCATGCCGGCGAATGAGGCAGCCGTCATTAACGCAGGTTTCACCGAATCCGGCTGCCCCCTGACCGCAGTGGTGAGCTTTCGCGGCACCGGTCCCGCCGAGGATTTACTGGTAGAACAGGTCCTGACCGAGATACCAGACGGTTCGGCACCGCCGATCACGGCGGAATCCGATGCACCTGCGGACCCGGTTGTTTCCGGGACCGTTCCTGCAACGGAGCCGCCGCTGGTTTCAGCAGGAGGAAAAACCGAGTCCACCTCTGAGACCGACCCGTCGGATCTTTCCCCAAAAAAGGCTGCCGAAGTCCCCGATCTCGACCCGGACGTAGCCGACCTGGTTGAAGCCTGGCAGGAATCCGAATCATCGCCGACTCGGGAGACTTCGCGTGTTTTCTGGTTCGGTGCTCTGGCAGCGGTGGTTTTGATCGCCTTGATCACTGCCTACTATTTCAAGGTCGTGAGAGTGCCTTCGGCAGGTCCATTCGGACAGGCCGAGGTCGCGACCCAAACCATCCCGGCCCAGGTTGGGAGTGGTATGGAACCGGCTGATGAGGGGATTCCGGACGACGGCGCCATCGGGACCGTCGCGGTGGATTCGGTGGAAGCCCAGTCTGATGAGCAAGGTCAACCCGAGGCGACGCCTGAGTTGACCGCCGGGGGCGAGGATGCCGCCGTCGACTCGGTGATCACCGAGACGGTTGTTGAGCCGAAAAACGATTCACAGGATGATGTTCCGCCGGCTCTAGCGGTCCCGGTGCCGACCGGATTCGACATGGGGCCCTACCGTGAAACGGTGGGGGCCAAGGGATGGGCCCTGCACGTATATTCGTTATCCGACAGTGCGGGGACCGCGAAGCAGGTTCGGGAATTGTCCCGCCGAGGTTTTCAAAGTACTGTTCGGATATTTGATCTGGGCTCCAGGGGAACCTGGAACCGGATTTATGTGGGCAGTTTTGCCACCCGGACTCAGGCCAAGCAGGCCATGCCCGCTCTCTTGAAAAAGTTGCGGGAAAAATGGGCGAAGCCCCAAAAGTTTTAGTTTCCGCGCCGGACCAAGCCACGGCCATTGGCACAATAGCCTGGGAACCGGTTCAGGTACTACCACCAAAGATCGCATCGGATTGCAGCGGAAAGGCATTGCGTGAAATTAAAATCCATTGAACTCCAGGGGTTCAAGTCGTTCGTCGACCGCACCCGGCTGGACTTCGACGAGGGCATCACCGCCATCCTCGGTCCCAACGGTTGCGGCAAGTCCAACGTGGTGGACGCCGTGCGCTGGGTGCTGGGCGAGCAGTCGGCCAAGCAGCTGCGCGGTGGCAAAATGGACGATGTGATTTTCAAGGGTACGACCAAACGCCGCCCCGTGGGCATGGCCGAGGTCACCCTGATTTTCGAAAACGAGGACCGCGGGCTGCCCATCGACTTCAACGAAGTGGCCATCAAGCGCAAGGCCACCCGCGACGGCGGCAGCGACTATTTTCTCAATGGGTCTCTGTGTCGGCTCAAGGATCTGCGGGATCTGTTTTTCGACAGCGGGGTGAACAACACCTCCTATTCGATCATCGAGGAATCGATGATCAAGCTTGTTCTCAACGAAAACAACACCGAGTTGCGGCGCCTGCTGGAGGAAGGTTCGGGCATCACCAAGTACAAGGCCCGGCGCAAGGAGACCCAGCGCAAGCTTGACCGCACCCAGAACGACCTGTTGAGGCTTTACGACATCGTTGAGGAAATCGGCCGCGAAGTCCGTTCGCTCAAACGCCAGGTCGGCAAGGCCCGGCGCCATCAGACCCTGTTCAAGGAGATCCGCAGCCTCGATCTGCTGCTGGCGGCCCGGCGCCACACGGTGATGGACCAGCAGGAGACCCAGGCACGGGAAAGCCTGGAAGAATTCCGCACCCAGGCCGAGGCCGGCGTGGGGGAACTGGCCGAACTGCAGGCCAAGATCGAGGCGGCGCGGCCAACGATCGACGAGCGCGAAGCGGAGCGACGCCAGCTCGAGGAAGCCCTGCAGGCCTTCGAAGAGGAACTGCAGGAAACCGAGCGCCAGGTTCTGGTCATGGAACATCGCATCGAGGAACACCAGCGACGCATCGACGATAATTCGCTCAATATCCAGGAGGCCGAGGCCCGTCAGAAGGAGATCGAGGGACAGATTGGCCGGTTGACCGAACACCTGACCACCATCGACGAAGAACTGGGAACCTCTAGCCGGCTTCTGGAGGAAAAGACCGAAACGCTGCAGATCATGGAGGCCAATCTGGGCGTGGACCGTTCCGCCCTGGACGACGCCACCCACCGCAATCTCGAATTCATTGAAAACGATGCCACGCGGCGCAGTCATCTGCGGGAACTCCAGGTCAAGCAGGACAACCGCCGAGAACGCCTGGCCACTCTCGCCGAGGTTCGGGAACGGATTCTGGGCGAAGGCCGGCAGGCTGAGCAGAAGCTGGCCGAACTCGCGATCACCCGCGAGGAGACCTCCGTGCGCCGGTCGCGCCTTCTGGAAGAAATGGCGGACAAGGAGCGCCAGGAAACCCAGCTAGAGATGGACGGGGCGGATCTGCAAGACAAGGTGGCGGACCTGGCCGCCCGGCGGGAAGCGGCCCGTTCGACCCGGGAACTGCTGGAAAAACTCCAGGATGATTTCGAGGGATACGGCCAGGGCTCCCGGGAAATCCTCAAGCGTCACGGGACCGAAGCCAGGGTAACGGGGGGTCTTGCCGATCAATTGCAGGTTCCGGCCGAAGACGCGGCCGCCCTGGAAATCCTGTTGGCCGAAACCCTCGACGCCGTGGTCGTCGACGGCTGGAACACGGCTGTCGATCTGGTGAGGGAGCTGCGCGAAGAGGAAATCGGGCAGGCGAGTTTCCTGTGTGGCGCGGGATTTTCCGGCGGGGATCCGGAGAACCCGGCCGACATGCCGGGTGGCCGCCCCGCCAGCGAGGTCATCACCGGACCGGGAACCAAGATTCCCGCCCTGAAAAATCTGCTGGCCCGGACGGTCATCTTTGCCACCGATGAACAGGCCGCCGCGGCCGCTGACGGGTACGGCGGCCCGGGCGTGGTGCTTTGCGTCAGCCGAACGGGTCTCCTGGTCAGCAGCGACGGCATTGTGCGCGGCGGGCGGGGTGAAGTCAGCGATACCGGGCTGATTGGCCGCAAGGAAAGGCTGGGCGAGGTTTCCCGGGAAATCGAAAAACGCGACAAGCAGGTTACCGGCGCCCAGGAAAAACTGGGGGCCAACCGCCGGCAGAGGGAGGACCTGCGCGAAGAGTTGATCAGCGGCCGCGGACGGTTGTCCGAGCTGGACGATGAGATGGCGGGTTTGCAGGTGGAGACGGCCCAGCTGGAACACCATCGGGATACGGCCGGCGCCCGCACCGGTGAGATGGAAACAGAAGGCCTGCGCCTGACTTCCGATTTGGAAGAGTTCGCGGGCGAGGAACAGAACATGACCGGTCTGCTGGCCGAAAGCGGAAAACAGCGCGAGGACAGCACCACCCACCGGGATGACCTGCGCACCCGGGTCGAAGAAGCCGAGATGATCCGCGACGAAGCTCGGGCCGAGGTGGAGGAACTGCGGCTGACCCACCAGCGGCGCGAAAGCCAGAAACGGGAAACCGCCACGGCGCTGGTGCACCTGCGCGAAAACGTGGCGGAACAGTTCTCGCGGCGTGAACGGCTGGCCCAGGAGATCGAGGTCGGACGGGGTTCCATGGAAGCCTTGACCGAGGAACTTGAAAGTAAACGAGCCATTCTGGGCAAGTCCATGGAGGAGCGGTCTCGGCGTCGGCAGGTGGTGCGCGCCGCCGCGGATGGGATTCAGTCCTTGCACGAGGAAACCTCCGTCTGGCACGACCGTGTCCAGTTCATCGAGAAACAGAGGGGCGGGTTCCGGGATCAGGCCCATGAAATGGAAACTCTGCTGGCCACCCTCGACATCAAGCGAAACAATCTCGAGGAACGGGTGGAAGAACACTACCAGGGCAGCTTCCAGGATCTGGTGGCCGGCCTGAACGAAGAGGATTTGCCCAAGGAGCTGGAAAAAGAGCAGGATGTCTTCCAGATCGAACAGGCCGAAGAGCTGCTGGAAATCAAGCGGACCAAAATCGGTTCCCTGGGACCCATCAACCATCTGGCTCTTGAGGAGTACGACACCAAGAAGGAGCGCCTGGATTTCCTGGAACAGCAGCGGGACGACGTGGAAAAAGCGCGCGACGACCTGGTCAAGGCCATCACGGAAATCAATCGCACGGCCAAGGCCCGCTTCGTCCAGACCTTCGAGGAAGTGCGCCGCAACTACATCGCGGTTTTCCAGACCCTGTTCAAGGGTGGCAAGGCCGACCTGCAATTGATCAAGACCGACGATCCTCTGGAAAGCAACATTCATGTCAAGGCCCAGCCCACGGGCAAGGTCATCAACACGGTGTCCCTGCTGTCCGGAGGCGAACGTTGTTTGACGGCGCTGTCGCTGCTGTTCGCGGTGTACCTGGTCAAACCCTCGCCCTTCTGCATGCTGGACGAGGCCGACGCGCCCCTGGACGACGTGAACATCGGACGCTTCGTGAACATGCTCCGGGAGTTCAGCCGCAACACCCAGTTCCTGGTCATCACCCACAACAAGTTGACCATGGAGACGGCCAACCACCTGTACGGCGTGACGATGATGGAACCGGGATGCAGCAGCATCGTTTCGGTCAACTTCCACGACGTGGCCGAAACGCAGAGCGACCAGGAACTCAGCCGCGCCATTGCCGACAGGCGGAAAAACCTGGACAGGAAAGAGGAAACCCGGGTCCTCGCTTTTGTCGATGAGTCGGCCCCGGAAGAGGCCGAAATCGAATCGGCCCTCGAACCCGAACCGGATGCCATGGAGGCCAGCGAGTGATCAAGGGAACCCTCAATCGGTTTCGGGCGGGTCTGCGCAAGACCCGCGAAGGCGTGGTCGGGGGCCTGCGGGCCATGTTCGGCCGTCGGATCAAGCTCGACACCGAAACCCTCGATCAGATTGAAGAACTTCTGATCAGTGCCGACATGGGTGTCAATTCGGCCGTGGCCATCACCCGCAATATCGAAAAACGCCTCAAGGAAGAGGGCGGAGAAGCCACGATCGAAAGTGTGCTCGAAGTCATCCGGGGCGATGTGAAAAAGATTCTGGTGACCGCCCGGCCGCGCATCAAACCGATGACCTGGGAACCGGAAACCGGCAAGAAAAAGAAGAAGAAACACCGGGGCCCCGCCTCGGACACCACCACCGCTGCAGCCGAGGACACTGATTTCCCCCGGGTCATCTTCGTGGTGGGGGTCAATGGTTCGGGCAAGACCACCAGCATCGCCAAGTTGGCCTTCCTTCTGAAGGGTGAGGGCCAGAAGGTGCTGCTGGCCGCCGGCGACACCTTTCGCGCGGCCGCGGTGGAGCAGCTGGAGATCTGGGCCGAGCGGGTGGGCGTGGACTGCGTTCGCCAGGGCTCCGGAGCCGATCCGGCCGCCGTGGTTTTCGACGCTTTGAACGCAGCCGAGGCCCGGGGTATGGACACCGTGATCGTTGATACGGCCGGCCGTCTGCATACCAAGACCAACCTCATGGATGAACTGGGCAAGGTGGCCCGGGTTATTCGCAAGAAGACGGGCAAGGATCCCGAAACCCTGTTGGTAGTGGACGCCAATACGGGGCAGAACGGTTTGGCCCAGGCCCGCGTGTTTGCCGAGACCATACCCGTCGAAGGTCTGATCCTCGCCAAACTCGACGGCACCGCCAAGGGCGGCATCGTGGTGGCCATCGCCGAGACGCTCGGGCTTTCGGTCAAGTATGTGGGCATGGGTGAGCAGATGGAGGATCTGACGGTCTTCGACCCGGACCTGTTCGTAGACGCCCTATTCGCCGACTGGTCTGCCGCGGATTCCGCCGCTGAACCAGTCGATTCGGTCGATCAGGACTGACGGATAACCGCAACGGGAGAACCCTTGCCAGACCATTCGCGCAGGAGGCGTGGCCGCAAAAAGAAAGCGGTGGATCGGGTGGAGGCCTTGCTCGACCGGGTGAAGGGCAAGGGCGAAGACCGCCCCGACCGGGCCTCATCCCGCTGGCTCGGTTTTCGCACCATGGACCTGGTCCGCGACCGTGAAATATTCGAGCGTTTGGTATCTGCCGATTTCGATTTTCTCATGTCCCAGAACTTCGCCGCCTCGCCGGGCGTTCTGGCCGATCTGTTGCCTCAGTCGGTTCTGGGCCGAGCCCAGAACGGACATGGTTGGTTCACCGACGAGTTCGGCACCAGCCTGCGCTTCCCCGACGCCACCTTCGACCGGGTGCTAAGCGTCCTGGAATCCGGTGACCGCAATCTCCAAGGTCTCCTGGTCCGTGAACGCCGTGGCCGAATGCTGACCCGTTTCGGAGACTGGCTCTTCGAAAACCTGGCCAAGCCCGAGCTAGAACTTGTCATCGACGGCCACCCCCTGTTCGGCGTGGACTTCCTTGCTCAAAAGAGGGTCGATACCAGGGCCTTTGCCACGGGTCTGGTCTTGGCCGGATTCATGGACGATTGGCAGAGTCGGGAAACGACCATGCTCGAACACCGACGCACCTTTGCGGGCCTGCCCTTCCACATCGGGGGAGGGGAGATTCTCATTGTCGACCGGGAAAAATTCGAGATGTGCGGGCTCGCCGATACAGGCAGTGTCCTGTTCGACAACGAGCAGATGCGCACCCTGCGCGACATCGGGGTGGTCTGCCGAGACCAGAATGCCGCCTTCGGTTATCCGGAACACGATCAGGCATATTTTCGGCGCCGGATGGGCGACGGGGTTTGCGATGATCTGGCCATGATATACATCGGCGCCCAGCACGGTTTCGATGCCATGCTGGGGGCTTTTGTGATGGACGCCATCGACACCTACGACAAGTTCCTCCTGAACCTGACCTGGGGCGGTTTCGACAACGATCTGGCCCGGCGCCTCCAGCGCCATTTTCAGGATCAGGAGGAAAGGCCCTTGGTCGATGATCGGGAAATTTTCAACCTGATTCATTTCGCCGCCAAACGCAACGACCCGGTAATCAATCTGAGCAGCTCCCACCGTCGGTTGATCCAGATCGAGAAAAAAGCGAAGGTGCCGACGCTGCTGAATCACTGGCGGTTTTTGCAGGGCGAGCTCATATATGACATCAACCTGGGTTTTAGCCGGGTGCCCGCCCGCCAGTTCTACGAGGTGGCCCAGCGCCGCCTGGCGTCCGTCGGGCTGCCGGTGCTGGCCCCCAGTTATTTCCAGGGCAAAAAAAGCGATCGGACCTGAACCGGGAGTCTGCCAGTGTCTTTGAAAGAATTCCCAGATTTTATCCGGAATAACCCCGAGGTCGCGTTTCCCTTTCCGGGAGTCCGGGGCTGGATGATAAAAAGCGACCGCCAGCAAACCGTCTTCGTGGAGTTCACCGAAACGGTCGAGGTGCCCGAACATTCGCACGCCGACCAGTGGGAGATGGTGATCGCCGGCAAGGCGGAACTCCATCGCAACGGCGGGACCGAAGTTTCGGAACCGGGGGACAACTTTTTCGTACCGGCCGGACAGCTGCACTCGGCTACCGTTCACGCCGGTTACAAGGCCGTGATCGTGTTCGACGCACCGGATCGGTACCAGATCAAGGAAGGTGGCTGATCATGGCCAAGGTCGTGGGCCTGGGCGGCGTGTTTTTCAAAGCGAATGACCCGGTGAAACTGGGGAAGTGGTATCAGGATTGCCTGGATCTTCCCGTGGAACATCCATACGGGGCCAGCCTGAAGCATGAGCACCTGGCCAAGGGGGGTTACAGCGTCTGGTCCCCCTTCAAGCAGGACACGACCTACTTCGCGCCCTCGGACCAGGATTTCATGATCAACTTGATCGTCGACGACCTCGACGGCTGCCTGGCCCGGGTCCGCGAGGGGGGCGCCGAGGTCATGCCCGACGTGGAGGATTCGGAGTTCGGGCGCTTTGGCTGGTTCCTGGATCCGGAGGGCAACAAGGTCGAATTGTGGCAGCCGCCGGCTTGAGACCAGCCTTGACGAAGCCATCTGAACCGCCTAGTTTTGTAACAGAAAACCCAATATGGCTTTCGGGAATTCCAAGCCTGGAAGCGAACCTCAACTTCGGGGCGGGGTGAAACTCCCCACCGGCGGTTAAAGCCCGCGACCTTTCGCCAAAAAGGACGATCCGGATTCCGGTGATGTCCGGCGAGAGCTGACTCGGTGAAATTCCGGGGCCGACAGTGAAAGTCTGGATGGTAGAAGTTGACGGTCTCTTACCTGTGCCCGCGTGGGGATGATGCCCGCGTGTCCGGTGCATGTTCCGTCATACCCCCTGCCATTATCGGTTCCCCGCGGACGACATCATGAATGCTGGGAAAGATGCTGTGGATTGCACCCGTCAGCACGACCGCGACAGGGCCGGGATGGACCGCTGTTTCATGGCCGAAGCCCTGGATTTAGCCCGAAGTGTCAAATGCCGCACCTGGCCCAATCCTCCGGTGGGCGCGGTGGTTGTCGCCGGCGGTGTCATTGTCGGTCGCGGCGCCCATGAAGGCAGCGGCCAGCCTCACGCCGAACCCGCGGCCCTGGCCGAAGCCGGGGAGAAAGCTCGCGGCGCCACCCTGTACGTGACCCTCGAACCCTGCAACCACGAAGGTCGGACTCCGCCCTGTGCTCCGGCGGTGGTTGAGGCCGGATTGAGCCGGGTGGTCGTCGGCATCCGGGATCCCAACCCCACGGTAACCGGGGGCGGTAGCCGTTACCTGCGCGATCGCGGCCTGGATGTTACCTGCGGTGTCCTTGCGGACGAGGCCCTCGACCTGATCTGGCCGTTCGTGGCCACGGACAATTTCACGCACGCCTATGTGGAACTCAAGACCGCGCAAAGCCTGGACGGGTGGTACGCCCCTCCGGCGGAAAGCCGCACGGAAACGGTACCCGTCTATCTTTCGGGAGAACCCGCGCGCCGTGATGTTCATTGCCGCAGGCGCCGTCTGGACCTGGTGCTGGTCGGTGAGGAAACCGTCCGGGCCGACCGGCCGCGTTTGGATGGCCGTCTGGCCGCCGGTCGGCACGATCTGCCGGAATGCGAGCCCGTGCCTGGCTACGTGGACACCGACCTGAGCTGGACCGGTGGATTCCACCGGGACAAGTACCTGGTTTTTGCCGGCACCGGGGCCCGTGATTCCGCCAACCGGGCCGCTATCGAAGCCAACGGGGGCGAGATCCTGTTCTGCCGGGAAACCGCCGGCCACGTGGACCCGGTGGCGTTGTGTGAAGCCGCGGTTCGCCACGACTTGTTGACGATCATGGTCGAAGGCGGCCCGAAGCTGGCCGCCGCGTTCCTGAATGCCGGACTGGTCGACCGCTGGGCCAGATATCTCACACCCCGCGTCCTGGCCGATGGAGTGGGGTGGCCCGCGGGTGAATACCGGCCCGGACGGCGGAGTTCGGAATTTTCCCTGACCCGCCACGAGAGGTTGGGGGAGGATCTGCTCGTCATTCATGACCGCCGAAGATTTGCCGACGTTTTGACCCAGGTCACCGTCTAGCGCCAAAAACAAAGAGGCCGAGATGTTCACCGGATTGATCAGGGAAATAGGAAGACTCAAGGGAATGACGTCTCGCGGTGGGGTGTTGCGGCTGGATGTCGAGGCGCCGGTGACCGCCGGGGCCACCAGTATCGGGTCGAGCATCGCGGTCAATGGCATCTGTCTGACGGTGACCGCCACCTCCGGCCGCCGGTTCAGTGTGGAAGCCGCTTCCGAAACGCGCCGCTTGACCACCCTGCGCCACTGGTCTCCGGGAGACCGGGTGCACCTTGAACCTGCCCTGCGCGCCGGGGATCCGCTGGACGGCCACCTGGTCCAGGGACACGTGGACGGGACCGGGACCGTGGCCGCGATCGGTAAGTCCGGCGGCGGCCTTCTGATGACCGTGGACCTGCCCAGGAAACTGGCCGACTTCTTGACCCCCAAGGGTTCGGTGGCGGTGGACGGGGTGAGTCTGACGGTGGACGAAGGACCTTTTGATAGCGGTTTCACCGTGAATTTGATACCCCACACCCTGGCCGCGACCACGTTCGACAAACTGCGGCCTGGGCGGAAAGTCAATCTGGAAATGGATGTTCTGGTGAAGGCCGCACGCGGCGGCCGTGCTTGGAAAGTACCGGGCGTTTCGCCGGAGGCCGCCGGGCCACCGGAAACAGGAACGCCTTTGACCATCGACCGTTTGCTGGCCAGTGGATTCGGCCGCCGGCGATCCCCCTGAACCGGGTTAGGAGCGACATGTTCGACCAGTCTACCGATCAAGGCGCCGTCAACAGCATCGATGAGGCGCTGGCGGCTCTCCAAAACGGCCAGATCATCGTGGTGGTGGATGACGAGGATCGTGAAAACGAGGGTGATTTCATCATGGCCGCCGAAAAGGTGACTCCCGAGGCGGTGAACTTCATCGCCAAATTCGGACGCGGTCTGATCTGCCTGGCCGCGACGGGGGACCGCCTGATGGAACTGGACATTCAGCCCATGGTGGCCCGGAACACGGCCTCCTTGGGCACGAAGTTCACCGTGAGCATCGACGCGGCCCGGGGGGTCACCACCGGCATCAGCGCCGCCGACCGCGCCCGCACCGTCGCGGTGTTCATCGATCCTGAAACCCGGGCCGATGACCTGGCCCGGCCCGGACACATCTTTCCCCTCGAAGCCCAGCCGGGCGGCGTCATGAAACGGGCCGGCCACACCGAAGCCGTGGTCGATTTGTGCGAAGCGGCGGGCCTGTATCCCGCCGGTCTGCTCTGCGAGATCATGGACGATGACGGCGAGATGGCCCGCATGCCTCGCCTGCGGGAAATTGCGGCCCAGTTCGACTTGAAACTGGTCACCATCGCGGACCTGATCAAGTGGCGGCGCAACCACGAAAAACTCGTGGCGCGGGAAGCCCAGGTGCCGTTGCCGACCGAATTCGGGGATTATGAAATGTTCGCCTTTTCGACCAAGGTCGACGGGGCGACCCACGTGGCCCTGGTCAAGGGTGACATCTCCGGCGACCAGTCTGTCCTGGTCCGGGTCCACAGCGAATGCATGACCGGCGACCTGTTTCACAGCAAACGCTGCGATTGCGGCCAGCAGATGGCGGCCGCCCTGCAAAATATCGAGACCGAGGGCTCCGGCGTTTTCCTGTACATGCGTCAGGAGGGGCGGGGCATCGGACTGGTCAACAAGATGAAGGCCTACCGGTTGCAGGATGAAGGCGCGGACACCGTCGAGGCCAACGAGAAGCTGGGTTTTCCCGCCGACCTGAGGGACTACGGCATCGGCGCCCAGATCCTGCGTGACCTTGGGGTCAGGCGCATGCGGTTGATGACCAACAATCCCCGCAAGATCGTCGGATTGGAAAGTTACGGTCTGGTCATCGAGGATCGGATTCCCCTGCAAATCGAACCCAATCTGACCAATACCAAATATCTGAAGACGAAAAAGGCCCGCATGGGCCACATTTTGGATCACCTCTAAAGGAGAAAACGATGGGCAGGAAATACGAGGGTAGTTTCGACGCGAGGGGCAAGAAAATCGCCATCGTCGGCAGCCGCTTCAACGACTTCTTCACCACCGAATTGATGGAAGGCGCCCTGGACTGTCTTCACCGCCACGGGGTCACCGACGAACAGATCGACACCGCCTGGGTGCCGGGCGGTTTCGAGATTCCGTTCGCGGCCAAACAATTTGTCCAGACCGGACGTTACGCCGCCGTGATCTGTGTCGGCTGTATCATTCAGGGCGACACGCCCCATTTCCACTTCATCTCCGGTGAGGTGACCAAGGGCATTGCGCAGGTGTCCCTGGATTCGAACATCCCGGTCGTCTACGGCATCGTGACCGCCGAAACCCTGGACCAGGCCATCGAACGGTCCGGCACCAAGGCCGGAAACAAGGGTTTCGACGCGGCGATGACCGCCCTGGAAATGATCGATCTTTGCGCCAATATCGACGAAGGCTAACGGTCGGTCGCGACGTTACGGAGTTGGGATGTCTGGAGCTTCCCTGTGATCGAGCAGAACGATACGGGCGCCGCTGGTAATCGCGGCGCCGGGAAACATGATCCCGGACGTCTGATCATGGCCGCAGTCGCGGTGGCCTACACGGGGCTGCTTTTTTGGCTGCGGGCGGCCAACCAGACTCCCGACGGGTTGAGTTACGCCCTTGCGGTCCGTTCCGGGCTGGAAATGTTCCATCCCCACCATATGATTTATGTGCCGGTCGCCCGCTGGATTCATCTGGTGACCGGCATCGATCCCATTTCGGCCACTCTCTGTCAAAACCTGTTCTGGACTGTGGTTCTGGGCCTGGCCGCCTGGCGTCTGGCGGGCCTGATCTTCACGTCGCGTTCGGCATCCATTGTAGCGGCCTGCGCCCTGCTGGCCACGCGCGGCGTCATGATTTATAGCGTGAGGGTGGAAACATATCTGCCGGCGATGGCTTGCCTGGTTCTGGCGACTTCGCTGGCGGCCGAACGTCCGGTTCGCACCTGGTTGCTGGTTCCCTCGGTGGCTCTGGCCATCCTTTATCACCAGACCAACGTTCTGTTCGTCCTGCCCTTGTTTGTGCTTCTGTGCTGCCGGTGCGTCGGGAAGGAAAATTCCGGTCGGTGGCTTCGAACCGCTCTTGTCCTGGCCCGGTCCGCGGCACTGGTCGTGGGTATCTACGTGGTGGGGTTCAAGTACGATTCGCCCCCGGTCGGTTTCTGGGATTTTGTTCTGTCCTACGCCAGGGCGCCCATCGAAGCCTGGGGCAGCTTCGGCTACTATTCACCCGGGGGGATTTTATCGCTGGCCGGCAGCCAGGCGAGAATGATTTTGCCCGTGCCCGAGGCCACGCTCTTCATCGGCGGATCCATCATGTTGGGCGCCCTGATTTTTCTGGTGGTGTGGCATATCGTCCGTCTGCGCAGGAAGGCTTCCCACCGGCTCCTGCGTCTTTTTGGTTTGGTGTTTTTGGCGGCCTACCTGCCCTTTTTCCTGTGGTGGATGCCCTCGGATGTGGATTTTTTCCTCGTTACGCTTTTGCCCTTGTGGTTGCTGGTCCTGATCCTGGTCGACGACCTGCCGGCTGCGATTCGTTCGACCCGGCAGGTAGCGGCCATGGTGCTGGTCCTGGCGGTGGGCAATCTGGTTTTCACGATCTGGCCCATGCACCGGGATCCCGGTCCGGGCCGGACCCTGGCGCTGGCTCTGGATCAGACCGCTCCGGTCGAAGTTCACTTTATCACCGGCTATGCGGTACAGCAGGAAATGCTCTACTTCACCGACCGAACCCGGGTGCATGAGGGGGACGGGTTTGCCCGGGCGGTTCTGAGTGGCGAAGCTCCCTGGCACAGGGCAGGCGACCCGGTGGTGGTGGATGGTCTCTACCTGCGGAATCTTTTGGCGCGCCCTGACCCCGAGGCCGAAAAATTCCTGCGCTGGCTGTTGGGATTCGATACGGAAGACAGTAGTTGCTGGACATTCCGGACAATGACCCCGGCCGATGGTTTGTTGCTGGGTCCGCCGCGGAGGTCGGCGGCCTCCTGGACGTCGGTCGAAGCGGAGATCAAGGGCCTTTACCAACCCTGAAAACAACCAATTTCTTTGCCCGATCACGGTGAACAATGGGGAATCTGTCCGGATTGGTTTCGAGTTGGTCTGACATGCTAGTGGTCACCGAAGGATCCGGTTCCGGTCCGAGAATGATGAAGTCCACACCGAAGGTCTTGATTCGTTGGTCCAGTTCTCTTGGACCGACGGTTCCGAAGCCAACCACCGGCCGCAGAAAATGGATGTGCTGCCGCAGGGGCCAGCGCACCATGATCAGATCTTCGGGCCGAGTGTTGTTGATGATCCATTCGGCACCGAGACCGGGGTCGATAACGACCTGGCCATCGGCGCCTGGATTCAAGGTCATGGGGCGGGCTGCTCGGTACCCGTTGTGCACCAGGGCAAAGGACAACAGCACGGCGACCGCCGGCCAGAATACCCGACGCGGGCGCGCCAGCTGCTGGAGCGTGATCAACAGCATCAGGTAGAGCACCGGGAGGATCGGCAACAGTAGGCGGGATTGAACGCCCGAGGGATATCCGGAAAAATTCAGGAGCACGCCGGAGTAGACCACCAGGTAGATGAACAGGAACCGGGACCGGCCCGCATGGCCCCGGCCGAAGATGATCAGGCCCCGGATGATGCCCCCGACCAGGAGGAGACCCACCAGCATCTGCACCGGGCCGTAGACCGGACCCAGGCCCCAGCGGGCGGCCAGACTTTCACCGGGACTGCCGAATACGGGCACCATCACCACCGGTAGCTCCCGTAGATACCCGACCAGGTTCTCCACCACCACAGTAACGCGTGAAGCGCCATGGACCTCGGATACAAAGACCTGCTTCAGGTAACTGGGGGTGATTAGCCCGCCGCCGATCTGGCCGCTGGCCCACGCGTGAGGAACCAGAACCGCCACTACCCCGCCTGCCAGAAACAGGGCTCGGAACCATTTCCGGTGCAGGATCCAGTACAGGATCATGGCCACCGGCAGGGCCAGGCCCACCGAGCGGATCATGATCGCTGCGGCGGTGACCACGACCAGGGCAGCGAAACGGTGGGGGCGAATCCAGGGAAGGTCGGCCAGGTCGATGAACAGGACCACCGCTGCCACCGATACCACGGCAAAGGGAAGATCGCTGAACACCCTGACCGCGTAGGCGATGGCCCAGGGATTCAGGCAGACCGCCGCGGCCAGGGCCACGCGGTAGCCGGGTGCCAGCGAACGTGCCAGGCGCAGGCAGACCGGCACCAGGGCGATCCAGGCCAGAATGGTGGCCAGTTTAAAAATCTGAACCGAGGAAGGAGCCATCGTGGCCAGGGGGCTCAACAGATAGGGAAAGCCCACCGGAAAGATACCGGGTCGCCAGGCGGGACTGGTCTGGTTGAGATGGATGACCGGCCCATGGCCTTCGGCCACGGAACGGGCCATTTCGATGTAGTAGGCGTCGTCCATGCCCGCGCCCACGGGGAATTCGCCGAAACGCAGGGTGAGGAAAACCGCACCGATAACCCCCACGGCGGTCAAAAAGATCTTTTCGCGAAGCCCAAAGCTGGACAAGAGGCCGTCATTCATGGATCACCGGCACCGTGCTGGAGAATGGGTTGACGGGCCCACTCTAGGGGATTTCCAGGTTCCGGACAAGGTTGCACCGACCTGGTGGGTCGTCCCGGTTGCATTTTGGCGGCGGCACGGTTAAAATTAGTCAGGGGAAGGCGCCGCCTTCCCTCTTTTTTCTTGATAAATGTCTGGTTTGAGGAACAATTCACCCAACTGGGCATTATCTCACTTTGATCTTTGACAGGGGAATAGCTCGTGGGCAAACGCAGAAAAGGCAGGGAAATCGTTCTGCAGTCGATGTACGCCTCGCTGATCAGCGGCGCGAACCTGATCGATACGGTGGACGACCAGTTGGCCCGCCGGGAATCCGCTGACGATACGGGCGAATTTGCCCGCGTCCTGGCCATGAAGGTCAAGTTGCACGCCGCCGATTTGGACCAGTGGCTGAATTCCCTGATCACGGACAAGTGGGACCCTTCGCGTCTGGGCACCCTGGAAATCGTCATCTTGACCATCGGTCTGACCGAACTCAAACACAGCCCCGACGTTCCCTTCAAGGTCGTCATCAATGAAGCCTGCGAACTGGCCCGGCGCTACTGCGACGAAGGAGCGGTGGGGTTTGTCAACGGGGTCCTGGACAAGGCGGCGAGCCAGGTCTATCCGCCCAGCGCCCCCAGCGCCCCACCCCGCGATGGCGAGGACACCCCTTGAGAGAATCGACACCCGCACACTGGCAGAAATTCTGGGAAGAGGCCGACGGCCTGGACCTGGATGATGTGTACGGCACCGATGGGCGGATGGTGCGGGAGATCACCGGCATTTTCTCCTCGACCGACGATGGCGACCTGAACGGACGGCGCATCCTCGAGGTGGGGGCGGGCACCGGCCGCGACGCCGTGACCCTGGCCAAGGCGGGTGCCGAGGTCTTGACCCTGGACTACGTGCAGGGTTCCCTGGGCCTGACGGTCAAGGCCGCCAAAATGACGGGCGTGACCGTGGCGCCGGTCTGTGGCGATGGAACGGCCATGCCTTTTGCCGAGGGCACCTTCGACGTGGTGTTTCATCAGGGCCTGCTGGAACATTTTCCTGATCCTTTTCCCCTGCTGCGTGACAATATCCGGGTGCTCAAACCCGGCGGTCATCTGGTGGTGGACGTTCCCCAGACCTTCCACTACTACACCCTGGGCAAAAAGATGCTCATCGCCCTGGACAGGTGGTTCGCGGGCTGGGAAACCGAATTCACCATCGCCGAGTTGGAAAAGATGGTCACGGGCGAAGGTCTGTCCGTTGTCCGCAGCTACGGTGACTGGATGGTGCCGGGTCTGTGGTACCGAGCGCTGCGCAAGGTCCTTCTGACCAGGACCGGCCGCAAGTTGCCCATGAATCCGGAGCCCATTCCACCGTTGGCCCGGTTGGGTGAAGCCTGGCGGGGCGCGTTCGGCAAGACCAGACTGTCCCTTTACACCATGCCCACCATCGGGGTGGTGGCCCGCAAGCCGGAGGCTGTGTCCTGAGGATCTTGGCGGTCAACTGGCGCGATATCAACGACCCTCTCGGGGGTGGGGCGGAACTGCACCTGCACCACATCCTGTCCGGGGCGGTCCGCGCCGGTAACCACGTCGATCTGGTCTGCTCCGGTTACGAAGGGGCGCCGCGGCACGACGTCATCGATGGGGTGAACATCCACCGGCACGGTCACTGGACCGTGGCCAATTTCACTCTCCCTGGTGTGGTGCGCCGCCTCCTGAAGGCCTCGAACTACGATCTGCTGGTCGAGGACATCAACAAGATCCCCTTCTACACACCATTTTACCGGGGCGACGTGCCCCTGGTGGCCATCGTGCCCCACCTGTTCGGTAAGACCGTTTACCGCGAGGCCAACCCCTTGACGGCCACGTACGTCTACGGGGCCGAGAGTTTGATTCCCCGGATCTACCGGGATGTGGATTTCGAAGTGATCAGCCCCTCGACCCGGGATGATCTGGTGGCCCGCGGGATGGACCCGGCGCGCATCCGGACCATCTTCTGCGGCCTGGAACACGAAAAATTCCGGCTGGACGAGCCGCCGCCTCGCAGCGAGACACCGCTGGTGGTCAGCTGGAGCCGGCTGCGCCGTTACAAAAGCCTGGATGTGGCCATCCGGGCCTTCGACATCATCCAGAAAGAAATGCCTGCCGCCCGGATGCTGATCATGGGTCGCGGCCCCGATGAATCCCGTTTGAGAAAACTGACCCGGAAACTGGGCCTGGAAGACAAGGTGGATTTTCGCGGCTTCATGCCCTGGGATGAAATGGTGGCCACCCTGCACCGCTGTCACGTGTTCCTGAACCCGAGCCCCAAGGAGGGGTGGGGGCTGACCGTGGTCGAGGCCAACCAGTGCGGATTGCCGGTGGTAGCCAGCGACCGACCGGGTTTGAAGGATTCGGTCAACGATGGAGTCACCGGCTCTTTGGTGCCCTACGGAGACCACGCGGCCTTTGCCGCTGAAGCGTTGAAGATCTTGAAGGATCCCGCCTTGTTCCAGCAGCGGAGCGAAGCGGCCCGCCAGTGGGCGGCCACCTTCAGCTGGCCGCGATGCGTGGAAGAGTCGCTCGAGCTATTCGAAGAAGTCGCCTCGCGCGCGGGTCGAAAGGTCGTCAGGTGAATGAGGCACCGAAAAACCAAAACGGGGACGGGCGCATCCGCCGCCTTCTGGTTTTTTTGGCCAAGCTGACCGTCAGCGCCGTATTGATCGGCTTTTTGTTGTCCCGTTTGTCCCTGGCCGAAATCCGACAGGCTATGGGCAGCCCTCACTGGGGCTGGCTGCTGGCCTCGCTGGCCGTGTACGGGGTGTCGGCTTTTGGAGGGGCTCTCCAGTGGTCCTGGATCCTGAAGGCCGCCGGCATAACCGCGCCCAGACGCGAAATCCAGCGTCTTTATTTTATCGGACTTTTTTTCAACAACTTCCTTCCGGCCAATATCGGCGGCGACGCCTACAAGATCGTCGACCTGGGACGTCAGGAGGGACGGGCTCACGGGGTATTCTGCGCCACCCTTCTGGATCGGTTGATCGGCCTGGGGGCCCTGACCTCCGTGGGAGTCCTGGTTCTGGCGGCGGTTTCGCTGGCGAGCATTACCCTGCCGGATTCGGCCTTGTTGCTGATCCCCGTCCTGCTGTTGATCGCGGGAGGGCTTTCGTTCCTGCTGTCCCGGAGGATCGGTTCGCAGCTGCCCGGACTGTTTCGCGCCCTGAAGATGGAAAAACTGGCCTTGCAACTGGGCAAGATCACCAGCGAGTTCGGCTTGTACCGGCCGAAGGTGCGCTGGTTGAACGGCATCTTTCTGTTCAGCATGGCGGTGCAAATGCTTCGTCTGGCCACCCACCTGCTGGTGGCCTTGGGGCTGGGTTTTTCCCTCTCGCTCGAGCAGGCACTACAACTTTTGGTTCTGATCCCCTTGCTGGCCATCAGTTTGACCCTTCCGATTACCATCAACGGCATCGGCCTGCGCGAATCGATATCGGCCACCCTGCTGACCTGGGCCGGCCTTACCGCCGGGCAGGCCGTGGCCATGGAGGTGGCCGCGTATCTGGTCCAGGTTGTGTTCAGCCTGCAGGGCGGTATCCTGCTGTGGCTCGGCAGCTGGAGCCGACCGACCCGGCGGAGGAACTAGTTCACCCAATTGTTGTTGCCGATAAGCCGGTGTGTTAGTTTACGGTGGATTTCGACGGCCCGGCTCGGGCCCTTTCATGTATCGCGCATTAGTCATGCATGTGTCCTGGATGTATCCCGAAACCCTGCGAAGGTGACGTCTTGATCGAGAAGTGGCTGCGCCGC
>CBDUDB010000008.1:0-34790 GCA_965365795.1 uncultured bacterium | reverse complement strand
CTGTTCGATGCCATCAATCCCTACGGCGGAGACCGGGAGCCAACCGGAACCGGTTGTGCGCCCTCGCCCGGCGAGCCCAATACCTGTCAAGATAACGTGGCGGTGGAAAGCTATTCCTTCGGTCAGGTCAAACTGATTTTCCGGTAGCTAGAACGTCCCAACCCTGTGTCGGGTCGTCCCCGTGACCCGGCAACCGGACGGACCGGGAAAGGAGTCCCGGTTCGTCCTTTTTTTGGAACCCAATCCTTGGCGATAATCCCCGAAAAAATCCCCACCTCGGCGGGCCAAACCGGTTGATTTGTCTTTAATTATTCGTCTGGTTCCTGTAATCTGGCTCACGAATATGCCACCTGTTTCTGAATACCCTACCGCGGGATTCTCAGGCCCTTTCAGGAGTAAAAATGCCCTTCAATGAAAACCAGAAAATGATCCGGCAGATGGCCCGCGATTTTGCCGATTCCCGGCTGGCGCCCATCGCCGCGGAAATCGACCGGTCAGGCGAATTTCCGGTGGCCACGGTCAAGGAAATGGGGGCCCTGGGGTTTTTGGGTCTGGCCGTTCCCGAACAGTACGGAGGCGTCGGGGCGGACATGACCAGTTACGCCCTGGTGGTCGAAGAGGTGTCCCGGGTGTGCGGTAGCCACGGCCTTACCGTGGCCGCCCACAACAGTCTGGGCTGTTGGCCCATCGCGACCCTGGGAACCGAGGAGCAGAAGAAGGAATTCCTTCCCCGCGCCGCGACGGGGGAATCCCTGCTCTCCTTCGGCTTGACCGAAGCCGAGGCCGGCAGCGATGCCGGCGGCACCCGGACCACGGCCGTCAAGGACGGGGACGACTGGGTCCTGAACGGCAGCAAGATGTGGATCACCAATTCGCACTACGCCCACGGCCTGATCATCACCGCCAAGACGGACCTGGAGGCCGAGGGCAGCCGCGGCATCAGCGCTTTCATCGTGCCCCCGGATACGCCGGGATTTACGGTCGAGAAAAAAGAAAACAAGCTGGGAATGCGGGCTTCCGATACGGCGCCTCTGACCCTCGAAGATGTCCGCGTTCCCGGCCGATACCTGCTGGGCAAAGAAGGCGAGGGCTTCAAGTATTTCATGATGACCCTGGACGGCGGTCGCATCTCCATCGCCGCAGTGGCTCTGGGCCTGGCCGTCGGAGCCTACGACGTGGCCCGCGCTTATTCCAAGGAGCGCCATCAGTTTGGCAAGCCCATCGCGCGTTTCCAGGCGATTGAGTTCATGCTGGCTGACATGGCCACTCAGATCCAGGCCGCCCGCCTGATCACTTACGAAGCTTGCCGTCTGAAGGACAACAAGGAGGATTTCGGGCAGATGGCGGCCATGGCCAAGCTGCATGCCAGCGAAACGGCCATGTTTGTCACCGACCGAGCCATCCAGATTCTGGGCGGGTACGGTTACACCACCGAGTATCCAGTCGAACGCATGTACCGCGACGCCAAACTCTGCACCATCGGCGAGGGGACCAGCGAGATCCAGCGCATGGTCATCGGCCGCCACGAACTGGCAGACTGAAAAGGAGACCCAATAATGAGCAACCGATCCGTGATCTGTGCAGCCGTACGTACTCCCATCGGCAGGTTCCAGGGTGGGCTGGCTTCCGTGCGCGCTCCCCAGCTGGGCGCGATATGCGTGAAGGCTATTCTGGAAAAAACCGGCCTTGACCCGGCCAAAGTGGACGAGGTCATCATGGGCAACGTCTGTCAGGCCGGTCTCCAGCAGAATCCCGCCCGGCAGGCCGCCATATTCGGGGGCGTGCCGGCTAGTGTGAGCGCCATGACCATCAACAAGGTCTGCGGCTCGGGCCTGAAGTCCGTGGCCCTGGCCGACCAGGCCATCCGTGTCGGTGACAAGGAATGCGTCATTGCCGGCGGGATGGAGAACATGAGCCAGATTCCCTACGCCTTGCTCAAAGCTCGCGACGGGCTGCGCCTGGGCGACGGCAAGGTCACCGACCTGCTGGTTCACGATGGCCTGTGGGATATCTACAACAATTTCCACATGGGCATGACGGCCGAATGGGTGGTCGATAACTTCAAGGTTTCCCGCGAGGACCAGGACGCCTACGCCGCCCGCAGCCACCAGCGTGCGGTCGCCGCCTGGGAAGCCGGCAAGTTCGATGCCGAGGTAGTTCCTGTGGAAGTGCCGCAGCGCAAGAAAGACCCGGTGGTCGTTTCCCGTGACGAGGGACCGCGGGCCGATGCCTCGAAGGAGGGCATGGCCAAGCTGCGGCCGGCTTTCAAGCGGGACGGCGGCACCGTGACCGCGGGCAACGCCTCCTCGATCAACGACGGCGCGGCGGCCCTTTTGATTTGCAGCGAGGAATTCGCCAAGGCAAACGGGTTGCCCATCCGCGCCTATATCGAAGCCGCCAGTACCGGAGCCGTCGAACCAAACGAAGTGATGATGGCCCCGGTAACCAGCGTGAAAAACCTGCTGGCCAAGACGGGAAAAACCATCTCGGACTACGGGCTGTTCGAACTCAACGAGGCCTTCGCGGCCCAGAGCCTGGCCGTGGTGCGCGAACTCGGCCTGGACGACAACAAGGTGAACGTCAACGGAGGCGGGGTCAGTCTGGGGCATCCCATCGGCTGTTCGGGCGCCCGTATCCTGGTGACCCTGCTGCATGCCATGGAAGACCGTGGTGTCAAAGACGGAATTGCGAGTCTGTGCCTTGGCGGCGGCGACGCCGTGAGCATGGCCATTACCATTGCCTAGAAACGGGATTCAACCTCAAGGGGAAAGGAACGCACCATGAAGGTTTCGGTGATCGGCTGCGGGACGATGGGAAATGGCATCGCCCAGGTATTCGCCCAGTTTGGCAAAGAAGTGAATCTGATCGACATCAAGAAGGAGTATCTCGACCGTGCCCTGGGCACGATCGAAAAGAACCTAGGGCGCATGGTCAAGAAGGAGAAGATCACCGAGGCCGATGCCTCGGCCACCTTGGGTCGGCTGGCCGCGGCCACCGATCTGAAGGCCGCCGCCGACAGTGAACTGGTCGTCGAAGCGGTGTTCGAGAATTTCGAGGTCAAGAAGGAGATCTTCACGAATCTGGACGAAATCTGCGGACCGGAGACCATCCTGGCCAGCAACACCAGCAGTATCAGCCTGACCAAGATCGCCGGCACAACTGGCCGGGCCGACAAGGTGATCGGCATGCACTTCATGAACCCGGTGCCCATCATGAAACTGGTCGAGGTCATCTGCGGCCAGGCCACCAGTGATGAAACCCTGGCCACCGTGACGCAGATCGCCAAGGATCTGGGCAAGGTGCCGGTCACGGTGCAGGATTACCCGGGATTCATTTCCAACCGTGTCCTGTTGCCCATGATCAACGAAGCCGTTTACTGCCTGATGGAAGGCGTCGCCGAACGCGAGGCCATCGACACGGTGATGAAGCTGGGCATGGCCCATCCCATGGGCCCCTTGACCCTGGCCGACTTCATCGGACTTGACATCTGCCTGGATATCATGGAAGTGCTCTACGAAGGCTACGGAGACAGTAAGTACCGTCCCTGCCCTTTGTTACGGCGGATGGTTGATGCTGGTTATCTGGGGCGCAAGAGTGGCAAAGGTTTTTACGATTACGCCAAATAGGATTTGGTACCGGCCCATGAACCAAGGAGTAGGACGTGCAGTTTGAATTCAACGAACAGCAAAGGATGATCCGCGACATGGCCCGTGATTTCGCCTCCCGGGAGATCGCGCCCATCGCCGCGGAAATCGACGAGCAGGAAAAATTCCCCGCCGACGTTGTCAAGAAGATGGGGGAGCTGGGCTTCATGGGCATGAATGTTCCCGAACAATACGGAGGCGCCGCTCTTGATGCCCTGTGTTACACCCTGGCCATGGAAGAGGTCAGCAAAGCTTGCGCCTCGTGTGGGGTGATCATGTCGGTCAACAACAGTCTGGTCTGCTGGCCGCTGCAGACCTACGGCAACGAGGATCAGTGGGTCCGTTTTTTGACGCCGCTGGCCAAAGGTGAAAAGCTGGGGGCCTATTGCTTGAGCGAGCCCGGCGCCGGCACCGACGCCGCCGCTCAGAGCACAACTGCCAAGAAAGATGGTGACGACTGGGTCATCAACGGGATGAAGAACTTCATCACCAACGGCGCCAACGCCGACCTGCTGATCGTGTTCGCCCAGACGAATCCCGAACTCAAACACAAGGGAATCCGGGCGTTCATCGTGGAGAAGGAAGCCGCCGGTTTCAGCGTGATCCGCAAGGAGGACAAGATGGGAATCCGGGCTTCGGATACGGCCCAGCTGGCCTTCGACAACGTGCGCGTACCGGACAGCCAGGCTCTGGGACCGGAAGGTTCGGGTTTCAAGGTGGCCATGAGCACGTTGGATGGCGGCCGCATCGGCATCGCGGCGCAGGCCCTGGGCATCAGCGGCGCCGCCTACGAAGCCGCCCTGGCTTATTCCAAGGAACGCGAACAGTTCGGGCGTCCCATCAGCAAGTTCCAGGCGATCCAGTGGAAAATTGCGGACATGGCCACGCGCCTGGACGCTGCTCGGCTGCTGACCTACCGGGCGGCCTGGGCCAAGGACCAGGGAGGACGTTACAGCGAGGAATCGGCCATGGCCAAGTTGTTCGCCAGCGAGGCCAGCCATTTCATCACCAACGAGGCCGTCCAGATCTTCGGAGGTAACGGGTATTCCAAGGAATACCCCGTGGAACGACATTTCCGCGACGCCAAGATCACCGAGATCTACGAAGGCACCAGCGAAGCCCAGCGCATGGTGATCAGCGGAATGGAACTGAAGAAGTAGGACCCGGTCGCCGGGGGTCCCCGATTCCCGGCGGCCGTCCCGCCCTCGCCTAATCCAACAGGAGTTCAAAATGCCCAGGATTTCAGATTCAGCCACGCGTGCGGGATTCGTCTGCACTCTGGTGATCGGCTGCCTCGCTTTTGTTTCCCCGGCTTTGGCCTCGGTGACCGCGGGGCTCAACAACGGGGTCGTTCCGATCACCATGGCCGAGCTCTTTCCCGGTGCCGAATTTGATCCGGATATCCCCACCCAGGTGGACGTCACGGGAGTCGAGCCGGGCCAGCGGCCCCTGCGGCCGGAAGAGGTTCTGACCTTCTACCGGGCCTTGGCCGACGCGTCGCCCCGGGCCCGGCTGCTGGAATACGGCCGCAGTCACGAGGGCCGGCCCATGGTGCTTTTGGCCGTGTCCGACACCGGGACCATCAGTGACCTGGATGGTTTCAAGGAACAGCACGCCCTACTCCTGGATCCCCGCGACAAGAAACTGCCTACGCCAGCGGAACTCGCCGAAACCAAGGCCGTGGCCTGGATGGCCTACGGCATTCACGGCGATGAACTGAGCAGCACGGACGCCGCCGCGGCGCTGGCCTACCTGCTGGTCGCCGGACGGGATGATCACTCGCGCCTGTTACGGGAAAAACTCCTGGTGCTCATCGACCCCTGCGAAAATCCCGACGGCCGGGCTCGCTACCTGGCCCAGACCATGTCCTTCGCCCACCGCACCGCCAATCCCGATCAGGACGACCTGTCCCACAAGGCGGTCTGGCCCTGGGGGCGCGGCAACCACTACCTGTTCGACACCAATCGGGACTGGTTCTCCATGAACCAGCCCGAAAGTGCCCGCTCGGCTGAGATCGCCGCCTGGCTGCCCCAGTTGCTGGTGGACAGCCACGAGATGGGAGCCAACGCGACCTACCTGTTCCCGCCCCCGCGGCATCCTTTCAATCCCCATCTGCCTCCCAACACCCATAAGTGGGAGATACCGTTTTCCGATGATCAGGCCCGGGCTCTGGACGGGCGCGGCTACCCCTACTACTCGGGCGAGTGGAACGAGGAATTTTTCCCTGGTTACGGATCGTCCTGGGTCTCCTATCACGGGGGCATCGGTATCCTGTACGAGATGTCCCGGACCTCCGGAACCCTTGTGCGCAAACGTGACAGCACCGTGCGGACCTTCGGTCAGGCGATCGAACACCAGACTACGTCATCTATGGCCAATCTGACCACGCTGGCCGAGGCCCCATCCGAAATTCTGGCCGACCATATCGCTGCCCGCGGTCAGGCGGTCAAGAACGGCCAGTCGGGGAAGATCCGGGCCTGGGTGTTTGCCGCCGACCCGGAAAATCCCGAACGAATTGAGGGTTTTGCCTCTTTGCTGAAAGCCCAGGGTCTCGAGGTGGCCGCCCTGACCAAGAACCAGACCAACGCCAAGGATCTTACGGATATAAGGACCGGGGACAAGTCGGCTCGGGATCTGCCGGTCGGCTCTTTGCTGGTCAGGCTCGACCAGCCTTCCGGATATCTGGCCCGAGTCCTCCTGGATCCCCATGTCCCCATGGACGCCTCTTTTTTCCAAGAGGAGAGGGAATACCTGGAAAAGGAAAAGGGCAGCCGCGTGTACGAGACCACCGCCTGGTCGTTGCCGTTGCTCCGGGGCATCCCAGCTTTCTGGAGCGGGAAACTACCGCCCGGAGATTGGCAGGACTGGTCACCCCGGGCCCCGGCGAAGGTAGCGGCCCTGTCGGATAACTACAGCTCGGCCATCATGGCCGGCGAACCCGACCATGCGCCCCGCATGCTGGCCGCTTTGCTGCAGGCCGGGGTCCAGGTCCGGGTGGCGCGCAAACCGTTTACCATCGCCGGAAAATCATTTGACCGCGGCGCCCTGGTCATCCGTCGGGAAGGGAATATCGAAAATCTCACACCGGTTCTCAATGAACTGGCCGCACTCCACGGGGCCCAGTGGTTTCCGGTGACGACCTCGCGCTCGGCCGATGGGCCGGATCTGGGCGCTCAGCAATTCCGGGTCCTGGTGGCGCCGCGGGTCGGTGTCCTGACGGGCATGCCGATTTCCCCCACCGCCTTCGGCACGGTCTGGCACCTGCTGGATCAGGAACTGAACCTGAGATTCAGCAGCCTGGACGTGGCGCGGTTCGGTTCCACGGATCTGTCCCGCTACAATGTCCTGATATTCCCCGGTGTGTACGGCGGCACGGGAATGTATCGCCAGGTTCTGGGCGTCGACGGGATCGAGCGTTTGCGCCGCTGGATCGAAGCCGGCGGAACGGCCATCGGAATTCGCGGAGGAGCGCGGTTGCTGGCCGACCAGGAAACCGCTTTGACCAAGACCAGGTTCAGGATTCAGTCCCTGGCCGGATTTCCGCCGCCGGTCTGGAGTATTGGCGCGGCCGAGGCTCAGGCCGCTGGAAAAACTCCGGCTACCGGTTTGCGGGTCATGGCACCTTCCCCCGAAGGGGACCCGAAGGCCAAACCCGAGCCCAAACGGACATCGCCCTATGATGTCGCGCCCATTCTTGGGCCCGGTGCCGTACCTTTCGTCGAGGGTTTTGAACAGGGTACCCCGCTGACCGAATCCCCCGTGGCCATGGATGTCTGGCTGAAGGATATCCTGCCCCCGGGCAAAATGGCTCCCGAGGAAACGGACCGGGAGGAGGTCGACCGCCGGCTGCGTCGGTTCATGCCGCAGGGTGCGATCCTCAGGGCGGATCTCGACGAGGAGTTCTGGCTCAACTTCGGCCTGGGTTCGGCGATCAGCGTCTGGTTCGGCGGAAACGATTCCATGATCGCGGTGGCGCCTGTTTCGGTGGCGGCCCGTTTCGCGGACATGGACCGGCTGCACCTGGGCGGCTTATTGTGGCCCGAGGCCGCCGCGCGTCTGGCCATGACCGGATATGCCACCCGTGAGGCCGTAGGTCGGGGACAGATCATCCTGTTCGCCGACAATCCGAGTTACCGGCGGTGGGTCGCCGAAAGCGAACGCCTGTTGACCAACGCGATCCTGATGGGACCCGGGCTCGGCACCCGGTGGTCCTCACCCTGGTAGTGACCGACCGACTGAAACTATATTGGCCGGGAGCCAAGCCCCCCGAGTCAATGTCAGCTGGAGTTGCCCATGAATTTTGATCTGAACGAAAACCAGAAGATGTTCCGCGACATGGTCCGCGATTTCGCCACCCAGGAGATCGCGCCCATCGCCCACCAGATGGATGTCGAGGCGTCCATGCCCGACACCTTGATCGCCAAGATGCGCGACAACGGATTTTTCGGTCTGTCCTTCCCTGAAAAGTACGGCGGGTTGGGGGTGGACACGCTCACCTACTCCCTGGTGGTCGAAGAGCTGGCAAGAGCGAGCGCGGGCGTGTGCGTGATGATCACCGTCCACAACAGCGTGGGCAGTTATCCGTTGGCCATGTTCGGCAATGAAGAGATCAAGGAGAAGTTTCTGCCGCGCATGGCGGCGGGGGAAATCGCGGCCTTCTGCGTTTCCGAAGCGGGTTCCGGGAGCGACGCCGCCGGCCTGGTGGCCACCGCCCGCCGGGACGGTGACCACTACGTACTGAACGGCAGCAAGGCCTGGGTGACCAACGGTGAGCGAGCTTCCTTCTACGTCATCCTGGCCCGGACCCCCGGCACCACCGGCCACAAGGACACCCACGCCTTCATCGTTGAACGCGAAACGCCGGGACTTTCGGTCGCCAAGAAGGAAGACAAGATGGGCCTGCGTTGCAGCGACACCGTGACCATCGACCTGGACGAGGTCCGGGTGCCGGCCAACCAGCTTCTCGGCGGCCAGGGCGAAGGTCTTCGGATCGCCCTGACGGCGCTGGACGGCGGCCGCATCGGCATCGCTTTCCAGGCACTGGGCATCGGTCAGGCCTGCTTCGAGGAAGCGATCAAGTATGCCCGCGTTCGCGAACAGTTCGGCAAGGCCCTGGCCGCCCAACCGGTGATCCAGAACATGATCGCCAACATGGGCATCGACCTTGAAGCCGCCCGTATGATGGGCTACCGGGCCTGCTGGCTGAAGGACGAAGGGCGTCCCTTCACCAAGGAGGCGGCCATGGCCAAGGTCATGTCCACCGAAGCGGCCGGTCGTGCGGCCGACACGGCCGTCCAGATCCATGGTGGTTACGGCTACTGCAAGGAATACGCGGTGGAAAGGTATTACCGCGACGTGCGGGTCACTCGCATTTACGAAGGCACCAGCGAGATCCAGCGTCTGGTCATCGCCCGCAAGCTCTTGGCCGAGTACTGATAGCGGGTTTTATCAAGCCCGCAGCTGGAAGAGCCAACTTGCCACCAGAAGAACAACCGCCAGAATCCTGGCGGTTTTCTTTTCCCGGTCGGTCAACACCAGGTCCAGGCGCAGTGCTGGGACCATTGTGGCTATCACACCGGCCAGAAGCCAGAGACCAAATACAACCAGACTCACGGCCACCAGAGGATTGGCCGCCAAGGCATCGGCCCAGCGTCCTTCGGCCAGAGCCACCGCCGCATGGGTGCCGCCACAGGTGGGGCAGGGCACGCCGGTCATGTCGCGTAGAGGACAGTGGGCCAGACGCAGGACCAGATCGGGCTGAAACCGGACCAAAGCCAGACCCAGCAGGGCCATCAATCCGAAGGGGAAAACCAGAAGGCGGGGGAGGGAGGATCTTTCGGGGAACAGATGCATGGCCCGGCTCAGTTCAGTCCCCAAATCAACAAGACGGCGCTGGCACTGATCATGGATAGACACACGACCATGGGAACGATCACGGCCAACACGGCGCGCCAGGGGTCGGTTTCATGAATGCTGTAGAGTCCGACAATGGTGATGAACAGGCTCCACAGCACGCCAAGCACGCCCCCGCAGAAAGGCAGAAGGGCCAAGATGCTGGCGGCTTCCCCGTAGGCGGCCACGCGGAAGGTGGCCTCGAAGCCGAGTCTGTTGCCGCCGACCAGCATCAGCATCAGATGGATGAGGCCGGCCTTCAGTAAAACGAGAATCGCCACGGTCACGGGGCTGAACAGGAAAGCCAGAAAGGAATAGAGGGGACCTTTGACCAGTTCTTCCAGGTCCTCGGCCACAAACATCTGCAGGGAGCTGCCGGCCAGTGACCACATCCAGCCGAAAAAAGCGGCGACGACGCCCAGTACCAGGGCGAAATACAGAGGTTGAGCCAGGCCGACCTGGGTCGGCATGCGGTGGAAAAAGGTCCCGGGGGTCAGCAGGACGTCTTTGATGGTCAGGTACAGTCCGTTGAGGAATCCGTACCGCTCCCGCCTTTCCCAAGGAGGCAGCTGCAGGCCTTCGGTGCCGGTGGTTCCGAAACCGTCGTCCACTCCGGCGTCAAATTCGCCGCCGGGGAATTCGTCTTGTTCGTTGCCTGGAGTCAAGCTTGTATCTCCGGGGTTGAACAGCCTAGGGCCCTGGTTCTGGGCCTAGTACGCACCCGTTCCCGAACCGTTGCAAAAGATTTCGGAACCTGTTCCGGTCCCAAACAGGTTGCCACATCGGGCCCGGACCGACAAGTGTCAAACCTTCCCTGGATCTGTCGCCAGGATGTCCGTCTCGTTCTCGGAACTGGCGATCACCACGGCGCCGCAACTGTCGCTCCAGACATTGACGGCCGTCCGGCACATGTCCAGGATCGGGTCGATGGCCAGTATCAGGGCCAAACCCTCCAGCGGAAGGCCAACGGCCTCGAGGATGACCGAGATCATCACCAGGCCTGCGGCCGGTATCCCCGCCGCTCCGATGCTGGCCAGCAATGCCGTCATCACCACCAGCATTTGGGATCCGAAGCCCAGATCGACTCCGTAGGCCTGGGCGATGAACATGGCGGCCACGCACTCGTACAGGGCGGTCCCGTCCATGTTGATCGTCGCCCCCAGAGGCAAAACAAAACTCGTGACCCGGTTGCTGACCCCGGCCCCGCGTCGGATGCGGTTCATGGTCAGCGGCAGGGTGGCCGAGGAACTGCGGGTGCTGAAGGCGGTCAGCAGAGCCGGCGCCATGACCCGGAAGTGGCGAAGGGGGGGCAGGCCGCCCACCGTTTTGACCATCCCCGGCAGGACGATCGCCGCGTGGATGAACAGCGCGCCCAGAACCGTCAAACCGTAACGGGCCAAAGGAGCGAAGGCGGCGAATCCGCTGGTGGCGGTGATCTTGGCCATCAGGCCGAAGATGCCGATCGGTGCGGTGGCGATCACCCAGCCGGTGATCTTCATCATGGCCCCGAAGAGTGTTTCCCAGAATCCCAGCTGACGCCGCCGGTGTTCTTCGGGCAGGTTGGTCAGGGCCAGCCCGAACAGAACGCAGAAAAAGATGAGGGGCAACATCTGGCCCTCGGCGGCCGCGGCCACCGGGTTTTCCGGAACCATGCGCTGGATGATGCCCACGATGTCGCCCGCCCCGCGCCCCGAAAGCTGGGCGGCCAGCTCGGGCGGCGCTTCCTGAAGACCCATGCGCTGACCGACGGGAATCCCGTCGATGACCCCTGGATGGATGAGGTTCACCAGCAGCAGGCCGGCCAGGATCGCCAGCAGGCTGGTGGTGACGTACCAGGCGAAGGTCTTGCTGAACAGCCGTCCCAGTCCTCGCTGGGCGCCCACCCCGGCCACGCCGGAAATGATGGATCCGGCAAGCAACGGTACGATCACCATTTTCAAGGCTCTCAGGAACAGGGTCCCCACAAAGTCGAAAACGGCGTAGGGTTCCAGGCCACCCAGAATGACCGTGCCCTTGGGCCAGAGCATGCCGGCACCCACGCCCAGGACCAGGGCGATCAGGATCTGCCAGTGCAAAGAGATTTTCCGGATCATGAATTTCCCTCGGTTGATTGACCAGGGCAGTCTAGGCCACCAGACCCTTCGCCTCAAGTCATTGATTTGTGGGCGCAGAGCCCGGCCATTTCCAGAATATTGGATGGCCAATCCCGCTGGCGGTGCTAGACTGTTCTGGTTTCCCGTTTCATACCAACTGGTTTCATCCCATTTTGGAGGAAAGCATTCATGCGTTGGACCGTTTCCCGGACAGGCCTGGCCGACACGGCGGGCGACCTGCTGGTTTTTCCCGTTTTCAAGAAGGACGACGAGGCCGATCTCAAGCCTCTGCAGTCCCAAACCCGTGGTCTTCAAGGAGGGGGCCCGGCCCTGTCGGCTCTTATTCGTAAAGCCGGGTTTTCCGGCCAGGCCGAATCCCTTTTGCCTGTGCCCTGCTCCGGGGTCAAGGCCGGATGGATTCTCGTGGTCGGCCTGGGCAAGGCCAAGGAGGTGGGTCTGGAAACCCTGCGCAAGGTCGCCGGTCTGGCGGCCAAGCGGGCCCGGACCATGAAGGCTGCGAGGGTGCTTGTCCAATTGCCCGGCACCGGCGCCATGGGTTTTGACGACCGGTCGTTTGCCCGTTGCTGGGTCGAAGGCGCCGAGCTGGCCCTGGCCAAAATTGGCGAACTCAAGACCGACAAGAAGAAAAAGGAAGATTTCCCGAGGCAAGGAAAATTCCTGGCCACCACCGCGCGCACCAAAGAGCTCCGGGAAGGTATGGCCGAGGCCCAGGCCTACGCCGCCGGCTGTCTGTTTGCCCGGCATCTGGTCAATCTGCCCCCGAACATCCTGACCCCCAAGGAAATGGCCGCCCGGGCCCGGCGCATGGCCCGCACCGAGGGTATGACCTGCCGGGTTTTGAACGTCGCCCAGATGAAAAAACTGAACATGGGCGGGATTCTCGGCGTGGGGCAGGGGAGTCGCCAGGAGCCCCGGCTGATCGACCTGGAATACAAGGCTCCGGGGGCTGCCGGGCGAAAAGCGCCCTCGATCGTTCTGGTGGGCAAGGGCATCACCTTCGATTCGGGCGGCATTTCGCTGAAACCCGGTGCCGGGATGGATCTCATGAAGAGCGACATGGGCGGCGGCGCGGCCGTCCTGGGCGCCGCTCTTATCGCCTCGCGTCTGAAGCTGCCGGTGAACTTGCGGGTGATCGTGCCGACGGCCGAGAACATGCCCGACGGCCTGGCGGTCAAGCCGGCGGACGTCATCACCATGGCCAGCGGCAAAACCGTCGAGGTCCTGAACACCGACGCCGAAGGTCGGCTGATCCTGGCCGACGCCCTGTGGTACGCGGGCCGCGGCAAGCCCGATTTCATCATCGACGCGGCCACCCTTACCGGTGCCTGCGTGATCGCCCTGGGCGAACATTTCGCGGGCTTGATGTCGAACAGCGCCACCTTGATCGACGCCCTCAAGCAGGCCGGCGGGGAAACCTTCGAGCGGGTCTGGCATCTGCCCCTGGTGGACGAGCACAAGAAAGAAGTCGAGGGCACCTGGAGCGACCTGAAAAACCTGGGCAACGGGCGCGAAGGCGGGGCCCTGACCGCAGCTGCTTTCCTGGCGGCCTTCGTTGACGATGACACCCCCTGGGCGCACATCGACATCGCCGGACCCGCCTGGTCCAGCAGCCCCCGTGCCACCGGGCCCAAGGGGGGGACCGGTTTTGGAGCGCGGCTGATGGCCAGGGCCGTGCAGATCCTTGTCTCCTGACGAAGCCCTGTTGCCGGCCGGCGCCGCAGATAGACTTGGTGATGTCACGCGGCGTCGCCTGCTGGTGACAATCACCGGCATGGCGACGCCCATCGTTTTCGGCCAGCTTTCCCAGACCCTCATGGGCCTGGTCGATACGTTGATGGTGGGCCGTCTGGGGGAGGGTCCGCTGGCGGCGGTGGCCGTGGCGACCCTGCTGTTTTCGGCCGTGGCCATGAGCATCAAATCCGTCGATGTGGCCGCCCAGAGTTTCACCGCCCGGCGGGTGGGCGAGGGCCGGGACACGGAAGTGGGCTCGGTCTTGGCCACGGCGGTCACCGTAAGTCTGGCCGTCGGTGCGGTTCTCATGATGGTGGGTCTGCTGTGGCCCCAGGCCCTGATCAGCCTGGTTACCAAGGATCCCGAAGTCCGAGAACTGGGCCGCTCCTACCTGATCTACCGCTATGCCGGAATGCTTCCGTTGTTGTTCTTTTTCCAGGCCAAGGCGGTGTTCGACGGCATCGGCTGGACCAGGATCGGTATGTTCGTCGGCATCGGCATGAATCTGGTTAACGTACTGCTTAACTGGGTTCTGATCTTCGGGAATCTGGGCGCGCCGGCCATGGGTGTGGGCGGGGCGGCCCTGGCCAGCTCCCTGAGCGCCCTGCTGGCCTGCGGGGTCATCCTGGTGTTCCTGTTGCGCCCAAAGGTTCGCCAACGGTTTCGGATCCTATGCCGTAGCAATTTCCAGGTGCGCCTCATCCGGCCGTTTCTGGAAATCGCCTGGCCGCCGGCACTGCAAACTTTCGGTATCATCATCGGCATCCTGATATTCTATTTTATCCTGGGCCGGATATCGATCGTTGCGGTGGCCGCGGCCAACGTGGTGATGCGGATCGCTTCGCTCAGCTTCATGCCCGGAATCGGGGTGGGTGCGGCCGTACAAACCCTGGTCGGCCAGTCCTTGGGGCGCGGGGATCCGTTGGGCGCCCGCCGCTCGGCCCGGTACGGGGTGGGGCTGTCCATGGTGTTCATGGGTATATTCGGTTTGTTCTTTTTGTGGACTCCGGAATTCCTTTTGCGCTTGTTTTCGGACAGCGAGGACCTGATCACTGCCGGTACGCCCATTCTCCGACTGATGGGATTGGTTCAGGTGATCGACGCGGTGGGCCTGACCCTGGCCGGCGCCTTGCGGGGCGCGGGCATGACCCGGGCGGTCATGCTGGTGGACATCGGCACCGGATTCGGTCTTTTGCCGCCCCTGGCCTATCTTTTCGGAATCGTGTTGGATGGTGGATTGATGGGCGCCTGGCTGGCGCTGCTGACCTGGTTCACCCTTTACGCCGTCGGCATGGTGATCCTGTTTTACAAAAGCAACTGGGAGGAGGTGAAGATTTGAGTACGGATGCCCTGTTCAACGAACAGACCGATCCCGAGCGCGAGGTTCTGACCGTCCGGCAGGTCAATGAAGAGATTTCGTCGGCTATCGAACGGGCCTTTCCCCAGACGGTGTGGGTCCGCGGTGAAGTGCAGCGCCTGCCCAGCGACGCGGACCGGCGCACCCACGTTTATTTCGAGCTCCATGAGACAGGGGGCAGCGGGGCGGCCGAGTACCAGATCTCCACCTCGCTGATGGGCTGGGACCGGCAGCGATTTGGCCTGGGGCGATATCTGGACGGCACCGATCCCGACTTCCAGATCGCGAACAAGATCGAGGTCTGTCTCGAATGCAAGGTCGACTTCTACGCCAAGTTCGGGAAGATGAGCCTGAAGGTCGTCGGGGTGGACAAGAATTTTGCCCTCGGCCGGCTGGAAGCGCGGCGTCGGGAAATCCTGGAATATCTGAAGCAGGAAGATCTGCTGGAAAAAAACCGGCGCGTACCCTGGCCCGAACTGCCCCTGCGCATTGGCCTGATCACCTCGCCGGGCAGTGCGGCGGAGCACGATTTCATGACCGGTTTGGGGGCAAGCCCGTGGGCCTTCAGGGTGAAGTTGCGGGGCGCTCGCATGCAGGGCGAACAGTTGCAACCGGAAGTTATCACAGGTCTGAAGGCCCATGCCGCCTCGGGGGTGGATGTCATCGTGATCACCCGGGGCGGAGGCTCCCGAGCCGACCTTTCCTGGTTCGATCAGAAGGATCTGGCCGTGGCCATCGCCGAATGTCCGGTGCCGGTGATCACCGCCATCGGACATGAGGTCGATACCTCCATTGCCGATCTGGTGGCGCACCACGCCTGCAAAACACCCACGGCCGCAGCGGAATTTCTGGTGGAAAAAGTGGACGCCGCGTCCGCCAGGCTGGAAGATGCAGCCTCAAGGGTCATTGCCGCCGCGCTCGAGCTGCTCGATCGGTCCCAGGTTCGCATCGATCTGACCGACCGATTGGTGCGGGGGGCCGAGGGCGTGCGTTTGAGGGCGCACCTGCGCTTCCAGTCCACAGCTGGAAAGCTGCAGGAGCGGGTGTCCCGCAGTCTGGTTGATATTCGCGGCACCCTGGCCGAACTTCGGTCCCGGGTGGGCACCGCTGCGGTGACCGGGATCTCGGCCGCTCGTGAAAAACTAGGTGGCCTGCGGGTAGGGGTGGCCGCAGCGGCCACAGCGCGCACTTTAACCGCCCAACGCCGCCAGGGTGTGCTGGCGGACCGATTGCGGCTCGAAGCGGTCCGGCCACTGGTTACTCGGCGGACCAGTTTGGAGAATCTGGCGACCCAGGCGCGGCTGCTCGACCCGGCTCGACTACTGGCCCGGGGATTCACCATGACCACCGATGCCGAGGGTCATGCGGTCCTTTCGGCAGCGGCTTTGGTTCAGGGAGACATCATCGATACGCGTTTTGCCGACGGGCTGGTCCGCAGTCGGGTACAGTCCGGCGCCGGGACCAAGCCCAAAAATGAAAAGGGAAAAGGAAGTGGCGGAAAAAAAGACAAGCCCCAAAAAAACACCGGCCAAAAAACTCTCTTTCGGTGAGGCGGTCGGCGAGGTCGAACAGATCCTGGCCGGTCTGGAACAGGATGAGGTCGACATCGACCGGTTGAGCGAAGAGGTCAAACGGGCGGTCGAGTTGATCCAGGTCTGCAAGCAGAAGCTGGAAAAAACCGATCGTGAAGTCCGCGACCTGGTGGCGGGCCTGCAGTCGTCCGAATCCGCTGAGGAGTCGGCCGCCGGTGACCGAGAGGATCTGCCTTTCTGATGGAACCCCTCATCAAGGTACACGATCTGACCAAGGACTACCGGCTGATCAAAAAGCGGGAGGGCGTCACCGGCGGACTGGTGGATCTTATCCGTCCGCGCAAGGAACTCCTGCGTGCGGTGGAAAAAGTTTCGTTCGAAATTCCGCCGGGAGAAATGGTGGGTTACATAGGAGCCAACGGCGCAGGCAAGTCCACCACCATCAAGATGCTGACGGGGATCCTGACCCCGACTTCGGGCACGGTGACGGTCGGTGGCCTGGTGCCCTGGAAACAGCGTCTGCAGTACACCCGTCACATCGGCGTGGTCTTCGGACAGCGGACCCAGCTATGGTGGGATCTGGCTGTGGTCGAATCCTTCCGCCTGTTGAAAAAGATCTACGAGGTGGATGACGCCACCTACGAGCGGCAGATGAAAATCTTCGACGACCTCCTCGAGGTCGGTCAGTACCTGCATCAACCCGTCCGCAAGCTTTCCCTAGGCCAGCGCATGCGCTGCGACCTCGCCGCGGCCTTGCTGCACCGACCCAAGGTCCTGTTTCTCGATGAACCCACCATCGGGCTGGACGTTCTGGCCAAGGAAAACGTCCGGGTATTCCTGCGGGAAATCTGCGAACGCGAAGGCGTGACCGTGATCCTGACCACCCACGACCTGGGGGATATCGAGCAACTGTGCAAACGTGTGATCATCATCGACAAGGGCAAGGTCCATTTCGATGGCGAATTGGACGAGCTGCGGCGGCGGGTGGGCCGATTGGTGCGCATGACGGTAGAGCTCACCGACAGGACCAGCAGTGATGAACTGGCCGCCAACACGGCCGGGCTGCCGGTGAAATGGGAAGCGGGGGAGGGATTGCTCCATCACGTGGAATTCAATCGTGTCGAGGTGTCCGGCGCCGAAGTGATCAAACGCCTGGTCAACGAACGGCACGTCACGGAACTGCACATGGCCGAACCCGCCATCGATGAAGTCGTTCGCGAAATCTATCGGCGAAGCGGGCAGGAGGCTTCGTGAGCCACCTGACCAACCCGGCAGTTCTTGAACCCTGGCGCCGCACAGCGGCCGCCTCGGTGGGCCTATATTTTCACTTCATCCGCCTGGCGTTTTTGAAGTTCCTGGCCTACCGCCTGCGCTACTACACCGGGGTTGTGAGCTACACCGTTTTCGTGGCCGGCCACTATTATCTCTATACCGCCCTGTTCGCCAGTCGTGTTGCCGACGCCGGGGGCGCGACCATCGGTGGTTTGAATATCAGCGAAATGATAACCTACGTTGCCGTCAGCTGGATCGGACGCAGCTTTTATTTCAACAGCATCGCCCGCGACCTGATGCGCATGATCACCGAGGGCGAAATCGCCATGCACCTCATCAAACCCTTCCATGTGCAGACGGTGATGATGTTCGAGGCGGTCGGTGAATCCGGGTTCCGCCTGCTTATGTTCACCCTGCCTATCATGGTGGTGATCGTGCCGGTGTTCCACATTGCCGGTCCTCCGGACCGGGGCCTTTACGCCTGGACCTTCCTCAGCTTTTGCCTGGCCCTGGTCATCTACAGCCAGATCAATTTTCTGCTGGGCTGCCTGGCCTTTTACATGAAAAACATCTCGGGCGTGCTGCGGGCCAAGATGGTGAGCATGGATTTTTTGACCGGTGTGGTGGTGCCATTCACGTTTTTCCCGGATTGGTTTCAGCGCGCGGTGGAATGGTTGCCTTTCCAGGGCATCAGCTATATTCCGGTGACCATCTACCTGGGCAAGAGGCCAGGCGACGAACTTTACGCAGCCCTCCTGCTCCAGCTCTTCTGGGCCGTGGCCCTGTTCGTGGCCGGCCGTCTGGTCTGGCGTTTTTCCGTTCGCCACGTGGTCGTGCAGGGGGGCTGAGATGAGCCGGAATACTGTTCCCTGGGACCCCCAACCCCGTCGGGGATTTTTTTCAAGAACTCTTTGGCAGGCAGGGATTTTCAGTGCTTACTTCGCCCAGTTTGTGAAGATGCGACTGGCCTACCGGATGGATTTTTTTGTGGACACCATGGCGGTTTCCTTCAGCATGTTGATCCAGCTGGTGGTACTGACGACCCTTTTCAGCAAGGTCAAAGCCCTGGAGGGCTGGTCCTTCGAGCAGGTCCTGTTCATTTACGCCTTCAGCCTGTTGCCGTTGGGGATTTTCAACATCGTCAGCGTGAATCTTTACCGTTTCAGCGACAATTACATCATCCAGGGCAAGTTTGACCGGGTCCTGTTGCGGCCGGTCGGCACCCTGGCCCAGGTGATTTTCGAATCCTTCAATGTTTCGGGTCTCAACGAGATCATCATGGGCATCGTGATCATGACCTACGCCGGAATGAAACTTGGCCTGGATTTCGGGGTACAAGAATTCCTGATGCTGGCGGTTTTGGCGCCGTCGGCGGCCCTGGTTTACATGGGCGTTTTCCTGGCCATCACCTCGGTGTCGTTCTGGCACGAGGATCGCATGGGCCTGGCGCCCCCGGTCTACAACATCATCCGGTTCAGCAGGTATCCGATTACCATCTACAGCCTGCCGGTCCAGATACTGCTTACGTTCGTGTTGCCGTTTGCCTGGGTTGCCTTTTTCCCGGCCACCTGGTTTCTCGGCAGCGAAGAGTTCGGCCGTCTGGCCCTGCTGACTCCTCTGGTTGGGTTGGTGGTCTTCGGCGGATCGATCTTGATCTGGCGGCGCGGCGTACACAACTACGCCAGCACTGGAAGTTGATCAACAAGATGATGCGGGCGCGCCCGCGGTTTCGAAAGGAAGTTCGATGAACGACAAAGCCCTGGTCCTTAGACGGTTCCTGCTGACGATGGTCCTGCTGGCGGCGGTTCTGCTGCCGATGTCCGCCGGAGCCACGCTCTGGTGCGGGGATAACGGTGTGATCCGCTTTTCCTTTGTTGAGGGCGATTCCCTGGTGTCCGTCCTGAATGTGCCTGAAGCCGAAAACGGGGTGAACTTCTTCAATATTTACGCCTGGCTGACGGATGTCGATCCGGTGGCCCAGGAGGGCGAGGCTTTCCTGAACCTGGGCGGGGCGGAATTGAAACTGACCATCTCCGGCGACGAGGTGTTCATTCTGGAACAGAATTTTCCGACCGAAGCCCTGAACCTCGGCAAAGAGCTGGGCCATGTGGCTGCCGGTTTTCATCCGGAGCTGAGTATCAGCGACGGCAAGGTCTTTCTGGTCCATTGGAAGGTCATGATCCAGGGGAAACCGGAAAATGTCAGGATCGGTCTGGACCGGTCCGGACTGATTTCATGCGACGACCTCAGGGGCTGCGCCAAAAGTGAGCCTCCAGCCTTGTACGTGGGGGGACCGAGCAGCCGGCAGACGGGCGTCATCATCGGCGCTGGATACGTTCCCTCATGGATCAATCCGGTGGGGGAACCCGACCAGACACCGGTCACCGGCAAGCAGTCCTGGCGCGACGTGGGGGTATTTTCCGAACGTTGAGGGTCGCTACTTTTCGGGAGCAGCTTTTTCGGCGCAGACTTCGATGAGGACGCCGCCGCCGGACTTGGGGTGCAAAAAGGCGATCTGCTTGCCGCCGGCTCCGGTGCGCGGTTCCTGGTCGATGAGTCTCATGCCCGCCTCGCGGCAGCGATCCAGCATGACGGGAATGTTCGATGCCGCCACGGCGATGTGATGCAGGCCCGGGCCCTTGCGCTCGATGAAACCGGCGATGGCGCCCTTGTCCGACAGGGGGGCCAGCAGTTCCACGTGACCCAGCGCCCCGGTGCGATCAAGCTTGAGAAAAGCCACCTTCACGTTTTCCTGGGGTACTTCCTCGATTCTTTCCAATTCCAGACCCAGTAGATCCCGGTAAAGGACGAGAGCTTCGTCCAGGTCGGCCACGGCGATCCCGATGTGGTCCACGAAACCGGCGGCGCCGTCGGGAAGAAATCCTGCGGGGTCGGTGAAGTCGCTGCTCATGGGGCATCCTCCGGAAAAACGGGAAACAGACGGCTCATTCTGGCCCAATAATAGGTAATTTTGGAGGAAAGGGAATCACCGGGGGTGTTTTTTGGCGTGTATCAGGCCGCCTGGTTGATTATCATTGTCCGACCCCAAACCCTAGGAGGCTCCGATGGACCCGCGCATTACCCGATTGGCCGAACAGCTCATTACTTATTCGGTGAAACTGCAGCCCGGCGAGAAGATCTACATCGAGATCAAGGGTCTCGAAGCGATGGAACTGGGCAAGGAGCTGGTGCGGGTGGCCACCGTGCATGGGGGAGTGCCTTTCTGGTACTACAACGATGAGACTCTCAGCCGCGGCTTCATCAACAACGCCGGTGAGGATCAATTCGCGGCCTGGGGGCAGTTCCACAAACCGATCATGGAGGCGGTGGACGCCTACATCGGCGTGCGCGGAAGCACCAATCCCTTCGACCTGGCTGACGTCGACGCCGACCGCATGAAGTGGCACGACCAGGCCTACTGGGGTGAGGTTCACCTCCCCATCCGCCTGAAAAAGAAGTGGTGCGTGTTGCGCTATCCCAATCCTTCGATGGCCCAGGCGGCCGAGCGCTCCACCGAGGATTTTGCCGAGTTCTATTTCAACGTCTGCTGCCTGGATTACGCGAAGATGAGCAAGGCCATGGACCCTTTGCACGCCTTGCTGGAAAAAACCGACAAGGTCGCCATCAAGGGTCCGGGCACCGATCTGAAATTCAGCATCAAGGGTCTGCCCGCGGTCAAGTGCGACGGCGGCCGCAACATCCCCGACGGCGAGGTCTATACCGCACCGGTTAAGGACAGCGTCAACGGCGTTATCCAGTACAACACGAAGACCCGGCAGGGCGGGGTTGTGCTGGACAACATCCGGTTCGTAGTCAAGGACGGCAAGATCGTCGAAGCCACCTGTGATGGCGACCAGTCCAAGCTGGAAGACGCGCTGAACATTGACGAGGGCGCCCGCTACTTCGGCGAGTTCGCCCTGGGCGTGAACCCCTACATCACCAAGCCCATGCTCGATACGCTGTTTGACGAAAAGATCAGCGGCAGTTTCCACCTTACTCCCGGCAACGCCTACGAGGCCGCCTTCAACGGCAACAAGTCGGCGCAGCACTGGGACATCGTGCTGATCCAGACTCCGGAGTGGGGAGGCGGCGAGATCTGGTTCGACGACGTGCTGGTACGCAAGGACGGGCTGTTCGTCATTCCGGAGTTGGAAGGTCTTAACCCTGACAATCTCAAATAGGTATACCTTCGGAGATGAAAATGCTTTTCCCCGAGCGCGGACGCCTGGCCTTGATCTGTCTGACGATCCTGATGATTCTGACCTTGGTCCTGCCTGCCAGTGCAGTGGAAACCGGGCCGGTGGACCGCAAGTGGGGACTGGGCTGGGCCAATGGTCTGACCGCACGGCTCTGGCTGAAGGGCGTTTGGGAATTGTCCCTTTCCGCAGGGCCCGACGACAACCTCAGCCACGAACAGAAGCACTATCTGGATTCGGGTAGGCCTCCCCAGTGGGAGGAGCGGGAAACCTACAATTCCCAGGAGGAAAAGCGGGAATCCGGTTTTGTCGATTTCCAGGCCGGCCGTCTCATCACCAGGCGTGGTCCCCTGGCGGCGGTCGGGTATGTGGGCCTGAAATACTACTGGGCGGACAGCGGTTACACTTACAGGGAGGAAAACGTCAGTTTCCCGGATGATTCCTACAATAGGGGCGTTGATTATGACACAGATTCCTGGACTTTGACCCTGGGGCTGCGCCCCTCGTTCGTGGTTCTGGATTTTCTGACCATAGAAACCGCTTTTGCGCTGGGGTACCGTTGGTCCAACATGGATAGAGTCGAATGGTCTGAATACCCGGCGACAGGGCGCGTTTCCCGGGAAACCTTCGCTGATGAGGATGAGAGTTTCTTTTACGGTGGTTGGTCGGGAATGGGTTCCTTGCAATTCATGGTCTGGTTCTGAGGGAAATGAAGGCCGCCTGCACTATCATATCCGACTGTTTCCAGGCAACCCTGCAGGGCTAACGGAAGCCTGTTTAATGACTTTTTCGACAATGACTTAAGCTATCCGGTTTCAACCCGGAATTATTTGGGTTTTCGCCTGTCAAAAGATTGACAATCAGTAGCCAGGTATTACCTATCCCACGTAGGCGAACATGGTTTCCCGGGAAGAGGCGCGAGACCCTCTTCCGGGAGCGGTCAAAAGAGGAGCCCCATGTCGGATCCGAGAATCGAAAAACTCCGCCTCAAGAAGGCGAAACTCTATATGGGGGGCGGCGAAAAACGAATCGCCAAGCAGCATGCCGCAGGCAAGCGGACCGCCCGGGAACGCCTGGCCCAGCTGTTCGACGAGGACACCTTTCAGGAGACCCACCCTTTCATGAAACACCGGTGTGTCGATTTCGGCATGCAGGACAAGGAACTGCCGGGCGAAGGCGTGGTGACCGGGTACGGCCTGGTGGACGGCCGGCCCCTCTACGCCGTCAGCCAGGATTTTACCGTGGCCGGCGGGGCGGTGGGTGAGGCGACCGCCCGCAAGATCAGTGACCTGCAGGACGACGCCCTGAAGACCGGGGATCCGATCATCTTCATCAACGACAGCGGCGGCGCGCGCATCCAGGAAGGTGTCGGGTCGCTGTCCGGTTACGGGGATATTTTCTACCGCAACATCAAATCCTCAGGGGTGGTGCCCCAGATCAGCATCATCAGCGGGCCCTGCGCCGGCGGGGCGGCCTATTCGCCGGCCCTGACGGATTTCCTCATCCAGGTCCGCCACGAGGGCCAGATGTACATCACCGGGCCGAGCGTCATCAAACAGGTCACCGGGGAAGATGTGACGGCCGAGCAACTGGGCGGTGTCGAAAGCCATTCGCATTATTCAGGGGTGGTGCATTTTGTCGCCGAGAGCGGGGGCGACGGTCTCGAGATCGCCAGGCGGCTGCTGTCTTTTCTGCCCAGCAACAATACCGACGACCCGCCTTTCCTCGAGGACATGCACGAGGAAACCGTAGAGCCGGACGAAGAGATGAACGACCTGGTGCCCGAGAACTCGCGTGCGGCCTACGACATGCACGACGTGATCGGCCGGGTGATCGACCGGGGCGATCTGATGGAGGTCATGGAGCATTTTGCACCCAACCTGATCGTGGGTTTCGCGCGCGTGGAAGGTTCCACCATCGGAGTGGTCGGCAACAATCCCGCCCACAAGGCCGGCGTGCTGGACATCGACTCGTCTGTCAAGGGTGCCCGCTTCATCCGGTTCTGCAACGCCTTCAACATTCCCCTGGTGACTTTCGTGGACGTGCCCGGGTTCATGCCCGGGGTCCAGCAGGAATACGCCGGGATCATCCGCCATGGTGCCAAGATGCTGTTCGCCTACGGGGCCTCCACCGTGCCCAAGATTACCGTCGTGGTGCGCAAGGCCTACGGAGGAGCCTACCTGGCCATGTGCGCCCGGTCCATGGGTGCCGACCGGGTGGCCGCCTGGCCTTCGGCGGAAATCGCGGTGATGGGGGCCGAGGGAGCGGTCAACGTTCTGTATCGGCGCGAGATCGCCGCCGCCGCCGATCCCGTGGCCAAGCGCCGGGAACTGATGGACGAGTACACCGAGAAATTTTCCACTCCCTACGCGGCAGCTGCGCGGGGCATGGTTGATGACGTCATCGAACCGGCGGACACGCGGTCCTACATCGCCCTGTCTCTGGAGATCCTCAAATCCAAACGCGAGGTCCGGCCGGACAAGAAACACGGCCTGATACCCCTATAGGAGAGGCCGGAAGTGACGGGTCAAATCACACCGGAAATGGGTTCGTTGGCGATTGTGGGCGTCCTGATCGTTTTCGGGGTGTTGGCCCTGATCGCTACCGTGGTGGCCTTATTGAAACGGCTGGATGACCGCTGGCAGGACCACGAGGCCCGGCAGAAGGCGGCGGCGGTCGACAAGGAACCGACCATCGACGACACCACCCTGGTTTTGATCTCCGCCGCCGCGGCTGTCGCGGTGGGCGGCCGCTTTCGGGTCCGCCGGATCCGGCGCCTCTTATCGCCCAAACAGAAGAGGACCCCTTGGTCAGCCCAGGGGCGTTTGATCCTGCAGGGTTCCCACGCGGTCAAGAGAAAACGCTAGCATGCCGGCCGGGGTGCCCGGTCGGACAGGAGCACAGATGAAGCTGAAGATCACCGTCCACGGAGTGGCCTATGAAGTCGACGTCGAGGTTCTCGACGCCAAGGACGAGATGCGGCGGTCCGCCTCCCCCTTGCCGCCGGCGCGGACCGATGCTCCGGCTGCCAACAACAATGTTCCCGCCGCAGCCCCGATCCCGGCGCCCGCGGCTTCGGCGCCGGCCGGATCCGGTGGGGTGGCCTCGCCCATCGCCGGGACCGTGCTGGAAGTCAAGGTCAAGGTGGGGGACCAGGTGGACCAAGGGCAGACTCTGCTGGTCATCGAGGCCATGAAGATGGAAACGGCCATAGCCGCGCCCGGCCCCGGCAAGGTCAAGGCCGTCCTGGTCGCCGCCGGTGACGCCGTCCGCGAAAATCAGACCCTCGTCGATTTCGCCTAGGGAAGATAAAGAGACGTCATGGATGTTTTCTGGGATTTTCTGCAGGTCGGCATCGTCGGCAACTTTGCCTGGGGCAACCTGGTCATGCTGGCCATTGGCTGCCTGTTCATCTACCTGGGCATCGCCAAGGATTATGAACCCCTCTTGCTGGTGCCCATCGGATTCGGCATGCTGGTGGGGAATATCCCGCTGACCAGCGGTATGAACATCGGCATCTACGAACAGGGCAGCGTTCTGAACGTTCTTTACAACGGGGTGACCCAGGGCTGGTATCCGTCCCTGATTTTCCTGGGCATCGGGGCCATGACCGATTTTTCGGCCATGCTCTCGAACCCCCGGCTCATCCTGCTGGGGGCTGCCGCCCAGGCCGGGATCTTCCTGACTTTTGCCGGTTCCTTGCTGCTCGGGTTTGCCGAGAAGGACGCCGCGGCCATCGGCATCATCGGCGGCGCCGACGGCCCTACCGCCATTTTCCTGTCCAGCCAGCTGGCGCCCCACCTGCTGGGAGCCATCGCGGTGGCAGCCTACAGTTACATGGCCCTGGTGCCGGTCATTCAGCCACCGATCATCAAATTGCTGACCACGCGCAAGGAACGCCTTATCCGCATGAAGCCGTCCCGCCCGGTCAGCAAGCGGATCCGGATCATTTTTCCCATCCTCGCGTTTGTCCTGTGCGCCAGCATTGCCCCGGGCGCCATCTCCCTGCTGGGATTCCTGTTTTTCGGCAATCTGCTCAAGGAAAGCGGGGTCACCGAGCGTTTGGCCAAGACCGCCCGCAACTCCCTGATCGACATCGTGACCATCCTGCTGGGACTTTGCGTGGGCGCTTCGACCGACGCCAGCCGGTTCTTGACCCCGGCTTCGGTGAAGATCGCCCTTCTGGGCGCCGTATCGTTCTGTGTGGCCACGGCCGCGGGCGTCCTTTTCGCCAAGTTCATGAACCTCTTCGCCAAGGACAAGATCAATCCCATCATCGGTGCGGCCGGGGTGTCGGCCGTGCCGGATAGCGCCCGGGTGTGCCAGATGGTCGGTGCCCGTGAGGATCCTCAGAACTTCCTGATCATGCACGCCATGGCTCCCAATGTAGCCGGGGTGATCGGTTCGGCCGTGGCCGCGGGCGTGTTCCTGTCACGATTCGCTTTCTGATTTTCCCGTTCGCCAAAAAAAGAAAGGCCTCCCGGCAATGGGGAGGCCTTTTCTTTTCCAGCGGTCGGTGGGGTGCCGCCGGATCAGATATCGCCCTTGTCGTCATGATCGTCATCGTCGTGGTCGATTTCGATACCCTCGATTTCATCGAGTTCTTCGAGCATGTCCTCGATGCTGTCATGGTCGATATCCTTGGCCAGGCTCAGCAGGGTGCCCAGGTCCAGGTCGCCGACCACGTTGACGAAAGCCACGCTGTCTTCGGGTTCATAGGTGACGATCATCAGTCCCACCAGGTCTTCGCCTTTGTACTTGGTGTTGACCGATACCGTCTCGTCGCCGTCCTTCATGTAGATCAACCGTTTCCAGTCATCCTTTTTCAGGTGGGTCGCGATTTTCTCCACCGCCGACTTGGCGTCCATGTCGCCACCCTCATCCACGGAAAAAGATTTCACGCGGATGGAGTGGACCATGCCCAGAGCCTTGAATAGGGCGTCGTCGCCCTTTTCCCGGGCGTCCTTGGCCAGGTCGCCCAGGATCGGCCCCAGGTCGATGTCCTGGATCTCCGAGGCCTCTTCGGGAATGGCGATCCATTCCAGATCGATGTAGCCGACTTCCTTTTCCAGATCCCCGGCCAGGGTGAGCCCAGCGCCCAAGAGGCAGAGCATCAGGGTCATGAGCGAAGTGTTGCGAAGCGTGTTCATCCGTTTCCTCCCGTGTTGGTCAGTTTGACTTTCTTGAACGATTCGTTGATGGCGTTGGGCAATCTATCGGCAAATACATCGACCACGGTTTCTTTCCGGGTGCGGTTGATGACCTTGGCGGTCAGGGCCAGGGTGTACCTGACGTCCTGGCGGGCGGCGGCCATTTCATCTTCGGTCCAGGTGGGGTCACCGGTTGCCGCCGGGCGCAAGGACGGCAGCAGAAGAACCACCGCCAGACCGGCGGCGACCAGGGCGGCCGCGGCGGTCAGGCGGACTTTCGGTCGGGACCATCCGGTCTTTTTGGCGGCTGGCTGTACCGCAGTCAGAATGCGCCTGTCCAGATTTCCGGGGGCCATGGCCACCGGCAGGGAACCCAGGGTTTGGCGCAGACTCATTTCCCGGGCCAGTTCGGCGCGGCAGGCAGGGCAAACATCGAGGTGAGCCTGAACCAGCTTCCGTTCGGACGAACCCAGCTCTTCCCCGCAGAAGGCGGCCAGTTCCATTTCGATGTCATGGCAACGTGTCATTATCCGGTCTCCCTTTTAACGTCCAGGTCTGGTTCGCAGGGGGCTGTCAGGACCAGGCGCAGTGATTTTCGGGCCCGGTGTATCTGCACCTTCAGGGCGCTGACGGTCTTGTCCAGTACCTCGGCGATTTCCTGGAGCTTCATTTCCTGGAAATAGTGCATGACCATGACGCTTCGAGTTTCGGGCGGCAGCGTTTCCATGGCTTCAAGCAAGGCACGCTGCCGCTGGTCGAATTGAAGGCGTCTTTCCGGATCGAGCCGTGTTCCGGGGGCCGGAAGTTGCTCCAAAGCGTCCGGATCGGGAAAGCCGATGTTGACCCGCTGGGAACGCCGGCGCCTGATCAGGTCGATGCACAGGTTGTGCGCGACCCGCATAAGCCATCCGGACGCCTTACCCGGATCGATGTTCCCGAATTTATGCCACAACTTGACGAACGTATCCTGCGTGACGTCCTGGGCGTCTTCGGGGTCTCGCACCACATACAGGGCATGGCTGTAAACCCGGTCGCGATTGCTTTCCAGCAATTGTGTAAACAGTTCATGATTCATGGTATGGGAAAGGACGATGGAACCGGGATATGGTTACATGGAAAACAGGAACAGAGGCTGTCAGATGCCGGGTTCGGGCTCGATTATGACCAGTCGATCCCCCGGATTCACCGAATCTCCAGCGGAAACGAGTATTTCGGTCACGGTTCCGCTGGTCGAGGCGGTCAGTTCGTTCTGCATTTTCATGGCTTCCACCACGATGACCGGTTCCCCCTTGTGGACAACCTGTCCCACCGCAACCTTGATCTCGACCACCAGCCCGGGAATGTCCGCGGCGATGGTGCCGCTGACCGCTGCGTCGCCCAGACTTTCCAGGGCCTGGGCCTTCAGTTCGTCCATGACCGTCAGTTTGATTGGCCGGCCGTCGATGGTGGCCTGAACCGAACCGTTGTTGCCGTTGCCCGACAGGTGAATCAGATGTAGTCGGCCGCCGAAACGGATGGAAATGGCCTTGCCGTTGAGAACCCGGTGGAAGTTGACCGGGGTCAGGTCCCCGTCTTCAACCTGCACCATGGTCTCGTCGCCGTCGCGGGCCACGACGGCTCCGTATTGATTCTCGTCGTAGTTCAGGATGTAGCGTTTCTTCATCAACACGATCAAAATCCTTTCACGGTGCCCGGCGGGCACCGGTCCTTACTTGTTGCCGGTCATGGAGCGCAGGGCGTTGAGCCGCCAGTTTTTCGGTGGGCAGACGCGGGCATCGTCGCCGGTCGATTCCCCGCCGGACCGGCGCAGGACCTCGAACAGGGCGGTGGCGGCCACCAGGGCTTCGGCCTGCCCGTCGTCAAGAGCGGGCAGCCAGTTGGCGGGATCGAACTCGTTCTCCACGAAATGGGTGGTGTAGGTCCCGTCCACGAAGGCCGGCTGATCGAGGGCCCACAGGTGGAACGGCAGGTTGTGTCCCGGTCCGTGCAGGGTGAATTCGCGCAGGACCCGTTTGGAACGGGCCATGGCCTGCTCGCGGCTCTCACCCCAGACAATCAGTTTGGCCAGCATGGGGTCGTAGTGAATCGGTACGTCGAACCCCTCGTAGACCCCGGTATCCAGGCGGACTCCAGGTCCCTGGGGAAGGGTCAGTGATTCGATGCGCCCGATGCTGGGGGCGAAGTTTTTGCCGGGGTCTTCGGCGTAGACGCGGAACTCCAGGGCCCAGCCCCGCTGGCGGAGGTCTTCTTGCCGGTAGCAGATGCCTTCGCCCAGGGCGATCTTCACCATGGCGTGGACCAGATCCGTTCCGGTGACCATTTCGGTGACCGGATGTTCGACCTGCAGCCGGGTGTTCATCTCCAGGAAGTAGAACTCGCCCCCGGGGGCGAGGATGAACTCAACCGTGCCGGCGCCCCGGTAGTTGATGGCCTGGGCGGTCTGCACGGCCGCGGCGCATATTTTTTCCCTCAGTTCGGGGGTGAGCGAAGGGGAGGGGCTCTCCTCGATCACCTTCTGGTGGCGCCTTTGGACCGAGCATTCCCGCTCGAAGACGTGGATCACACCACCGGTGCCGTCGCCCAGTACCTGGACCTCGATGTGTTTGGGATCTTCGATGTATTTTTCCACGAAGATGGCGTCGTTGCCGAAAGCGCTGCCCGCCTCACCCATGGTCTGGCGCAGGGAGCTGGCCATCTCGCCGGACTCCCGGACGATCCGCATTCCCTTGCCCCCGCCGCCGGCCGAAGCCTTGAGCAGGACGGGATATCCGATCCCCTCGGCAATCTCGATCGCCACGTCAGGGTCGGTCACCGCCTCGTCGGTGCCGGGAACCACGGGGACTCCGCTGGATCGCATCTTGCGGCGGGAGGCCAGCTTGTCACCCATGACCTCCATGGATTCGGCGGTGGGTCCGATGAAAACCAGGCCGGCCTCTTCGACTTGCCGACTGAAGGGACCATTTTCCGAAAGGAAACCGTAACCCGGGTGGATGGCGCCGGCGCCGGTCGTTTTCGCCGCCGCCAGGATCTTGTCGCCCACCAGGTAACTTTCGGCGGCCGGAGCTTCGCCGATGAAGACCGCTTCGTCGGCCATCAGGACATGCAGGGCGGTGCGGTCGACTTCCGAGTAGACGGCGACCGTTGCGAGGCCCATTTCCTTCAGGCCCTGGATGATGCGCACGGCGATCTCGCCACGATTGGCCACGAGCACCTTGTCGAATTTTTTCCCGGTCGTGTTGTTTGCCACAACGCTCTCCCTACAGGGGAATGTTACCGTGTTTCTTCGGGGGCAGGTTCTGCTTCTTGCCGCGCAGGTTGTTCAGGGCGCCGATCAGATGGCGGCGCGTGTCCGCGGGCTCAATGACGTCGTCCAGGTAGCCGAGTCCCGCAGCGATGAACGGATTGGCGTAGAGTTCGTTGTATTCGTCGACCATCTTCTGGCGTTCCACGTCGGGATCGTCGCTGTCGGCCAGCGCCTGCCGGAACAGGATGTTCACCGCTCCTTCGGGTCCCATGACCGCCAGTTCGGCGCCCGGCCAGGCTATGTTGTAGTCGGCGCGGATATGTTTGCTGTTCATGACGTCGTAGGCCCCGCCGTAGGCCTTGCGGGTGATGACGGTGAGTTTGGGCACAGTGGCTTCGCAGAATGCGAACAGCAGCTTGGCCCCATGTTTGATGATGCCCCCGAATTCCTGTTCGGTACCCGGCAGGAATCCGGGCACATCTTCGAATACAACCAAGGGGACGTTGAAACAGTCGCAAGTCCGGACAAAACGCGCCCCCTTGATGGAGGAGTTGATGTCCAGCACCCCGGCCTGAAACTTGGGCTGGTTGGCCACGATGCCCACCGGCTGCCCGTCCAGGCGCGCGAAACCGCAGATGATGTTCTGGGCGTGCCGAGGCTGTACTTCGAGAAAATCGCCTTCGTCCACGACCAGGCGGATCACCTCGGTCATGTCGTAGGGTTTGCGACTGTCGTCCGGGACTATCCCGTTCAACTTCTCTTCGCGCCGGTCCGGTACGTCCGTGGGGGTGACCCGGGGTGGTTCTTCGAGATTGTTCTGGGGTAAGAAGCTAATCAGGCGGCGGGTCATCAGCAGACAGTCCGCGTCGCTGGCGGCCATGAAGTGCGCCACACCGCTTTTGGTCGAATGGGTATTGGCGCCCCCGAGTTCTTCGAAGGTGACGTCTTCGTTGGTGACCATCTTGATGACGTTGGGCCCGGTGACGAACATGTAACTTGTTTGGTCGACCATCAAGGTGAAGTCGGTGATGGCTGGCGAATAGACCGCTCCGCCGGCACAGGGCCCCAGAATGGCGGAGATCTGGGGGATGACGCCGGAAGCCATGGTGTTGCGCCAAAAAATTTCGGCATAACCGGCAAGCGACCGCACGCCCTCCTGGATACGGGCCCCGCCGCTGTCGTTCAGCCCGATCACCGGACAGCCGTTCTCCAGGGCCTGGTCCATCAGATGACAGATCTTCAGGGCGTTGGCCTCGCTCATGGAACCGCCGAAGACCGTGAAATCCTGGGCGAAAACATAGACCTGACGACCGTCGATGCGGCCCACGCCCGTGACCATGCCGTCACCCACGGGGCGGTTCTTGTCCATGCCCATTTCGTGGCTGCGGTGGGTGACAAAAACACCCGTCTCCTGGAAGCTGCCTTCATCCAACAGAAGATGAATGCGCTCCCGGGCGGTCAGACGGCCCTTGGCGTGGATTTTGGCCACCCGGTCGGCGCCGCCGCCGGCAAGCGCCTCGGTACGCAGTTCTTTCAGTCGCTTGAGATTTTCGGCGAAGGAATTGCTCATGATGGATCCCTTGAAAGCGGGAACGGTGGTGAAGGTCGTGAAAATATTCGGGCGGGATCATAGCAGATTGGGGCCGCCTCCGGGAAAATCTAACAGACTTGCGAAAGAGGCGTCAATTAAGGAAAATCCTGGCCCGTGAATAGTGCGTCAACCGCGGCCGGCCATTTTGCGCTTGGTCAGGCGGAGGATGAGGTTGGCGAGATCCCGGTGGCTGCCGGGCTTGAGCAGGAATTCCACCACGCCGGCTTCCCGCGCCTGGGTCTCGTGGAAACTGTCCCGGAAACCCGTGAAGAGGATGACCGGCAGGTCCGGCCGCATCTCGTGGATTTTCCGCGTCAGGCGCACGCCGGACATGTGGGGCATGATCTGATCGGTAACCACGACGTCGAACAGATCCGGAGTCTGGGAAAAGTCGGCCAAAGCTTTACGGCTGTCCGTATGGGTGATCACCCGAAATCCTTGACGTTGCAGTCCGCTGGTCATGACCTGGGCGACCATCTCCTCGTCGTCGATCAGCAACACGGTGGCCTTGGGAACGGAAGTCCGCTGGTTGATCGAGGCGATTTGACCAGAAGAAGATTCGATGTGGACCGGAACCCCGTCCTCCTGGTCGGTCGCGCCAGAGACCGCGGCCAGTGATTTCAATTCTTCCGGAGCGGCCACTTCCCAGGCGATCAAGGGGAAATAGAGATCAAAAGCCGTACCTTCGCCGACCTGGCTACGCACGATGGTCACCCCGTCATTGTCTTCCAGGATCCGTGACACGGTACTCAAACCGATCCCCATCTTGGTTCCGTTCTGGTTGCCGGTGAAATAGGAATCGAAAATCTGGTCGAGCATTTCCCGGTCCATGCCCCGGCCGTCGTCGCGAACGGTCAGGCGGGCGTAACTGCCGGGGGCCAGGTCCTGGGGCATGGCCTTGCGGCCGGCGGTCACCACTTCTTCTTCGAGTACGATTTCCAGAGTGCCCGTTTGGCGGTACATGGCATGCATGGAGTTGCTGCAGAGATTCATCAGGACCTGCTGAATACCCGTGACCGAAGCCAGGACCGGGCTGCAGGGTTTGAGTTCGGACTTGATGATGACCGTGGAAGGAAGAATGTCCCGGATGAGTTTCAGGGTATCCCGCACGACCGGAACCAGACTGGTAGGTTTGCGGGCCCGGTCGGCCTGCAGGTAGAAATCGCTGATCTCGCGCACCAGTTCGGTGGCCATGTGTCCGGCCTTGGCGATCCGATCCAGTTCGTCCCGCGCGGGCGCATCGGGACCCAATTCGTTGTTGGCGATCCGGGTGTGTCCCAGGATCACGGCCAGCAGGTTGTTCAGGTTATTGACGATGCTCCCGGCAAGGATGCCGACCGCCTCCATACGGTGGGCCTGGTCCAGCTGTCCTTCCAGTTTCCGGATATCACCTTCGAGGATCCGCTGGCGTTTGCCCAGATTCCGTAACTTGCGCAGGGCAAAATACAGGGCGCAAAGCAACACCAGCGAGATGGCTGCAAGGATCGCCATCGGCAGGAAGAATTGGGAACGAAAAATTTCGCTCATACCAAAATCCACATCTGCCTGGGAAATTTCGCAGGGAAACCAGTTGGGTGAGGCAGGCTAATTCGTCCCCCAGGTCTCCCCAATATGCAGTGAAAAGAATGCCTTCGCCACCTTCATGATGATCATTTATTGAACGGTATTATTCCAAATAGTCTAGAACCATCGCCAGAGCGTTGGTATAGTGCCCGGAACGAGCAATCACCAGGTACTGAAAGGGGCCGCCCGATGAGTTTCAAGAATATCCTCTGCGAAAAGGCTGACGGAGTCGCCACAGTGACCGTGAATCGCCCCGACAAGCTCAACGCCTTGACCTATGATACGGTCGGAGAGCTGGATGTCTGTTTTGCGGATCTGGCCTCCGACCCCGAAACCCGGGTGGTGGTCTTGACGGGCGCGGGGGAGAAGGCCTTCGTGGCCGGAGCCGATATCGGGGAAATGGCCGACATGACGTCCAGCTTCGCGGAACAATTTTCGGCCCGGGGCCAGGCCGTCATGAACCGCATCGAAAACCTGGGCAAACCCGTCATCGCCGCCGTCAACGGATTTGCCCTGGGCGGTGGGTGCGAACTGGCCATGGCCTGCACCTTCCGCTACGCCAGTGATAAAGCCCGTCTGGGGCTGCCCGAAACGGGGCTCGGGCTCATTCCCGGCTTCGGTGGAACCCAGCGGCTGCCCCGTCTGGTGGGCAAGGGGCGCGCTCTGGAAATGGTCCTGTTGGGGAACATGATTGACGCCGTGGACGCCATGGCCATCGGCCTGGTCAACAAGGTCTACCCCGCCGGGGAATTCATGGATTCGGTCATGATAGTGGCCAAGGCGTTGGCCGGAAAATCGGCCCTGACCCTGCGGGTGGCCCTCAAGGCCGTCGGCGAAGGTGTGGAGATGACCCAGGACGGCGGCTGCCGCCTGGAGGCCGCCCTTTTCGGGGTTGTCGGGTCTTCACAGGACGCCAAGGAGGGCTGCAGCGCCTTCGTGGAAAAACGCAAGCCCGAATGGAAAGATGCCTGAACGAAGGTTTTGGATAATAGATAGTTATAGTCCTGATTCAAGCCATCCCCGCACGGGAAACATTTTTTTGGGGCCCGTGCGGTGACCTATTATGTTTAACCAGTAACAGGTTCAATGCCTTTTAACTCTCACTCAACGGGGTGATTTCCATGACCGAAAAAACTGCGCTGGACGTGCCTTTCATGGAGGTCAACGGGGAACTCTGCAAGGGTTGCCAACTGTGCCTGGCGGTCTGTCCAAAAACCGTCATAGCCATCAGCGACAAACTCAACAGCGCCAGTTATCACCCGGCCTACTACACCGGTGCCGACTGCACCGGTTGCGGGCTGTGTTTCTACGCTTGCCCTGAACCGGGCGCCATTCGTGTGGTCAAACCGTAGATCGATCTGTTCTTTCTCGACGGGAGAAATTCCATGGCCAAACAGTTCATGAAGGGCAATGACGCCATCATCGTCGGCGCTCTCGCGGCGGGATGCCGCACCTACTACGGTTATCCCATCACCCCGGCCAGCGAAATCGCCCACGCGGCCGC